>UQTI01000053.1 GCA_900543975.1 uncultured Prevotella sp. | reverse complement strand
CGCATAACTCATTGAGCTATGCGGATTTATCTATCTATACCTTTCGGTAGTTATCTATACTTACTTAACCTCCTCAAAGTCGGCATCCTGGATGGTGTCGTCGCTCTTGGCGTTGTTAGCGCCAGCCTGCTGACCTGCGTCAGCACCGCTGAAGCCCTGAGCTCCGGCACCTGCGCCCGGCTGAGCACCACCCTGATACATCTGGGCAGAAGCAGCCTGCATTACCTGGTTGAGGTTAGCGATGGCAGAGTCGATAGCAGCTACATCGGCAGCCTTATGAGCATCCTTGAGCTGCTGGAGAGCCTGCTCGATACCCGGCTTCTTGTCAGCAGGAATCTTGTCGCCGTTGTCCTTAAGGAAGTTCTCGGTTGTGAAGATCATTGAGTCGGCCTGGTTCAGCTTGTCAATCTTCTCGCGCTCAGCCTTATCGGCAGCAGCGTTCTGCTCAGCCTCAGCCTTCATGCGGTCAATCTCCTCCTTGCTCAGACCAGAAGAAGCCTCGATACGGATAGCCTGCTCCTTGCCTGTTGCCTTATCCTTAGCCGATACGTTAAGGATACCGTTGGCATCGATATCGAATGTAACCTCAATCTGAGGAACGCCACGACGAGCGGGTGCAATGCCTTCGAGGTTGAACTGACCGATGCTCTTGTTCTGAGCAGCCATAGGACGCTCACCCTGAAGAACATGAATCGTTACGGCAGTCTGGTTGTCGACAGCTGTTGAGAATGTCTCGCTCTTCTTGGCAGGGATGGTGGTGTTAGCGTCGATAAGCTTTGTCATCACGCCACCCATGGTCTCGATACCAAGAGTAAGAGGAGTTACGTCGAGCAACACGATGTCGCCAACACCGCTCTCCTTGTTCAAGATAGCGCCCTGGATAGAAGCACCTACGGCTACCACCTCGTCGGGGTTTACGCCCTTTGAAGGCTCCTTGCCGAAATAGTTCTTAACCAATGTCTGCACAGCAGGGATACGGCTTGAACCACCTACGAGGATAACCTCGTCGATGTCGCTTGTCTGAAGCTTAGCGTCGCGCATGGCGTTCTGGCAAGGCACGAGACAAGCCTGGATGAGGTTGTGAGCCAACTGCTCAAACTGTGAACGGGTCAAGGTTGTAACCAAGTGCTTAGGCACACCACCCTCAGCTGAGATGTAGGGGAGGTTTATCTCTGTAGAAGTTGTGCTTGAAAGCTCAATCTTTGCCTTCTCAGCAGCCTCCTTCAAGCGCTGCATTGCCATCGGGTCTTTAGAAAGGTCTATGCCCTCATCAGCCTTGAATTTGCCAACCAGCCAGTCGATGATTACCTGATCGAAGTCATCACCACCAAGGTGAGTGTCACCATTGGTAGAAAGCACCTCAAACACGCCACCACCAAACTCGAGGATAGAGATATCGAATGTACCGCCACCGAGGTCGAACACAGCAATCTTCATGTCCTTGTTAGCCTTGTCAACACCGTAAGCAAGAGCGGCAGCTGTAGGCTCGTTCACGATACGGCGAACGTTAAGACCGGCAATCTGACCAGCCTCTTTTGTGGCCTGACGCTGAGAGTCAGAGAAGTAGGCAGGAACGGTGATAACGGCATCAGTTACCTCCTGACCGAGATAATCCTCAGCTGTCTTCTTCATCTTCTGAAGCACCATTGCTGAGATTTCCTGCGGAGTGTACTTGCGTCCTTCGATGTCGACACGAGGATAGCCACCCTCGTTTACAACAGAGAACGGAACACGAGTAACCTCTTTTGAGCACTGCTCATAGGTTTCACCCATGAAGCGCTTGATTGAATATACGGTGTTCTTCGGGTTTGTGATAGCCTGACGCTTTGCAGGATCACCGACCTTGCGCTCACCGTCTTTTACGAAACCAACAACAGAAGGAGTTGTGCGCTTGCCCTCGCTGTTAGCTATTACTACAGGTTCGTTGCCCTCAAACACGGCAACACAAGAGTTTGTAGTACCTAAGTCGATTCCAATAATCTTTCCCATAATTGTATATTTTTTTATTTTTATTTTCTGAATTTATATTTTTTCGTTGAGCGCCTCATTCTATGTTTCCATATCACGATGACGTTCGCCTATCAATAAACAAATGGTGTGCCAAAAGGTGCGGCGGCACAGATTATCTGACATCGGCCATGACAGAAGTTCTGACATAATGACACAAACGGGCCAATTATCAGCCATTTACTGACATTTTTTCAAGTTGCCCAAATATTTCACATACCAACGGTTCAACGCACGAACCGTCCTTCGACATCGACCTGTTTCTTTTCGAACGGATGGAGCACACCGTCAATCAAGACAGCCAACTCGCCACGTTTTATCTTACGCTGTCGGTCATCAATGCAGAAATCATACTCTTTCGCCAACGATGCCATGACTTTCATTGCCGCCGAGCGTTTCATCAGCTTTTCTTGCTTGGCGATGGCAGAAACAAGCAACAAGGCATCTCCCACAGACAAGGCATCCACGGACAAGGCTTCTCCCACAGACTGGCCATCCACAGACTGGCCATTTGTCTCTACATACGAAGCCTCCTCGCCATGTCTCAAGAGTTTCGCAGCAAAAGGATAGACCTCTGCCAGACCAGCGATGTCGTTCCACGCCACAACCGCGTCGGGTCGGAACAACGTTTTGTTATGCCAGTCGATCGACACACCTTTACCTTTTAATATGCCCGTAGCGCCAATGCGCTGGCAAGGCTTGAAGCAGATGCTGTCTTTAGGCACGTCGGCATAGGGCATGAGATAGCCTCCTGCCTCAAGCAGAACGTTCTGCACTTCCCTTACAGACACCTCATCCACACCCTTGTTCTGCTTCACGGCAATGGCAGCAAGCGCACCGGCAGCCTGTCCTATCTGCATGACGACAGGTTGAAGACGCGTAGAGCCGTTGGCTATGTTAGACACCGACACCGACTTTTCCGCCACCACCAGTTGCTTCACCTCCTGAGGCAGCAACGAGCCGAGCGGCAAGCCGAACGACGGCACGGGATGAAAGTGGAGGTCGGGCAACTGCTCCTCGCCCGTGTAGCGTGTATGGTGATGGTCCACAGGATAATCGCCCACGGCGATGTTGGTCCTATACAGCGGCTGCGCTTGTCCATAAGGGTCGGTCATGTGGTTAAGCGTGAAGCGCACCTTTCCGTGAATGCGTCTCGACTCGCGATGATAAGGCATGAAGGGCAGACGGTCGGCAGTAGGATATTCGTCATCAGCCAGCGCAAGAGTGTTGAATCCCAACTCATGCTGCATGAAATAGACAAACCGCATGGTGTGCGCCTTCGCCTTTCTTACCGCTTCGTTGCGTTGCTCTGGCGTCATGTCGACCATGTTTGCATAAAAGTCGTTACCCTCGATGGGCCAGTTAATCATATATTTTCCTCCCGGCATCTTGCCATAAGTGACCATCTTGTCCTTCGGCCATTGGCGGTTAGGCTCCTTCGGCGTGATACACTTGTCGTTTATGCAGCAGCAAGCAAAATCGTTGGCGTTATACCCCTCAGGTTTTTCCATGGTCATGTCGCGCCCATAATCTTTCAATATAGCCACATAGGTAAGGTCTTGCACAATGTTGTTTGCCTGTGCCGGAGCAATGTCTTCGTGCGTAGCAGCTTGGCTCTCCATGCCCACATCATAAGGCACGCCACACATCTTGGCGATGTCTCCCAGCTCGGTAGCGTCGACAAGCACCTTAGCCTCAACGGTGTCCGTCTGTCCGTCTGGTCGTGCCACATGGACAGCCCACACGTTGCCGTTATGGCTCACCGCCTTAACCTCCGACCCGGTCCACAACGTCACACCCTTTTCCTTTGCCACCATGTTGTGGAAGATGCGGTTGCCCACCGACGGTTCAAACATCACGTTGCTCACCCACCCCGTTTTCAAGGCTTCAAGCGAACCGTAATGAGCAGCAAGACTGTCGCGAAACTCGCCCCACAAGCCAGCCGGCATGTTATAGTTGCCATCCACGGCCCCAACGCCAGCCGCCGTGAGCATGCCTCCCAGCCATGTGGTCTGTTCAACGACCACCACACTTGCCCCTAATCGAGCGGCTTGAACAGCAGCCGTAACCCCACTGGTGCCTCCACCGGCTATCACTATGTCTGAACGAAAAATGCCCGCTGTCGCCTTGTGAGCGAAACACAAGAACGAAGCGAGCAATATAATGATGCATGAAAAAGTTTTTCTCATGTATAAATTGTAAAAGTTTTGTTATTTTTCAGATTGAAGGTGGGCACGAAACATGCCCACCTTTAATTAAACATCAGTAGCTTATTTGTATCGGTTGCCGGCATCCCACCATACGCGGACGTTCATGCCGTCACCCTTGCCGCCATTAAGCGACTTGTCTGAAGCGTTCGGATTCTCACGCAGCTCATCGTCCACATAGCGCAGCTTCTTTACGAACTCGCCGTTTGCAGCGTTGATGGTCGACTCCATGCTCACTTTCACAGGTGTAAGCTTAGGATAACCCGTGCGGCGGAACTCGGTCCAAGCCTCTGTGCCGTTAGGATAGAGCGCGAGCCACTTCTGTGTAATGATCTGCTCCAGATGCGTCTCAAAGTCGGCATCATCCTTCCATTCCACCTTACCCGTTGTCATGTAGGTGTTGTCGTTAGCTGTCGAATAGAGCGAAGCGTCCGACACCATGGCACGTTCAGCCTCAAACGAAGCCTTGATGCCCGCAAGATAGTTGGCCTTGGCATCGCCAGCACCGTTCCATCCGCGCAAGGCAGCCTCTGCCTTAAGCAGACAAACCTCTGCATAGCTCATGACCTTCTGACGGATAGGCACACAGAACGACGACTCCGAGTTGTTCTTTGAGTTCCATCCCGGCATAGCCTGCAAGCCCCACACATAAGAGCGGTCATCGGCAGGATAGTTGCTCAGATCAGACGTAGCCAGTCCGTTAGGGATGCCCTTAAACTCAGGGTTCTCGGCTGTAGAGCCATTGGTGTGTCCAAACCACAGCGGCATGCGTGGGTCAGCCACGCTGCTTGTTGTCTTCAGCATGTTCTCCATGGTCTTGCTCATGCAGAACTCGCCCCATCCAGAAATCTGGAACAGCGGCCATCCGTTGGCGCCTGTGCCAGAAATGTAGACACCAGCGTTGTCGTCGTTGCTCTGAAGCAGACCTCCTGTAGCCGCGAGCGCAGCCTCTCCCTCTTGCTTGGCAAGAGCCGGGTCCACATAAACGAGACGCAAGGCGTAACGCAGACGCAGCGAGTTAGCCAGACGCACCCATTTCTTCAAGTCGCCATTATATATAAGGTCTTGGTTGTCCTTATAGGCAGCCTGGTCTGCCTTGTTGCTGTTAAGCGCAGCCGCAGCCTCTGTCAGCTCCTTAAACACAGCTGCGTAGATGTCCTTCTGGCTGTCATACTTAGCATCGCTGCGACCTGTTGCAGCCTCCGAGTAGGGTATATCGCCAAACACATCTGTCGTCATGGCTGTGCACGAAGCGGCATATATGCGCATGGTCTGGTAGATGTTATCATAAGCCGGTAGCTCCTTCACCGTCTCAGCCACCGCCTTGACCTGTTTGAGCACGCCCGAGTAGTAGTTGTTCCAGAAACCGTCAGTAACCCACCCACTGTTGTAGGTGTAGTTGTCTGAGTTGAAATAACTTGCCGAGTTTGCAAAATACTGCGCATAGAGGTTTGTGTGGAGGTTATCTCCCACCTGATACTCCCATGAAGCGATGTGTGCTCCCTGCTCCTGAATGTATGGCATAACATACGCCGGGTCGCTGTTAGTGATGCCCATAGGGTCTTGGTTCATCGAGTCGAAATTGTCGGTACACGCAGCCAGCGACAGTCCGAGCACGCAGACCATACCAATATTTAAAATTGACTTTTTCATAATGGTCATACTTTTTAGAATTTAACATTAAGTGAAAGACCTATAGTTCTCGTTGGCGGCATAGACGCAAGCTCGAAGGCCTGTGCATAGTCGTTACGAGAGAATGCTCCCTCCGGGTTCACGGGTGCTGCCTTGTAGATGTAGAAGAGGTCACGGCCTACGAGCGACACGCGCACGCTCTTGATCGGAGTGGTGCTGAGCCAACGCTGCGGCAGGTTATAGCCAAGAGCCAGCTCGCGCAGTTTCACATACGTTCCTTTGTAAACAAACTCCTCAGAGATGCCGTCAGGACCAGCCACTGCGCTCCAGTAATCTTCTGCTGACACGCCGACGGTGTTTTTCTGTCCACTCTCGTTCACGCCATCCACAACAATCTTCTCGCCGTTCTCACGGCCATAGACGGTCTTTGCAGATGTACCGCTCTGGCAAGCATAGTTGTCGGTGTTGGAGATGAAGTCGCCGCCGTAGCGAATGTCGACCAATGCTGAGAGCGAGAGATCCTTCCAGCGCAATGTTGTGCCCACAGAGCCTGTCCACTTAGGCAGCATGTTGCCGATAACCTTGTCCGACTCGCTGATGGGCAGACCGTTGGCATCGACAATCTTGTTGCCGTTGGCATCACGCTTGTAAGCCTTGCCCACGATGTCGCCAAACATCTCGCCCTCGTTCACAACCACCGAACCTGTTCGTATAGATCCGAGCGTGAAGCGCTTGATGTCCTTATCCAGCTCCACACACTTGGTTCTGTTGAGACCCCAGTTGAGGTTCACGTCCCATGTCCAGTCTTTTGTGCGTATCGGTGTGCCGCCAATCATGAGTTCGAAGCCGTGGCTGCTGATCTTACCAGCGTTAATGCTCTTAGATGTGTAGCCCGACGATCCCGGCATGTTGACGCTCAGGATCTGATCCTTGGTGTCCGACTTATAATAGGTGAAGTCGAGGCTCAAGCGGTTGTTGAACATTCTCAGTTCGGTACCCACCTCAGCCGATGTTGTCGACTCTGGCTTAAGGTCAGCCAACGGCAACGTCTTGTCAAGATAAGTCTTGATGATGCCTGGGTTCACCTTGTCGCCTTCAGCATCGAGCTTATCGCCCGACGTCCAGAAGTGGTACATCGTTGCAAGCTTATACGGATCGGTGTCGTTGCCTACCATTGCCCATGATCCGCGCACCTTCAGATAGTCGATACACTCTGGCAGCTTGAACATCTCCGAGAGGATGACGCTTGCGCTTACCGAAGGATAGAAATAAGAGCGGTTCCATGAAGGCAGGGTCGAAGACCAGTCGTTACGTCCTGTGATGTCGAGATACGCCATGCTCTTGTAGCCTACTGAAGCAGCGAAGAACACCGACTGGATCTCTTTCTTGGCATAACTCTCCGACACGGTCTGTGTCAGTCCGTTAGCGAGGTTTGACACTCCAGGCACAGCAAACAAGCCCGAGTAGCCACCCAGTCCGTTGCTCTTCATGTTCACCATAGAGGTGCCGAGGTTGGCGTTCACAGAGAAGTCGTTGAAACGCTTGTCGAAATAAAGAATAAGGTCAGCGTTGAACTCCTGGTTTGTAGACTGGCTGTTCACATACTGCGACGCTGTTGATGTAGGGTCAGGCAGACGGTTGTAGCTCTTAAACTGGTCGTTGTACCAGTCAATGCCCACACGTCCTGTGAGTCGCAACCAGTCGGTAAATCTTGCCGTAGCGCTGAGCTGTCCTATTATTCGGTTACGGTCGTTCACGTTACCGTTCTCGCTTGCTGTGAGAGCATACGGGTTAGAGTAGTTGTCGCTCGGTCCCGACCAGTTTACCGTGTTGTAGAGATAGTTGCCTGTGCCTTGCGGGTCCTTAAGGTCAGCCAATCGCAAGCCGCGCGGCATCTTCACGAGCTGTGTCATCAAGCCATACTCGCCTTGTCCCGGACGGTTCTTGTTGCGCTCACGCATGTAGTTGAGCTTTGCGCCAACGGTCAGATAATCGTTGTTATATTCTGTGTTGAAGTTAAAATATTGTCTGTTCAACTGGTGGTTAGGCGTCACGTCCTTGTTGCGTGTGTCGGTGAACGACAGACGTCCTGTGATGTTCTTGCCTCCTGCCGATGCTATGACGGTGTTTGAGTAGGCCACACCTGTGTTATAGAAGTCCTTGATATAGTCTTTCTGCGGTGTGAGTGCATAGTCGCTATAGCGTGAGTCGCCCCACAAAGCGTTACGCCAGTTCTGCACCGTCTGCCCTGTCATGCGCGGACCCCAGCTGCCGGTGTCCTTAAGATGCCACACGCCACCTGTGCCCTGTGCATAAGTGTTCTGATAGTCGTAGGGCGAATAAACCATCGAGAAGTCGATGTTGCCGTTATACTCGATGCTGAGCGGCTGTCCCTCCTTGCCTTTCTTCGTTGTCACGATGATGGCACCGCTCTGAGCGCGTGATCCGTAGAGGGCAGCGGCGTTGGCGCCTTTGAGCACAGAGATGCTCTCAATGTCCTCAGGGTTGATCTGCGAAGCCGCACCTGCACAGTCGGTACCGCCCCATTGTGTTGCCTGTTCCTGTGTGCCGTCGTTGATAGGAATGCCATCAACCACCCACAGCGGCTGGTTGTTTCCGCTAAGCGAGTTAAGACCACGCATGACAATACGGGTCGAGCCGCCCATACCTGTGCCCGACTGTGCAATCTGCACACCCGCAATCTTACCTTGCAGCATGTTGGCAATGCTCACATTCTTGTTTTCTGTCAGACCATCGGTCTTAACCTCCTGCATGGCGTAGCCCAGCGCTTTCTTCTCGCGTTTGATGCCGAGCGCCGTCACCACCACCTCGTTCAGCTCTGACGATTCGGGCTGCAGCTCCACGTTCACGTTAGAGCGTCCCTGCAGAGCGATCTCTTGCGGCGTGTAGCCGAGATAGCTAACAACCAGCGTTGTGGCATGTGCCGGCACGTTCACGCTGAAACGTCCGTCGATGTCGGTAATGGTTTTTGTTTTCGTGCCTTTAATCTCGATCGTGGCTCCTGTTACAGGCTCGCCTCGCTCGTCCTTAATGGTACCTGTCACCTTGCGACTGTCTTGCTGCACAATCGCGTTGTTCAAAAAGATGGCTTTTGGAGCAGCCATTGCCGTTGTGCTGCAACCCAACGCCAAGCCAGCTAAGATTGTCCCGGCAAACATGATGTTCTCCATCTTGCTTGTCCTGTTAATAGATGGTCTTTTCATAAACGTCAAAATTAATACTTGTTTAATAGCTTTATGCTGCGAACTTACAAAAATTATCAATACGCCGTATAATTTTCATAATATTTTTTCATTCATAGAATTAAATAATTCTATTTAATATTATTATGCACATTTAGCGCAATAAGTGTTACAAAAGAAAATTTATAAATAATTCTATTTAATTTATTTCAGTCAAGTAAAAAGCAACAAAAAATATATCTTTCTGCCCAATTTCAACGTAAAAGCATCCATTTCTGTTTACATTTTGAACACCTACTTAAGAAACGAAAACAAGAAGCTGCTATCACATCGTTCAAGAGAGGTAAAAAAGAAATGAAGAACTTTTTTCATTTCGCATAAACATTATTTCACTATATCTTTTTTTTAAGTTTAAAGAAAATATGTAACTTTGTCTTTCAAGCTATCATTGAGCCATAAAAAAGCTCAGAGATAGCGGTCTTAAAAACCGCAAAAAGGCAATTTAAAAGCCAAAAGGCATGGTTTGGGAACATAAAAACTATGGTTAGGATGCCTAAATGCCATGGTCAGAAAGTGTAAGGGACGCGGTTAAAGGGTTATTTTTTAGCCATAAAGCAACAATAAGAAAAGAAAGACAACGATATGAAAGCAAAGACACAGCTCATGTTGCTCACCATCTGTGTGCTCGCCCTCGCGCTGATAAACGTGTTCAGCGTGGGCACGACCATGCACTTCAACGAGCAGCGCACCGAGCGCGAACAGTTGGTAAAGCAGCGGTTGGTGCAGATTCGCGCTGCCGAGGAGGCCTACTGCCGCAAACACGGGGTCTATACCGACCGGTTTGACGAGTTGGTGAACGGTGGATTGCTTGCCGACTCGCTCCAAAAGATTCCGTTCTCGGATGGGAAAAGTTTCGACATAAACGTGAGCACCCAGATATCGAAAACGGGCAAAACGATTCCTCTGCTCGAATGTTCAGCCTCTTACAACGACTACCTCAAGGGCTTAGACTCCAACGCGGTGAAACAGCTCAACGAAGAGGCCAACAAAACAGGACGTTTCCCAGGCCTCAAAATAGGCGACCTCGACACGCCCAATAACAACGCAGGAAACTGGGAGTGACCCTTTAAGGGAAGAGGGAAGAACGAAGAGTGAAGAATTCAATAGCCTCTTTTAAGTGAAGAACGAAGAGTGATGAGTGAAGAATTCAATCGCCTTAAAAAAAAGGAAAAATCAAAATTCGAAAATTCAAAATCGGCTGAAAGCCGATAATTCAAAACTCAAAATTCAAAATTCAAAATTGCGCTTCGGCGCAGGGGTGGAGCTTTCAATAACATATCCAATCATGCAACTGACAATAAGAATCAGCGAACACGCCATGTCGTTCTCCAAGAGAGAAGCCGACGGCACCATAAGCCATGAGCCATACCACATGAAGAGCGGTGTGTCCACGGCTGCCAACCTGCGCCAAGCGTTCAACGACAGCCACATGCTGGCTGAACAGCATCGCTCGGCACGAGTGCTCATCGACACGCCCGTGCTTGTCATACCCGCCGACGAGTGTGACAACGAGAAGGCGGAACAGCTCTATGCCTACACCTACGGCGAAGACAAGAGCGTGGAGGTGATGACCTCCATGCTTGAAAGCGCCAATGTTGTGGTGGCCTTCGCCGTGAACCGCGACCTCAAACTGGTGCTCGACGACAACTTTAAGATGGTGACCTTCCTTCCGCTCATGCTCCCTGTGTGGCAACACCTCCACGCCGACAGCTATAAGAGCGCCAAGCGCAAGATGTATGCCTACCTTCACGGCAAGACCATGGAACTGGTGTCGTTCCGCCAAAACCACATCGTGTTCTGCAACCGCTTCGATGCTTCCATGACAGCCGACGCTGTCTATTACACGCTCAACGCATGGCAGCAGCTCGGCATGAAGCCCAGCGATGACCTGCTCGACATCATCGGCAGCACCGCCACCACAGACAAGTATGTGCAGATGGTGGGCGAGTTTGTCAGCAATGTCGCAAAACGCGAGCCGTCTTCGCTTCTCGCTGAAGAAAACACGCAAGAGCTTCCCTTCGACCTGCTTGCTCTTTACGACAAGCTGATATGAGGCCATCGGTCTCTTATATAATAAGGTGGATGGTGGATTTTAAGAAAAAAGGATAGCTTGCTACGAAAAGGAAGTTTCCTGTAAAGGAAAACCTTCAAGAATAGGAGGGCTTATCTACAAAGAATTGAGCTTTCCAACCATTTTTCAACGAAAAAAAGACAAAACAATGAGAATAATTACAGGATTATACAAGGGTCGTCATTTCGACATTCCACGTTCGTTCAAGGCACGCCCCACAACCGACTTTGCCAAAGAAAACATCTTTAACGTGATGAACGGCTATGTGTGCTTTGACGAAGCCCTTTCGCTCGACCTCTTCGCAGGAACGGGCAGCATCTCGCTTGAACTGCTGTCAAGAGGCTGCAAGGAGGTTATAAGCATTGAAGCCGACCGCGACCATGCTGCGTTCATACGCCAGTGTATCGCCAAGATTGGGGCAAAGAACCACACGCTCATACGAGGCGACGTGTTCCGTTTCATCAAGACGTGCCGACAGAAGTTTGACATCATCTTCGCCGACCCGCCATACGCTCTTCCCGAACTGCCCACCATCCCGCGTTTTGTCTTTGAGCACGGGTTGCTCAAGCCCGACGGCCTACTGGTGTTTGAGCACGGCAAGCACAACAGTTTTGAGGACGACCCCCACTTTGTGGAGCATCGCGCCTATGGCAGCGTCAACTTCAGCATCTTTATGAACAAAGAGGCTGACAACGAAGAAGAGAAGCAAAACGAAGATGAGCCTCGGAACGAAGAGAAAGAACAGAACAACGAGGAAAAATAGAAACCACGAGGAGAGAAAAGCTACGAGAAAGAGCAAACAACAAGTAGGAACACAACAACGAGAAAACAACAGAAAATGAGACCTGTTGCTCCTCTGCAACAAACAGCCAGGATGGAAGAGTTTATAGCCTTGATGGGGAAGTTTTTCCCCTTTCCCCCGACCCAGGGACAAGCTGATGTGCTGCGGGTGTTTGCCACGTTCATGGCTTCGCCACAGCCCATGAGCGTGATGGTGCTGCGCGGTTCTGCCGGAACGGGCAAGACCACGCTCACGGCCGCCATCGTGCGCATGCTCACAGCCTATGCCCGCAAGGTGGTGCTCCTCGCCCCCACAGGCCGTGCCGCCAAGGTGCTGTCGGTGAACGCGGGCATGCCGGCATTCACCATCCACCGCAAGATCTACAGACAGAAAACGTTTGAGGGCGACTTCAACCTCAACGACAACCTGCACACCGACACGCTGTTTGTGGCAGACGAGGCATCGATGATTGCCAACGAAGGGCTGACCCAGTCGGTCTTTGGCAGCGGTCGACTGCTCGACGATCTCGTGCAGTATGTGTATAACGGCAAGGGTTGCCGCCTGATGCTCATCGGCGACACGGCTCAGCTGCCGCCCGTGGGCGAAGAAGAGTCGCCTGCCCTCTCAACAGCGTTCATGCAAGGCTACGGTCTGCGCGTCTTCGAGTCGGACCTCAGAGAGGTGCTCCGACAGAGTCAACAGTCGGGCATCCTCTACAATGCCACCGTCATAAGGCAGATGATCACGCACGACGAGATGACCCAGCTGCCACGCATCGTCTTCAACCGCTTCACCGACATACAGGTCGTGAGAGGCGATGAGCTCATTGAGCAGTTGGCAACAAGCTACAGCGAGATGGGACAGGACGAGACCATGGTGGTGACGCGGAGCAACAAACGCGCCAACATCTACAACCAGGGCATCAGAAACATGGTGCTCGGATGCGAGGAGCTGCTCACCACGGGCGACATGCTCATGATCGTGAAGAACAACTACTTCTGGGCGGGAGCAGACGAGAAGGCACCCTTACAGTTTATCGCCAACGGCGACAGGGCCGTCATACGCCGCGTGCGTAACGTGCATGAGCTTTACGGTCTCCATTTCGCCGACCTCACCCTCTCCTTCCCCGACTATAACGACTATGAGCTCACAGCCACCGTGCTCACCGACAGTCTGCTCTCTGAAGCCCCTGCCCTCACCCCTGAGCAGAACCAGATGCTTTATGAGGGCGTGATGGCCGACTATGCCGACATCCACACCAAGCGCGAGCGCATTGACAAGGTGCGACACGATGCCCATTTCAATGCCCTGCAGATAAAATATGCTTACGCCGTGACGTGCCACAAAGCACAGGGCGGACAGTGGGCACATGTGTATGTGGACCAAGGCTACATGACCGACGACATGCTCACCCCCGACTACATTCACTGGCTCTACACCGCCTTCACACGAGCCACGGAGAAGCTCTATCTCGTCAACTGGCCAAAGGAACAAACATTTTCATCCGACAATAACGAATGACCGGGCTTCATGCCGCTATCTTTTCGTCATTCACCCGTTTGTCACTTTTAAAGAACAAGAACAATGATCAAGAAAATCGCATTTGCCGTCCTCATGTTGACGGCACCTCTCTTTGCCGCAACGGCACAGAACGTAGAGAACAACAACCAGGCATCGGCTCAGCAAGACGACGATGCCAAGTATGCAACCGAACTGTTGAAGCCTGGCACCGAGGCTCCCGACTTTGCTCTCGCCACACCCGACGGCAAGACGGTGAAGCTCAGCGACATGCGCGGCAAGTATGTGGTGCTCGACTTCTGGGCATCATGGTGTCCCGACTGCCGCAAGGACCTGCCTGCCATTGCAGCCTTGCACAACACTTATGCTAAGCGTGGTGTCGAGTTTATCGGCGTGTCGTTCGACGACAAGAAAGAGAACCTCGTGAAAGCCATCAGCGACTTCAACATCGCCTACACACAGGTGAGCGAGCTGAAGAAATGGAAGGAGACGCAGATCTCTGCCGCATACCACATCAAGTGGATTCCCTCGATGTATCTCATCGCACCCGACGGTAAGGTTGTCGTGAGCACCGTCATGAAAGACAAGATTGCTGCCAAGCTTGCTGAGATCATGCCGGGCTGTGACGAGCAGTCAGCATGCTGCAAGAAAGAAACAGCCTGCAAGAAAACGACCTGTTGCAAGAAGGCGACAACCTGCAAAAACAAGTAAGCGTCATGACGCTCACCACGTTGCTGCTCAGCGAATGGTTCGCGAAGTTTAACCACCTTTATTTCTGCGACACGTTGCCCACCCCGTCGTTCCGTCTCTCGAAGGCACGCACAAGGTTCGGCTACATGAAATGTGTGACATCAAGGAAAAATTGGTTCTCCAAGCCCCAGCGCACCTTCTCCATATACATCAGCACCTATTACGACTGCTCCGAGCGCGACTATCAGACCGTGCTCCTGCACGAGATGATCCACTATCTTATCTGCTTCCTTCGCCTTGACGACACCTCGCCCCACGGCGTGCTGTTCAAGAAGAAGGCAGACCAGATCAACCGTTGTGGATGGAACATAACGGTCAGCACCAGCGCCTCTCATCTCAAGGTGAGCGAACAGACACGAAAACGTCAGCGCGGACGCTGTCTGCTCTTGCTCGTCACCACAGACAAAGGGCAACGTTTCCTCTCTGCCGTGGCTGCCAAGTATGCCTTCAAGATCCATCACGACATAGCACACGCCAGAGGCCAGATCACAGACGAGAAATGGTTTGTCAGCGACGACCAGCGCTTCAACACCTTCAGCCGTGTGAGGTCGCTGCGCGGAAAGCTCGTCAAGAGCGAAGAGGAGCTTCAGTCGTTCCTGAGCGTCATGCAGCCTGTCGACAAGAAAGAGCTGTTCAGCGGCAACTATTGCCTATAGCCTCAGCCTCACGACAAGTGGCCGACAGCATCGTTTTGCGAAGAGCAAACATCATAATCCCAAATCGGTCATTAGGGATAATCCTGTCACCGCAAGAGCGGCGGCAGGATTTTTTTGTGCCCGTCACAACAAAAGGTTTTCCAAAAAGGGCTCAATGTCAATATTTTTTTCTAAATTTGTATCTCATAACAGCAACTCCTTATTTTTTCATCAGGCGCCAGTCAACGCCGCCATAACGACAGACAGAGAACAAGATGATAGACAGAGCAACAGTAGACCGAATAAAAGACGCAGCCAACATCGTGGAGGTTGTGTCCGAGTTTGTGACGCTTCATAAAAGCGGCGTAAACTATAAGGGACTGTGCCCTTTCCACAACGAGAAGACCCCGTCGTTCTTTGTGTCGCCCACACGCGGCACCTACCATTGCTTCGGATGCGGCAAGGGAGGAACCCCCCTAAACTTCATCATGGAGCATGAGCAGATGACCTACCCCGAGGCCCTGAGGTGGCTTGCCAACAAATATCACATCGAGATTCATGAGCGCGAGCTGAGCAACGAGGAGAAGGAGGAGGAGAGCAAGCGCGAGAGCATGTTCATTGTGAACGAGTGGGCTGCCGGCTATTTCAAAGACCAGCTGCGCAACACACACGATGGCGTGGCCATAGGCATGCAATATTTCCGCTCACGAGGCATACGCGACGACATCATAGAGAAATTCCAACTCGGCTACGACCCCAACGACCGCTACGCCCTTGCCAACACAGCCCGCACGAAGGGCTATAAGGACGAGTTCATTCTTGCCACAGGCATCTGCTACCGCAACGACCGCGGCAATCTCATCGACCGCTACGCCGGACGTGTGATCTTTCCGTGGATAGGCGTGAGCGGCAAGGTGGTGGGCTTCGGCGGACGTGTGCTCGACTCGCGCACCAAGGGCGTGAACCAGAAATATGTCAACTCGCCGGAGAGCGAAATCTACCACAAGGACCGTGAGCTCTACGGCTTATACCAGGCAAAGAAAGCCATAGCCAAGGAAGACCGCGTGTTCATGGTGGAAGGCTATACCGACGTCATAGCCATGCACCAGTGTGGCATCGAGAACGTGGTGGCCAACTCGGGCACGGCGCTCTCCATGCACCAGATACATATCCTCCACCGCTTCACGTCAAACATAACGCTGCTCTACGACGGCGATGCCGCCGGCATACACGCCGCCTTAAGAGGCACCGACATGTTGCTGTCGGAAGGCATGAACCTCAAGGTGTTGCTGCTGCCCGACGGCGACGACCCCGACTCGTTCGCACGCAAGCACACAGCTGCCGACTTCAAGAAATATATAGAGGAGAACCAGACCGACTTCATGGAGTTTAAGACCGACCTGTTGCTCAAGAATGAGCGCGACCCGCTGAAACGCTCCGAGGCCATCAACTCGATCGTGAGGAGCATCTCGCTCGTGCAAGACCAGATCTTGCGCGACACCTACCTGCACGAGTGTGCCATGCGGATGAGCATGAACGAGGCGACGCTCATCAACACCATGAACAAGTTCATACGCGACGGCCGCGACCGCATGAACCCCCAACAGCAGCAAGCAGGGCAACAGACATCGCCCGAGCCACCACGCGCAAATGCACCGCAGCAGCTCACGGTGGCCACGCCGCTGCAACAGGCGTCGAAGGTGGAGCGCATGCTCGTGAAGATGGTCATACGCAACGGCAACGACGTTATCTATCGCAACGTGGAAGATGCCGACGGCAACCTCATAAACCTCAACGTGGCACAATATCTGGCTTACAACCTCAGCATCGACGGGCTGCATCTTGAAAACCCCACGTTTGAGCGCATCCTGAACGAGGCGGTGGCCCACTCGGCTGACGAGGGGTTCCAGGCTGAACAGTTCTTCATTCACCACGAAGACATAGAGATAAGCAAGATAGCCACCAGCCTGACGGCAGAGCGTTACCAGCTGTCGCCCACAGCCCTTGCTGCCGATGCCCCGATGAACGAGCAAGACCGCTTGGCAAGAGAGGCAACACGCATTGACAATGTGCGCAACCAGCTTGAGCATCTGCTCAACGATTTCAGAATGGACTATATCGAGCACCACCTCAAGGAGCTGCAACAAAAGATCAAGACAGCCACCAACGGTCCTGCCGACGAGCTAATGAAGCTCATGGCAGAATATAAGGAGACCCAGGAGCTGCGCAACAAGCTGGCGCGAATGTTGGGCAACAACATCGTCGTCTAAAGCATTTTTCCACAAACACCACATATTCATCTTAGCGACAATCATTTATGGATACCGAAACCGTTATAATAATTCTCATCTATGTCCTCATCATAGCCTTCGTCTTCTACAAGAGTTGGAAAGACCGCAAGAAGGCGAAAGCAGGACAGGCTGTGTTCCTTGACAGCCTGCAAGACAAGATGGCGGTCATCAGCAACGCCTTGGCTGAGATAAACGTCAACAGCAAATGGGAGGTGACGAAAGAGAAGGAGGAGGCAACCATGAGCTTTCAGTATCAGGGCGGCTATTTCTCCATCGAGATCAGCAAGCACGGCAACACAGCACGCATTGTCTACCCCTTCTTCTACGGCAAGAGCATTGTCGACATCCTGAGCCTTCGCACGTTCATAAACAAGATAAACCAGAGCTGCGGCCTGGCAGAGGTGGTCTACTCTTGCGACACCAACAAGGCAGAGGCCGACCTCCACATCATCGTCGGACTGGCAATCACCAGCACTCTCAACGGCGATGTGCTCATGCTCTACCTCAACGACATCTTCAGCTGCCGCAACATGGTCATGAGCGAGGTGGAAGAGGTGTGCCGATACAACAGGAAGGGCCATTACACCGACTTTGAAGAGAGCTTCGTGAAAGAGTCGTATGAGAACAAGCTGCTCTCTGAGGGTGAGATAAAGACACAGGACGCACCCAAACAGGCCCACTACACCCCCTCGCAGCGTCCGCTCCTCGGCAACATCCTGCGCGACACGTTGGGCATAAAGCCTCACGAGGTGCTGAGCCTCATGGTGACACACGGCGACAAGACGGTAGAGGAGGTTGCCCACTACAGCATTATGGACTACGACCTCACGCTGCCGCTCATCAAGGACAAGCAGTTTAAGGGCCAACAGGCGCAGGCCACCTTATTATACAAGGAGGATGGCGACAACAAGCCCACACGCATGGTCTCCATTGCCATGATGAGCCGCTCATCCGACAACGAGGCGCTCTACATAAGGATGAGCATGACGCTCTTGCCACAACGCATACAGCCCCTCCACCCCGCCTGCGACGAGGAGGCCACGAAGCCCAAGAGCGTTGTCTTCACAATAGCCTATGACCTCATGGAGGAGCCTCAGATAAAGGCAAAGTTCACATACCTGTGGAAGGAGGTCATGGCAACAAAGAAGGAGGGTGGCACCATGCCCGACGACATACACCAGGCGTTGCTGTGGGAAGCGTTCTCCGAGCAAGAGGCTTATCTCTACTATCAGGGGGCGCGCTTCTTCTACCAGAAACGTTATGCCGAGGCGTTGCCGTGGCTGAACAGCGCCTACGACATCTTGAAGGAGCAGCTTAAGCACGAGAAGAGCAAAAACCTCTACTCGTTCTTTGAGCTTTGTTACCTCTTGGGCTGTAGCTATTACATCTTGCGGCAGTTTAAGATGGCTTGCTACTTCTTGGGCATGATCAACGGCTTGCAGTGGGGACGCTTCCAGCGCGACTACGCCAACGCCCTTGTCATGGCCGACGACGTGAGAGCCATGTCTTATATCGACTCGCGCATAAACGACCTTGAAGGCGAGATATCCATGGGCACGGACGATGACGACGACGATGACGACGACAGCATCTTACCCTCCGACAATCTTGACGACAAGAAGGAGAGCCTTAAGATGTTGACATGTCTGAAGGCGCATCTTCTTGTCAACATCTACCACTTTGACGAGGCAGAGGCCCTTCTGCAACAGCTCGTCAAACAGCCCAACAACAAAAGGGTGGTCGAGGAGCTTGAACGTCTGCGCAAGGAACGCAAGCGCAAGGAAGACCAGGACCTTAACGACATGATCAACGGCAACATTAAACCCGCCGACGATGACATGCCCATGTGATGAGACAACAAACAAGAAACAAAATCAACAAAAAAAGACATGTATTATATAGAAAAAACTTTTGAGATATCGTCAAGCCACAAGCTCACGCTCAGCTACAAAAGCAAGTGTGAGAACCTGCACGGCCACAACTGGAAGATAACCGTCATGTGCAAGGCAGAGACGCTCGACGAAAACGGCATGGTTGTCGACTTCAGCGTTGTGAAGAGACGCATACAGGAGAAGCTCGACCACAAGAACCTCAACGACATCCTGCCCTTCAACCCCACTGCCGAGAACATGGCGCGATGGATCACGGAGCAGGTGCCTCATTGCTATTGCACCATTGTGCAAGAGAGCGAGGGCAACGTGGCAAAATATTGCATAGATTAACCACCCTCTTTTTTGTGCTTGTTATGAAGATAAACGAAATATTCTATTCGCTCCAAGGCGAGGGACGCAACACAGGCCGTGCCGCCGTGTTCGTGCGTTTCTCGGGCTGTAACCTCAAATGTCCGTTCTGCGACACCCTCTTCAGCAGCTATCGCGAGATGAGCAACGACGACATCGTGGAAGCAATAAAGCAATATCCCACACAACTCGTCATCCTGACAGGAGGCGAACCCACGCTGCAGGTGGACAAGCCGCTCGTAGACCTGCTCCACGCCAACGGCTACGAGATTGCCATGGAGAGCAACGGCACACGCCAGCCTGTCGACGGAATAGACTGGTTCACCTGCTCACCCAAGGAGCATGTGGCGGTGACACGCTGCAACGAGCTGAAATGTCTGTTCGACGGCAACGCCGACAACGTGAACGACCACGGCATCACAGCCGACTATTATTATCTGCAACCCTGCGATGTGGGCGATGCCGCACGCAACGCTGCCATCACCGCCGCCTGTGTGGAATATATAAAGCAGCATCCAAAATGGCGACTGTCGCTACAGACCCATAAGCTTATCGACATCAAATAAGAAACAAAGAAGGCTCTACCCTTGAAAAGCAATCAGGTTCGGTCTTATAAATTTCTGAAAAAGTGTTCTACATTCACTGGACCATAGCGCTCATCTACGTCCTTTTGGTCGTAGTGTCCATCGTTGCCGTTCTCATGGACAACAAGCAGCCGGCAAAGACGATGGCATGGATTCTTGTGCTCATGTTCCTGCCGCTTGTAGGCTTCGTGTTCTATTTCTTCTTTGGCCAGAACACAAGGCGCAACAGGATGATCAGCCAGCGAAGCCTGGACCAGTTGTCGAAACGCTCCATGCTCGAGTTTGTGGAACAGAAAGGCCTGCACATACCCGACCGCTACAGCACCCTCATGCACCTCTTTGCCAACCAGAACCTGTCGCTGCCGTTCAAGGACAACGAGGTAGAGATCTACACCTCGGGCTACGAGTTCTTCCCTGCCCTCTTGGCCGCCATTGCCGGGGCCAAGCACCACATCCACCTCGACACCTACATCTTTGAAGACGATGCCTTGGGCCGCCTCGTCGCCGATGCCCTCATCGCCAAGGCCGAACAGGGCGTGGAGGTGCGCCTCATCTACGACGATGTGGGCTGTTGGAAGGTGCGCTCACGGTTTTTTGAAGACATGCGCGAAGCGGGCATCGACGTACATGCCTTCATGCCCGTTAGGTTTCCTGCGTTCACGAGCAAGGTCAACTATCGCAACCACCGCAAGCTGTGCGTCATCGACGGCACGACGGCATTCATTGGCGGCATGAACATAGCCAAGCGTTATGTGTCGGGACGCGGGCATCAGCCATGGCGCGACACCCACTTGCGCATAAGGGGCGGTGCCGTCTATGCCGTGCAGAGAGCGTTCCTCGTCGACTGGTATTTTGTGGACCGCACACTCATCAACAGCCGCTCCTACTATCCTCCCGTCCCCTTCGCCATCAGCAACAACTGTCTGGCACAGGTCGTGACGAGCAGTCCGATAGCCATGTGGCCCGACATCATGCAAGGCTATGTGCGCATCTTGCTCGAAGCCCGCCAGTATGTTTATCTTGAGACACCCTATTTTCTCCCCACCGACCCCGTGCTCTTCGCCATGCGCACAGCTGCCATTGCAGGTGTCGACGTGCGCCTCATGGTGCCGCGCCACAGCGACGCGAAGCTGGTTGAGTGGGCAAGCACCTCCTACATTCGCGAGGCCATAGAGGCAGGCGTCAAGATCTGCTTCTACGAAGATGCCTTCAACCACAGCAAGCTGCTCATCTGCGACGACATGCTGTGCAGCTGTGGCTCCACCAACGTCGATTTCCGTAGCTTCGAAAACAATTTCGAGTCAAACATCTTCTTCTACGACCATGACCTCACCATGCGTCTCAAGCAGGTGTTCCTCGACGACCTCACCCATTGCACCGTTGCCGAGACCACAGCCGACCTCCCCCACACACCTTTCTACACTCGTCTTTGGCAAGCATCGGCCCGTCTTCTGTCGCCATTGCTTTAGGTTGCCATTGCTTTAGGTCGCCATTGCTTTAGGTCACCGTTGCTTTAGGTCACCGTTGCTTTAGGTCGCCCGTTGCTTTAAAAAAGTCATCGCATCTCGGTCGGGATACGCATGTACCTCGGTCGGGGTACACATATACCTCGGTCGGCAGGGCAGACGCATCAAATTGAACTTCCCGTCAACAGCCTATCTAAG
>UQTI01000052.1 GCA_900543975.1 uncultured Prevotella sp. | reverse complement strand
TTACAATTGGAAATGTTGCAGTTTTTATCCGAATAATTTTGATGCGTCTGCCCTGCACAGGTGATAAGTGAGATACGCGAAATAATTAGAAATCTCACACCCGAACAGTATGAACGTTTGAAAAACAGCAATGTAGGACTACCCAACCATGGGCAACAGTAAAGTAGAAAGGAGATTAACAATGAACACACAGAAAACACAGCAGCACACTCAAAACGCTGCTCAACAGCAAGAGCCTTTGCAGTTTGCACGCCCAAACATCGTGAAGCAGCTCGACAACGACATAAAAATATGTGAAAGGAGGTGAATTATGAAAATGGAGATCAACGCCAAGACAGCAGCAGCACTCAACATGTTCTGCGATGCCGACAACCTCGATGCAAAAATAAGACTGCTCGATGAGCTAACCGACTTTCTGCTTGAGGAGTCGTCAGAGCCCGACATCAACCCAGAGACTGCTGTTGAACGTCTCGACCAAATTCACGCTATACGCGACCTACAAAAGTCTTTAACTTCAATACGCACATCATTATGACAGAAAAAGAAGAATTTGAAACACAGCGCATGAACACTCTCGCTGTGCTTGACAGCTATTTTGCTTCTCGCTCAGCATATCCAGGAATGAGTGAGTTAGACGAGCCGTTAATATTGGAACACAAGACTTCAGCAGACATTGTTGATGACCTTGCTCCCATCTTACATATTTCGCCACAAGACGTTTTTACTTATCTCAAAAAAAACAACTATCGCCTTAAGACAATGGCTGACGGTACATTGTGTTGGGAGATTTATCGCGACTTGAGATACATGATGTAAATGCACATTTTTTACATTAATATAGTCCCTAATTTTTGCGGTGTGGTCGATGCGAATCGGTCACACCGCTTTTGTATTCTTAATTTAATTGTGTAGATGTTACCTTTGTCTTTGTAAAACAACGAAAGGCATATGATAACAGTCACTCAAGCCATCTTTGGCACTTACTTCTCTTCAAATATCCCTGACGTGGAGTTCGTCATCAGCGGCTACAGAGCTGCTGTGACCATGACTGTTGACGGGAAGCAAATTTATGCGGAACATCTTTATCCCGTCGACGGCAAGATAACAATCGCTGAGCTTGACCGTCTGCTCACTCCTTACGCTCGGCAGACACTTAAAGCTTCGTTGAAAATAGATATTAAAGAGTATGTGTCGAGCTCTGACAAGGTCTCAAGCTCCACGGTTCTTTCTGCTGATATCATCTACTGCATCGCTGACATCGGCACAACTGCTGCCGATTTCACCAAGACGCGCTTCCTCACGCTTCTCGATGGAGAGAAGATCACGGCATTAAACCGTCTTGAGTATCTACATTTCATCGGTAAGGACAGCGCAACAGTGACGTCCTATTATGATGACGGCACTAATAAGTCGTTCACGTTACTTCCTGTCGGAGGCAACGACCTATATACCACACTCGATGTATCTCCATCTCAGTTTGCCATTAGTGGTAGTTGCTTGATTGACTATATTGTCCAAGCCGGGCAGCGCAGCTTCAGGTTCACAATAGATTTTGATGAACCAGACTGCGCTCCCATTCTGGTTTTCGACAACTCATTCGGCGTAGAGGAGCTCCTCTATTGCACAGGCACACACACCGTAGCACCATCATACAAGCGCAGCCAAGGCTATATTGGCAAACTGCAACGCAACTATGACATCGTTGAGACTCGCACCTTCAAGGCTGACACTGGCGTGTTGAGCTTCATCATGGCCAACTGGGTAGACGAGCTTTTCAGGTCACAGACCGTTCATGTCGTCAACTTCAAAGACGGACACCCTAACATCGGCAAAGAGGTGATAATCACCGAGTCGAAGTCAGAATACAGCAACGAGGACGAAGAGTTGCCACGCTTCACCTTCTCTTATCAGTATGCTCAACGCAACCACAACGTGTTGAACCTATTGCGATCGGGCAGAATTTTCGACAATACCTTTGACAATACATTCGAGTAATGAAAGCTATCCATTTTTCTGACATGTTGCGTCTGCTTGATCAGGCTTACCAACATCGCTCTCTGGTCGACGTATACGCATGGGAGGGTGGTACGGGCGAGACCCTTCACTATAAGGGATGGCTCGTACACCATGTGAACTGGCGCGGAGGCTATGTGAGGCTGCGCAACCCAAAGAACGCACACATCTTGCGGACACTGCCACAGATATTCATCATTCAAATCAACAATCAACGTGTTTTCTTATGAACCACAATACTACACTTCAACCGACATCGGTCAACGCCAACCCAGACGGCTTCAGACGTTACCATATCGTCCCATCGGGCTATGGCATGTCATCGGCTCGCAACTCTATCAACTCTGAGTATGGCGGCGACTCGTCTTATGTGTTTGACGACGAAGACTTGCCAGGTACTCATAACGTACGCTCCATATCTATCAAGGGCAAGCAATACAGATATGTGCAATGGGGCATTGATGACCAACTGCCATACCGTTTACGCAAGGAACTTATGTCGAACATGGTGACAGCACAATGCCAACAGTTTAACATCGTGAGTTGCTACGGTCAAGGCGTGCGCTTCGTTGATCGCGAGAGCAAGGCTGACGTTAAAGACAAGCAGATTCTTGAATTCTGTCTGCGTAACTCGCTGCAAGAGGTTTTCCTTGAGCAAGCTACTGACATGAAGTTTTACTCGTTCTCTGTCACGGTGATCATCCTCTCACGCGACGGGCAGAAGATTGTGACTGTGCGAAACAAGGATGCATCTTACTGCCGTTTCGAGTATGCGCCGAGCTCTGAGTCGGGCAAGATGGAGCATGTATTCTTCGGCGATTTTCGACTCGGATTCTTCGACGAAGCGAAGATTGAGGTTATTCCACTACTCGACTATTGGGACCCGTTAGGCGACCTGATGGTCCGAATGGGACAGGAACCAAACCCAACAACAGGAACTGTTGGTACACCAACAAGAGACCGCAAGTTCGCGATTCTGAGCCGTATGGCTACGCCTGGCTGTAAGGTCTATCCCATCCCCTACTATTCGTCTATTTTTCGCGATGCTTGGTTTGACATCTATCGTCTCATTGGCATCGGTAAGCGCTTCATGATCAAGAACACGTCGGCACCTCGAGTGCAGATTGAGGTGCATGACGACTATTGGGACAATGTGTGCGACAATGAGGGTATAGCGGACGAGGCGAAACGCAAAGCACGAAAGGAGGAGGAAAAGCAGAACATCATCGACTTCGTTACTGGCATTGAGAATGCTGGCAAAGCGATGATTAGCGGCTACTATGTAGATCCTAACGGCAAGGAGAACCGCATGGTGCGCATTGTGCCTCTAAACGATGCCAACAAGAAGGAGGGTGGCAACTGGAGCGACGACATGAGCGAGGCGTCTAACGCTCTGTGCTTTGCCTTCGGCATTCATCCTAACCTTGTGGGTGCAACTCCTGGCAAGAGCCAGATGAACAACTCGGGAAGCGACAAGCGTGAACTTTTCACACTTAAGCAAGCTATTGAAAAACCTTGCCATGACGTGATGTGCAAGCCGTATCATGTAATCCTACACTACAACAAATGGAACGACAAGGTGACTGTTGACGTACCGATGATCATGCTGACAACTCTCGACAAGAACAAAGACGCCAAGAAAGTGACGGCCAATAGTAACTTTCCTAAACAAGACGATGAGATATGATTACAATTAGCAAAGAAGACTTCGAGCTTGCTCTGCCTGTCGGCGTGTCAGCTCATGATGAGGTGTATGAGAACGTAAGACCAGCCATTGACATTTCTCTAAACAAATACTGTAGTACAATGCTTGGCGATGTTGGTATTAAGCAAGTTAGCGATACAAGCAACAGTGCAACATTAAAGCAATACTTTAAGATGACAGTGTGCATTGATGCCTTCTTGTCGGTGTTCAGACAACTTGATCTTGTGCTCACGCCAACGGGATTCGGCATCGTGAGCAACGACACGGTGTCACCGGCAAGCAAGCAACGCGTCGATGCTCTCGAAGGGTCGCTACGCACCGCTCTGTGCCGCAACCGGGCAATGGCGGTCTTTATGCTACGCTCTGCCGAGTGGGGCAAAACTCCTGAGGCAAAGAGCTTCATTCGTTACATTTACAACGAACATTATTTCTTCTTCTCACCACAGGCTACACCTGCACGCTCTTATCAAGAATGGGGAGCGAAGATGTGTGCTGTAGTTGACACCGATGAACAGCTGCGCATGCGCTTCGGCGATGCCCAGATTGACGACATGCTCGATGCTTATAGATGCAACGACCATGACCGTCTGACAACTTATGCCACAGCGCTGCAACTGGCGTGCGACTTGACAGACAAATGGGATTCCATGGGCAAGGCAGCAACGGGCACACCTGTCTATCGCCGACTTGAACGCGAGATTGAGGAGAATGCGGTGACATTCGCCATTTACCATGAATCAGACGCGTACAAGGCAGCCCATGCTCCTGTGTTTGAAAACAAAAAAGAATCTTCTGCTTTTCTCTTCAATGGCTAATATAGAACTTTCTGCTCCTCAATCTTGGCGTGAGCTGACTCAAGAGCAGCTACGTTATGTGTTTTTCCTTCTTGCCACCTTCGCTGACATGACGGTGGTGAAGACTTATATGTTCGTTAGATTTACAGGCATCAGCATCCTATGCAAGAATCGTTATGGATGGAAATGTGCATACAAGCCTGAAGGCAAACGCAGACACGAAGCATTCTACCTCGCACCATGGCAAATTAACTCTTTCATAAAGCAGCTATCATGGGTGGACAGCACTGAGACCATGGACAATAGGTTGGATGTTGTTCAAGATCTTCAGGCTGTTCATCCGCTGCTACAGGAAGACCCTGAGACAAAGCGGGTCATTCCTTTTGGCGACTACCTCTGCATGGAACAGCAATATCAGCTGTTCAATAGCACTCGCAATGAGCAGCACATAGACAAGCTGGCCTCGTTCCTTTACCGTCATCCTGACTTCTCAAGACCCTCACAGCTGAGCCTTACTCAAGGTGAACGCTTGGCCACGCTCGCTTGGTTTGCACACATCAAGCATGTCATGTCGTTTGCTTTCAAACATTTCTTCCGTAAGGTGAATGATGAAGGAGATATCTCTGAGCTGTCTGTTCTTGAGTCTATCAACACTCAAATCAGAGCTCTTACGGATGGCGATGTGACAAAGGAGCAGCAAGTGAAGCAGACCGACTGTTGGCGTGCGCTCACTGAGCTTGACGCTAAAGCCAGAGAAGCTGAAGAATTCCGGAAGAAATTTCCTAAATCGACACATTAAATTATAACGGTTATGAAAGATCTTTTTCCTGCACTTGATTACTTTACACAACTCGCGAAGACAAACAAGCTCGCCTCTGAGCTTTGTTTCCATCCTTGTCTCTGTAGCGGTCCCGAGTCTATTGATGGAGTCATGCAAGGCTTCAAAAGATATAAGAACTTCATCATGGTCGATGATACAACCTCACAGCAAACATTCGGCAATGGAGTCGGATTCTTCCGTCGTGACGTTTATACTGTCTTCATCGTCGCTGCTTATAGACGCGATGACATGGAAGACAGAGAACAGAAGCTGAACCTTTGCAGACAGTTGTTCAGACAGTTTCACGCACGCATGATCTTCGACCGTGACGAGCTCGGCGATGAACGTCTGACGTTCATGCAGCTGAACAATATCTATTCGACAGAGATGCCGCGCTACTCGTACAATGGTGTCACGGGCCTATATTTTATGGTACAGAATGAAGAACCTATTGACTTGAGCTATGATGCGTCAGAATGGACTACAACCAAACATGACTGATGCTGAGCATCAGAAATGGATCGATGGGTGGCAGAAGTTTATGATAGACATCTGGCGCGAAAAGATGATGTCTTTCGCGCCTCCTGTCTATGACACGGGTGCCCTGGCGCGTTCTGTTCAAGGCATGGTGCATCCAGGTCCGGTTACGACTATTGAGCACAGGTTCTTGGAGTATGGCATCTATGTCGCTCGTGGCGTAGGCAAGGGCTATCGCCCTGGCAACCCTGGTGACCTTGAGTTTCTGAAGGATTGGAAAACAAACCCGCACCACAGACAGGCGCGTGACTGGTTCTCTAAGAAATATCTTTACTCTATACATCGTCTCAATGAGTTTGAAGCGGCTTATTATGGAACAGCTTATAACGGTGTTGTCAGCTCGTTCCTCTATCAGCTGTTCGGTGGCGGCAATAATTCAATAGACCGTAGCGTCTCGCAGCTTTAGCCTGTATTTTTTTTCATCGTCTTTATCATCTATCTTTGTGTTATGACTTTTGCACAAGAAATATCCGCTCTTCGTGAAATGTTCACCGCCATTCGCGATGAACGTCGCACTCACGCCAACACTGCCTCGCGTGTTGGCTCGGCTTTCCTTGCCATCTTGGACTATCTTGACAACGCACCGTTCATTCGCAAAGACAGAGAGGATTCTGACGCTTTCTTGCTCCACCTGCTCAAAGGTGCCGTCATAGGCGAGAAAGACAACATCAAGCTCAACCCAGATGGTTCTATTGACTGTGGCTCTATCAACGCAAGTGGCGATGCGACGTTAGGTAATGTGTCGCTCGAGAGCGTAAGGAGTAAAGGGTACACAGAAAGTGACAGAACGCTCATTGGTGGCAACGGCTTTGAACTCTACAAGGACAATAGCGGCAAGTCGCATCTGTATATTGATAACGCTGTTATCCGTGGTAAGCTGTTGGCGGCAGAGACCGAGGTGCGCAAGATTTCTTACAGCGGCGGCACCATGGTGTTGTCTAACGCAGGAAGCACCATTGTACGCGTAGTGGGTCTTGATGGCGAGGGCCGTGAGGTCGTTGCATCTGCTGATGCAAAGGCTTTCAAGTGTTGGGCCTCGGCTGATGACGGCACTACACGCACGATGAACTGGTGGAAGGCTGGCGATATGGCCATGTGCAAGACGTTCAATGTAAAGGGTAGCAACAGATATTATTGGCGTTTAGTGATTGCCAGAGGACAAGAGATGCTTGAGGATGGCAAGCTCTATGACTATGTAGTGCTGTCCAACCTCAAATCTTTTGTTGGAGCTGACGCTGTGTCGCCTGTCAACGCTGGGATGGCTTCTTTTGCCTCTGTGATAGAAGAGCAAGACGGCAAGTCAACTGACGATGCTGGCGTTGATATTGCAACACGCACTTATTACGGATTCGATCCCATGGGCTCAGACGTTCCGATTGCGGGAGACGTTATTGTTCAGGTGGGTAGCGAAACGCGGTTCATACAGCGCGGCAACGCTATAAAGCTTGCAACAAGTGCTGATGATGGAGATACAAGAACAGCTCCTTCTCTTACGATGTATCATCAAATAGGCAACACATGGAGCACTGACGATGGAGACTGTGACGTGTGGCAATGGAAGACTGTCACGACTTTTATGGCTCCTACGGGCGTTCGCTTCAATGCTGACTATTTCAAATGGTTCTCAGGTAGCGAAGACAACGTTGTTGATCCTATCGTTATCAGCTATACCCTAACGCCAAGCAGCACCTTCTTAGTGCGGCAGGTGTCAACGGGTAAGGTTGAACCTACAGACATAACCCTTTCACTAACTAAGCACACAGGCAACAGAGTGGAGGCATGGAACGACAAGGGTGTAACGCTGAAGGCACGCTATACAAAGCGTAATGGACTTACAGGCGAAAAGGTGATAAAGAGCATAAAAGACATTGGCGATCTTTATGCACTGTCGACATTGCGCGTGAAAGCTGTTGACCAAGATGGCAAGGAACTGTGCTACACCGACATCGCTATAATTTCAGACGGTGAGGATTTCGATGTGCAGGTTCTTGCAGAGGGCGGCAACAGCATTTTCAACGGTGAAGGCTCAAAGAAGCTTACGGCCTACGTCTATCGCAACGGAACCGACATTACAGACACCATCGCATCGATGTCTTTCACTTGGAAAAGACAGAGCGGAGACGCGGAAGACGACAATGTGTGGAATAGCCTGCATGTGGGACTTGGCAATGTGTGCACAGTGAGTGCAGACGACATCGACAGAAGCGCCATGTTCATGTGTGAGATAGCTATAGGATAGTTTTACAGTAAACATTATAAACAATTTAAAAGCAAAAATTATTATGGCAACAAGAATTGCAAGTGGTCAGATCACTATCGTTGACCTCAACGACGGAAAGGCCGTACAGGCGTTTACATCAACAAGTCAGGGCGACACTCAGATCTATAGCCCTAACGAGAACAGCTACAGCCCTAACTACACGAACAGCCCATATCAGGTGGTGACAGCAAAGGTGTTTGTCACCGGTAGCAGCGTTGATCAGGCACCGACAAGTGCTTGCTCGGGTTGGACATGGAAGGTAAACGGCACAGCTGTAACAGCGACTGGCGATATCACGTTTGCGAAGAACGTGCTCACCATCAAGCGCAACATTACAACATCGGTTAAATTTTTTAACGTTGAATGGAGCTGTGTGTTTACAGACCCAGAGCGTAAGACGGTGACAAATGTGCAGGGCTTCAAGACCATCAACCTGACGCAGTCGGGTGGTTCTCTTGCGCTTGTGCAAATCACACAGCCTAAGGGCAACACCTTCGATGCAGAAAACAACCTCACCTTGCTGACAGCGGTTGCAAAGCTTTTCCGCGGCAGCAAGCAGGACACCTCTGTGTCTTCAATTGTATGGAAGAAGCTAAACCTCTCAACAGGAGCGTGGGACGCGGTACCAGCAAGCAACTTTGCAACAAGCGGCGGCACAAGCACTCTGACGGTAAAGGCTGACGACGTACTGAACTTTCAGTCGTTCATGTGCGAGATCACTGACACCGATGGCACATTTAACGCCATCGTGACATTCTTCGATGCTACGGATCCGTACACGGTTGAGGTCTACACAACAACTGGCGATGTTATTGTCAATGGCTCGGGCAGCACGCAGATCTTTGCCCGTGTGTGGCGAGGTTCAACAGTGGTTGAAGAGGCGGGAGCTGCTACACCGCAGTTCAACTACGTTTGGACGAAGTACAACAAGGCTGGTACAGCTACCAATTGGGACGGCGCGACCTCTGTGACAAAGACTGGCAACCCTATCACGGTGAACGCTGCTGATGTGGATGTGCGCTGCACAATCTACTGTGAGGTTCAAAAGAAATAAAGATATGGCAAAAGAAGTGATAGGCAAAGGCTGGATAACAGTCGCGGCTATCAACGACGGCAAACCTGGTACTCCCGGTTCTCCTGGGAGTCCAGGTAAGCCCGGTTCTGATGGCAAGGACGCTCTGACGGTGACGGTGTCTCCAGAAATTATAGTGCTACAGGCAGTGAAGAAGTCAAATACTCTCTATGATGTAAGCGACTATTCGAAGGCAAAGGCTCAAATAACAGTCCGCCGAGGAAGCAAAGATGTGTCTTCTCAATGTACTCTAAGAGATATTAAACAGGAATGTTGTATTGCATCGGTTTCACGCTTAACAATCTCAATTATTGACATGAGAGCTCATAAGATAGACGGTATGATTATACCTTTCACTGATGGGCGTGTCACAGCAACGGTCAACTATGTTGAGAACGGAAATGTTGAGCAGCTATATGTGACCATTGGCGTGAAAGTTGAGGTTTCAGCCCTCTGGGGCAGTTTCGAAACAAGCTTGTCAGGACTTTCAAGCAAATATTTAGAACTTAGCAACACCGTTAACGGACTGCCACTGAAGGATGATGCAGCTCTTACAAAATACACATCTGAGATAAAACAGTCAGCACGAGAAATTTCTGCCAAGGTGGCGCAGGAGACGGTGGGTAGACTGAATGTGCTGCCAGGCACGGCGTTCAACAGGACGACGGATGTGGAGCAGCTGAACAGTTGGTGTCCCAGTAGTTTAGAGCCACTCGGCGGTCTTGACGGCACAGGAGCGGTGGTGGTGAGCCAAAGCGGCGCTACAACGCAAACATGGTGCGGTGCGGGGTGGAGAGGCGTGGAGCTTAAGCCGTCAACCTACTACACGGCGAGCGTGTGGGCGCGTGTTGACGGTGGTCTTGACGACAACATGTATATGAGCTTTGCACAAAAAGGTGCTTCGTCTGCATTCTGGTACTTTCCCATTGCAACAGCTGGCGAGACCTTCGGGTGGAAGCTGTTCACGACAACCTTCAAAACGGGTGAAACGAAAGCCGACTGTGACAACGTGACGGTGGATCTTGGTATAAGGACCAACGGTGTTGGTAGGTTCTGCAAGATGATGCTTGACGAGAGCGACACCTATAATGGTTGGACCGCAGCCTCTTATGCCGATGTGTCGTCGCGCACGCTGCTGTCTACGGGCATAGACATCAAGAACAAGACGATCGACATGACGGCAGACAAGTTTACGCTCAGGAACAATCACGGTGAGAAGAGCTTTGACGTGGACGAGGACGGCAACCTTGAAGCACGTTCGTTGAAGAGTGTGTCGAAAGACGGACTGCTGACAGCCGTGATAAAGGATGGGGCTTTTAATGCTAAGAATGAGATGAGTGGAGCGTCTGCCTTTATTGGTCTTATTGATGGCTTGCCGTATTTGCAGTTTACCAACGCAGCAGGTGTTGTAACATATGCGATAGGAGCAACAGGAGGCAGGGCTTTTGGCAGTGTAAAGCTATCGCTCACTGCTTGCAATATGTGGTTATCAGTCGCAGACAACCCTGTGTCATCTGATAGCTGGTTGATAACTTATGGTGGCAGTATCACATTGAAAAACCTTGGGCAAGAGACATTGTCGGTGTACAAGAGTAAACTTATAACGACCATCGATGGTTTCTCAAAAAAGTTGACACCGACACCTTCAAATGACAGCTTCACCATGGGCGTTACAGGCACGAATGACAAGATGTCGTCGGTATTCCCTGGGGCAGAACTGGTGGTAAATTTTATAACAATTACAGAAACAGTGAAAAAGAAGAACAGTGACGGTTCTTATAATACGAAACCAACCTCACCCAGAAGCGTGGCTGTTGTTTACAATAATGAAAAGATTGGAAATGGTGTCGTTAAATAACAATTGGTTTTTGCTTTAATATACTGAGCTAAAGTTATGTTTTATTTTTACGGCATACTCTTATGTGGGGTATGCCGTATTTTTGTTTCTTTCTTACATGTGTATCTTTGCAATGAATAATCAAACTTAATATTATGATGATAGAAAATATTCGTTCTCTTTTCGTTGGCATCGCAATAGCTGTGCTTGCGTTCCTAAAGCCTATCGAGGGTGAGCTGACATCACTGATGATCGTCTTCTTCCTAAACTTTGTTTGTGGCTATTTGTCTGGCATGATTGCTAATCATGAGGATTTCAACCTTAAGAAGGCTCTCAGATGCGGTGCAGAGGCTACCGTGTTCTTTATACTTTGCTGTGCCGTCTATGCAGTGGGACAGATGAAACAGCAGCAATCAGGTGCGCTACAATGTGTGAGTTTCGTTACCTATGTTGTGCTCTATTTCTATGGACTTAATATCCTTAAGAACCTAAAAAAGATTTTCAAACAGGGCTCGGCACCATGGCAAATAGTTGCTTTCTTATATTATTTTCTGCGCTTCAAATTCATTGAGCGCATCCCTGGACTCTCGGACTATCTGTCCATTCCACGGGATTAACATTAAAAAAACAAATTTATATGCAGTTATCTCCTCATTTCTCTCTTGAAGAGCTTACGCGGTCTACAGCAGCCCGCAATCTCTCAATCGACAACTCCCCGAACAAATCGGAACTGGCTAATCTGCGCCTGCTTGCAGAGAGTGTTCTTGAACCTTTGCGACAGGCTTTCGGAAAGCCCATCGTGGTCAACTCTGGCTTCCGCTGCGAGGCGTTGAATAAGGCAGTTGGGGGTGCACGTTCGTCGCAACACATGCTCGGGCAGGCTGCCGATATTCGCACCCTGAGCAATACAAAAGAAGACAATCAGGCGCTCTTTGAGACGGCAGCTTCTCTTGTTCGCTCACATTCTATCAGTGTTGGCCAACTAATTGATGAGTATGGCTTCAGCTGGGTGCACATATCAACACCCGGCAAACATGTCAATAATATTATACATATCAAATGACAAGCTGTGAAAACGAAACTATTTCTTTTCATCGGGCTGCTCTTGTCTCTCATAGGGTGCTCGTCTCATCAGCCGATAACCTTAGAACGTGTTGTTCTGAAAACTGACACGCTTTACAAAACGAAGGTTAGCACTGACACATTCCGTATTCATGACTCCATCTACGTTGAGACTTTTACTCGTGGAGACACGGTGTTCAAGACTCGCGTAGAATGGAAATGGCGTGATCGTACCAAAGTCAAGGTTGATACGATCTATAGAATGGGGGTTCTGTCTGATTCTATTCGTGTTCCTGTGCCAACAGCACATAAGGCTACATGGTGGGAAAAGACACAGATGATCATAGGCAAATCTTTTATTGTTTTCTGTTCTCTAGTGCTCTTTGCATTGCTCCTGTGGATCATCCATCGCAAGCGATAAAATAAATTTGCTCAAAAACTTTGTTACATCCAAAACTTTTTGTATATTTGTGGTGTAATAACTAAATCGTCTGCTATATGGATACTCTTTTTATATTTTGGGCTTTAATCATATTTGCAATCTGCATTGGCAAGGGGTTCGGGACCCTTGCCAAAAGCAAAAGAAAAACCTTAGGTTCGTTTAAAGTCGATGACTCTGATAAGCCAACATCTATGATTAGGCTGTATAAATTTGACAAGACATACGATCCTCAGTCTTTCTTCTATAGGAAAGAACGTGAGATCATGGTCTCATCTCTTCCGGACAATCTGATAAAAAATGAGCTTAAAAATCTAAGAGAGCAATATAAAGCTTTCTTGGACTCGACAAAAAAATAGTATTTTTATTGGTGTTTAACAAGTGCTACCTTTGGTCTTATAACCAAATGTAGCACTTTTTGTATGGCAACAACCCAAACTTTTGAAACAATCATCCGTCTAAACGCTCAAGAAGCAAAGAACGAGATGGCAGCTCTTCAAAAAAGTCTTGATGACTTGAAGAGAAAAAAGGCGGATGCCTTGCGTGATCCTGGCACATCTGTCAAGGATATTAACAATTTCAACAAACAGATCAAGGCGGCTGAGGCAAGTCTTAAGGCTTATGGTAGCAGCGTGTCAAAAACAATTGACACGGTAAATAATCTTTCCACTGCATCGTTAGGAGATATAGAGAAAGCTGCGCGTGAAGTGCGTAAGGCCATGAAACAAGTGACAAATGCTGATGATTATCACGCGCTTAACGAAGTTCTGCAACGTTGTAAAGATCGCATGGACTTTATAAAAGACTCAACAGTGCAGTCGCTAAAGCAAATGCAAGAGCTGAACAGTGCAACAGCAAACCTTCAACGTGTCCTAGGCAATGTTAATGGAGCTTCACTGAACGAACTGACGGCTGCTGCCTCAAAACTTCAAGAGGAACTTGGAGACATGAAACCTGACACAGAGGCTTTTGTCAGGGCATCTGAAGACCTCAAAAAAATTAAGAATCGCATCCAGGAAGTAAATGCAGCGCAAAAAGATGCGAACCTCTCGATAGACAAATATGATCAGGAGATAGCTGCTGCTAAAAGGTCTGCCGCAGATCTTGCTCGAGAAAATAAGCTGATTGATGCTACACTCAAGAATATTAGTGGTGCATCGTTGCGTGACCTTCAGTATTCACTGAAGATTGTCAACGAGCGTCTAGCAGACGCAAAGCAGGGTACAGAAGCATTTGACTTGCTAAGTAACAAGGCTAAGGAGTTGAAAGCTCAAATTGCAGCCGTTAACAATGAACAGATAACATCTACATCGCTTTTTGGCAAAACGGTTAATAGTCTGAACAAAAACTGGGGCGCAATTACGCAAGGGGTTGCTGCTTTCACAGGCCTGTCTGCTTCTGTTCACCAGTGTGTGAATGCTTTCACTTCTATGGATCAGACGATGAACAATGTCCGTAAATTTACAGGACAGTCCATGGAGGAAGTGCTTGAAATGAATGAAAACTTTAAAAAGATAGACACTCGTACACCAAGAAAGGCACTAAATGGACTTGCCGCTGATGCGGGCAGACTCAGTATTACTTCCAAAGAAGCTGTTGAGGAGTTTGTTGATGTAGCAGATAAAATAGATGTAGCACTTGGCGAAGATTTGGGAGAAGACGCCCTTCTTCTGATTACCAAGCTCTCTATGGCGTTTGGCGAAGATGACCGTCTAGGCTTACGCGGCGCAATGCTCGCTACAGCTTCTGCTATCAACGAACTTGCGCAAAACTCTTCTGCCTCAGCTAACTACCTTGTTGATTTTACAGCTCGCGTCGCTGGCGTTGGCAAACAAGTTGGCCTTACACAGGCGCAAATCATGGGATTCGGTGCGGTAATGGATGAAAATCTTCTAAGAGACGAGATGAGTTCTACAGCATTTTCTCAACTTCTAACTAAAATGGCAGTCGACACAAAGACATTCGCTAAGATGGCAGGTGTTGATGTTAAGACTTTCGCTGATATGGTAAAGAACGACATGAACAAAGCAGTCATTACACTCATGGAAAACTTGAAGGCTAAAGGTAGCTTTAACCAACTCGGCAAAATGTTCGGTGATATGGGGCTTGATGGCGTTCGTGCCGTGAACGTATTGGCGAAAATGGTGGACAAAATAGATGATATTAGAGATAGACAGGAAATTGCGACCAAAGCCTATAAAGAAGCGAATTCTGTGTTGGAGGAGTTTGATATTCAAAACAATACGATTGAAGGTGATATTGAGAAAGCCAAAAATAAATTTAACGAGTTGACAATAGAACTTGGCGAACGTCTATTGCCTGTTGTAAAATATACCATTAGTGGCAGTAACTTGCTCGTTAAAACACTATCTATATTAGCAACTTTTACAATGAAATATTGGAAAGGGCTTGTAGTGCTTTCATCTGGCTTAGCAGCTTATACGTTAGCGGTGAAGGCATCAGCAATAGCAGAGGCGGCTTCAAATCTCACAAAGCTTAAAAGTATTGCTATAGATAAACTCAAAGCTACATATACCACTCTTGTGACGTCGGCACAAGAAGCATATAAAATAGCGGTTATGGCGTGCACAAAACAGATTGGATTTGCTACAGCTGCTCAACAGCTGTGGAATAATGTCATTCTCGCCAACCCGTTGGCTGCAGCCTTGGTGACCATGGTGGCAGTATCAGCTGCTCTTATTACGTTTGCTTCAAGAACAGACAAGGCCACTCTGGCTCAACGCGAGCTGAATAAAGCAAACTCTGAAGCTTCGGCACAATGTCGCTCTGAGATTGCTGAGATTTCGTCGTTGGTTAAGCTTGTACAAGACAAATCGGCTTCAGATAATGTGCGCACAGAAGCTCTTAAAAAATTAAAGGAGCAATACCCTGGCTATCTTGACAACCTCACTCTTGAGAATGCCCTGTCAAACGATGCGCGCAAGGCTGTTGACAGTCTCACTGATTCGATTTTGGCTCAAGCTAAGGCTCGTGTTTATCTTGCTAAGGTCAAAGAGCTTGAACGAAAAAAACAGGATGTAGATGAAGAGTATATGGATAGTTGGTGGGGCAAGATGGTGCAAAATTTCCGCTCCCAGTTCCAAGCTATTGGCAACAACATTGCTCATTATGCACAAAAGGGATATAATGCTCTTGTTCAAGGTTTTGATAATGGACAGTTCCGCCATGGTTTAGAAGGCTTCAGTCATGGTTGGTCGGCAAAAACTTACGTTGAACGCGAAGGCCTAAGCCGTAATCCAACAGTTAACTATGTGCGTAACCATTCACAAGACTTGCTGAAACTACAGCAACAGCAAGATGAATGGTTGGAAAAATATCGACAAGTCCAGAAGAAAGAGGTCGAGCAGATGGAGATAACGCGAAAAGCAAACGAGAACTTAGGGAAGAAAAACAAGGATGCGAATAAAAATAATGGTAACAATCTGAACGAAGAGTATAAATCGCAAGAGGATTTAAAAGCTGAAGCTGCTGCTCAGCGCAAAGCAGCTGTTGCGACAAGAAAGGCAGAGGCTGAACGAAAACGGCAAGAAGCCCAGCGAACTAAAACTCTCAAAGAGGCCGTCAAAGCTCAGCAAGCGTTAACAGATGCTGAGCTTGTCGAAAACTACCGTATGTATATTGACGAAAATCGTAGCTATCGAGAGTTTATGAGTGAGCAGTATAAGATCAAAAGCAATGGTATTGATGAGCAGATTAAGCTATATGGAAAAGATTCTAACGAGGCTCAAGCTCTCATTAAGAAGAAGACGGATCTTGAGCAACAATATCATAGAGATATTTTACAGCTCGACGAACGCGAACTGCAAAGGAAACATGCAAGCATAGCTATAGAGCTACAGATGGCTTATGAGAAAAAAGAAGCAAACAGTGCTCTGTATCATGACGACATCGCTTTGGCAGAAGCACTTTATCAAAACGAAATTGACTATCTTAAAAAAAGACAGTCGCTTTATAAGAAAGGATCTCAAGAATGGCTCGACGTTGACGCTGAGATTAGCCAGAAACAGCAGGAACAGGGTCTTGCTAGAGAGCAGCGTTATTCGGACTTGCTGTCTCAGTACAAAGAGCAATGGGCTTCAAAGGACATCAAAGAGCAAGAGCGTATCACGCTCAAAGGACTCGAACACTTACACCAACAGGGTCTGCTTAAAGAAAAGGAGTACCAGGAAATGTTGAAGCAGATAAAACTCCATTATCAAGAACAAGAGTCTGAGGAGAATTTGCACAATTCCGGAAACGAAGTGTTTAAACGTAACGCACATTCTGCCTACACAACCGCATCTAACGAGGCTAAGGCTTCATGGTCAGATAAGCACGAGGAAGGCGTTAAGGTTAAAGATTTTCTCACCTCTGACATTGACATTTACAAGTCTACACTCTCCAACATCAAGTCGATGGAGGAGGATGGTTTGATTTCACACAAGGAGGCTATGGCAGCCATGGGCGAAGCGACAGCTGTGATGCTCAATGGTGTAGTGGCTAAATTTCAAGCGGCCATGGATACCATCTCGCCGATCATGAACGCGATGTCTTCTTATTATTCGGCTCAATCAGACTATGAGGTAACGGTTACTGAGAAGAAGTATGAGAAGCTTATCAACGCTGCCGGTAACAATACGGCCAAGACAAAGAAGTTAGAGGAGAAAAAAGAGAAGGAGATTGCCAAGATCAAAACAAAATATGCCCGCAAACAAGCTTCAATGCAAATTGCTCAAGCTGTTGCACAGACTGCCATTTCGGCTATTGCTGCTTACAGTTCTGCCATGCAGGGCGTACCTTATCCCGCGAACTTGGTGCTTGCTCCTATAGCAGCAGGCATTGCTGTAGCTGCCGGTGCTCTACAGATTGCCACCATCAAAAAGCAGCAACAGGCACAAGAGGCAGGCTACTATGAGGGTGGTTTCACGGGCGGATCAAGCTATCGCAGTGAGGCCGGTGTTGTGCATGAGGGTGAGTTTGTCGCTAATCACAAGGCGGTGAATAACAATAATATTCTTCCCGCTCTTCGACTCATAGACGAAGCTCAACGCAACAATACGGTGTCGTCTCTCACAGCAGCAGACATCTCACGCTCGCTTGGTCAAGATGGCGCAACGGTAGTCTCTGCCCCTTCTGTAACTGTCAACACTGACAACTCTGAGCTAAGCTCTACTCTCAACGAAGCTCGCAATGTCATCGACAGACTGTCCAGTATTCTTGCAGACGGCATTCATGCAGAAGTCTATATCGATGGACCGAGAGGGGTGGCAAAGAATCTCGACAGCTTCAATAAACTTAAATCTCGCACTTAATTATGATACAATGTTCAATTAATGGCAATGTGGCCTATCCTTCAACATCAGACAAGATAAAGATCACTTATGCCAATCAGTTCATTGAGGACTCTGGGACATATACTTATGACATTTCGTTCCCGATGTCCATCCATGCCAACCAGATTCTGTTTGGCAATGTTCATCGTTTCGATGTCCACAAGCCTACTGGGACTTTCGATGACTGCAAAATGTATGTTGACAATAGACTGCTCATCAGCGGCAAAGGTACATTGACGGCAGTCACTGAGTCAACAGTGAAACTACAGATTGTAGGCGGCAAATCTCGCATCAAATACAACTCAAAATTTGAGAAACATTATATTGATGAGATTGATTTCCCTACTGTCAAGATTTCCAGTGGCATTGACAAGAACCGTTACGCGCAACTAGGCATGACAAGCGTGGACAGCTCAAAGAAGCCTTCAATTGTTATGGTTGACCTAACTAATGGCAAATGTGTCGGCCAACCTGGAGTTGCTCTGTTTTATCCTATTTATGATGAAAGTCATGACTGCATCTCAAACTTGCTGTCAGCCGCTAAATTCACGAAGCTGAAGGTGGATGGTATAAATTACCCTACTGGCAAAATGGCTTGCATGCAACTACTCGCTGTGCAGCCTAATCTGCTGTACGTCCTTAAGCATGTTATTCAATCGGAAGGCTACGATATTAGACGCAATGACTTCGATGTAGAGCCTTGGAAAAGGCTCTACATCGCATCTGCTCGCCGCTCATACCTTATAAAACATGCCTTGCCACACTGGTCTGTCTACACTTTTATAGATGAGTTCCGTAAGCTCTTTAATGCTTCTTTTGTCTTTGATGATGTTTCCATGACTGTTGACATCATCGCTACAAATGAGCTCACAAGCAACGAGGCTGTTGCTTATGACTGCCTGGACGAATATTCAGCTGAGTTCGATGAAGATGGGTTGTCTAATCTCGCCACTTCAAATATTGAATACCAATTTGATGATTCTGTAGGTCGAGATTGGCGCGAGTTTATATCTTTGTCAGCTCTTAAACAGTTCCCTGTTTTGTCGTATAACGACGAGAGCTCTATGTCTTCTGCAGCAATGGCCATGACAACAAAAGAACGACGATGTTCTATCTTTAAAGTCGGCTACTCCTATTATATATGGGCTATGTTACCTAAAGATGGCAACCCCGACACAGAAGAGGAAACAGAGCAGCGCACTTTGTGCGGATTGTTCAACCCAATCATGCGTGACAAAGAGAGCGACAATGTCGTTGACTTAAAGATGATCCCAGTGGCTATGACACAACGCAAGAGAAGACCCGACAAATTCATGTGGAATGTTACTGACATCATGCCAAACGCTACGGTCTGCATGCCATCGATGTCTAACGACAAAGATACGTCCTTGAGTAATCTGACTGAAGATGATGATGGCAACTATTATGTTTCTGTACAGGATGCTATGCAAGGTGCTGACGCTACATCAACAGAAGAATCGGCGAACGAGACAATGCGACTAATGTTTAGCGGTGATTATGTAAGAAATTTGGACTCGAACAATATAATAGGTTCAGCGTATGTCAACGAGAACACTCTTGCCAGATACCCTATTTGCCTAACAGACGGACGTATGTATCCACGTCTGACTGGCCAAATGGAAACGGTGTCTCTATCGCTTGAAAAGATGCCGTACAACTCAAGAACTCCAGTAGAAATTGATGCACATAATCATTTCTGCATCAAATTCCTGACTGATGATCTACCAGACCCATCAAAAATTTACATCTTCAACAACCGTCGCTTCATCTGCCAAAAAGTGGAGATCGAAGCGACAGCAGATGGCATCGACAGGCTAAAGACAGGTTACTTCTACGAGATCTTATAATTCTCCTGAAAAATGTTTCGTGACTTCATTTGCGACTCTCGGACTTTTCAGATACTTATTTGTTACTGAAATATCTGAGTGTCGCGCTTGATCACGAGCAACAACTATACCTTCGGCATTGGCAAGGTCGCGAATACCAGAATCTTTTAGACTGTAAAATTGGTAGGTGTCAGGGAAATTGAGAGCTTTCCTGACGCGACACCATTCTTGCCTAAAGCGGTTGACAGCTATCTGTTCTCTGCCAGGCCTGACGTCCTTGCCAAAGAGATAGTCTGAAGACGCATAGTTAAAAACACCTTGATCTATCATCACCTTCAGAATGGTGTCATTTAATGCCACAGTCTGCTCCTTACCATTCTTCGAGACCTCGGCGGGTATTGTTATACACTGATTCTTTATTGAAATATTACCAATTTTGATGTGACGCAGCTCTTCGGGCCTAATAAATGTATAATACTCCATCATGCAAGCGAGATAAAAAGACGGACGGACCACTCTTGTATACTCTTTCAATTTATGGAGGTCTTCGGCTTTTATGTTATCGCGGAATTTCTCCTGCTCTTTCATCATCTTTATACCTTCTACATAATTTTCAGAGATATATTGTCTTTCCACGAGCCAAGTGGCGAACGTTGATAGCCATGTTCGGTAGTTGTTGCGTGTCTTGGCTGATCGCTCCTTGTCAAAGACTATATAGTCCAAAAAGTCAACGACAATAGTCTTGTTAAACTGGTAGACATACTTTATTGAGACTTTGGACTCTTCTAAGTAGGATAAAAAAACGGCCAGACGGCTGCGATAATCTGTCGCTGTCTTGCTCTTCAGCATTTTCTTGCCTTCTGACACCTTTATATAATCGGTATAGCGTTTTATTACAGCTTCCCATGTGGTGTAGCTGCGTGCTTTATCATTGTTTATATAAGGGTTCCAGCCGGCAATGAGCTTCTGGGTGAGGTTGGTTATAAGCACTGTGGCTATCAGTTTGCGCTCTTTTTTGTTGTACCTATCAAGCATGTATTTCTTCCGCTTGAGTCTGTCTATTGTCGGATCGTAAGCAAAAAAATCGATATACCAACTTTTTCCTGTATGTAACCGTGGAAGGGTATAACCTATAATATCTCTTGTAGATAAAACTTTTTTGGCTGTTCTGCACATTTTTTTACATTGTTCGTCGGAAGACAACCAATGTTATTAAACTAAAAGTGTCCGGAATTCTGTCCGAGTCTCCGCAACACCCGTAAACGAATTATGGTCGAAACCCCTTTGTTTAAAGGAGATTCGACCATCTTGTAGTTGCGGAGGCAGGACTCGAACATGCGACCTCCAGGTTATGAGCCTGGCGAGCTACCAACTGCTCCACTCCGCGATATTAACTAAAACAAATCAAAAACACATCAAATAGAGCGTTAAGCAATTGTTGTATTTCTGAATTGCGATGCAAAGGTACTGCTTTTATTTGAAACAACAAAACTTTCAACAACAATTTCATGAAATTCCACATATTCTTAATCTAAATCAAGTATTTTATCAATAAGCATAAGGCCTTTTTGAACTAAAAACAGATTACACCTTATTATAATGATTGATTTTTCACTTGTTTGTAACATGAAAGACAAGGATGAAAAGAAGAATAAGATTAAAAGGCTATGAGTTTAAAAAGATGATGATTAAAAAGGAAGATAAAAGATAAAAAAACATGAAAAGAAAAAGGTAAAAGACAGAAGATAAAGATAAGAGGCAAAAATGAGGAAAGAGGAGACGGTGATGAAGATGGTGATGGAGAAGATAGAATGGAGAAGATGGTGATGGAGAAGATGGTGATGGAGAAGATGGAATGGAAATGAAGATGGAGATGGAGAATATGGAATGGATATGATGATGATGGAGAAGGAGTAAGAAAAAGAATTGAAAAGAAGATATGAGCCGATGATGACAAGCCGTGAAACATTAAGCGTTGTCAAAAAAAGCGGAAACTTCATAATAAAATAAGCAATTGCTTCTCATAATCGATTTTTTACACTACCTTTCCTCTATAAAACAAAAATGAATATCTCCGCAAAAGGTAACTAAACAT
>UQTI01000051.1 GCA_900543975.1 uncultured Prevotella sp. | reverse complement strand
AGGTCACAGGCGACGAGACCTATCTTAACGATGCCCGCAAGTGTGCCAACTTTGCCATCAGCGACCGCAGCATGATCGACAAAAGCAACAACATCATCCGCGATGAGGGCAAAACCGATGGCGGCCTGTTCAAGGGCATCTTCATGCGCTATTTCCGCCAGCTGCTTGACGAGCCGGCCTTGGGCGAGGTTTACAGGAAAAAGTTTACCACGTTCTTCAACCATAACGCCGAGGTGTTGTGGCGCAACGGCGTGAACAAGAACGACCTGCTCTTCAGCCCGTCATGGTCAACACCTGTTGTCGGCACAACAACCCTCACGTCGCATGTGAGCGGCTGCACACTGTTGGAGATGAGAGCAAGTCACAAGTAGAACGCATAATATAGCCCGATGATCACAATAAAAAAACCTTACAATAAAGCGGTTGCTTGGCAACCGCTGATTTTTGTCTAAAAGATTTCAAATAATAAGATGGGTTGTCCATAAATAAACGTATAATCTAACCCGATGATCACACAAAAAAACCTTACAATAAAGAGGTTGCTTGACAACCTCTGATTTTTGTCTAAAAGAATTCAAGTGATAGGACGGGTGTCGAGACCGATTTTTATTCGGTTTTGGCACCTTTGTCTTTGTTTTTTTATTAACTTTGCGGTTGAATAGCTTACTGCTCAAACTCTCACAAAAGAAAACGAACAATATAATAACTTTTTCTAAGCCAAGAGGTGAAAACAACAAGCCTTAAGGGGTGAAAGCTGTAAAAGCCAAGGGGTGAAAGCTTTAATCTCAAGAGGTGAAGACAGCATAAGCTGAAAGGTGAAAACGGCGAAAAGCAAAAATGAAAGCTGTAAAACCAAGAGGCTAAACTGATAAAAGAAAAATAAAGAAAAACAAATAAAAATAATTTAATAAAATTATGAGACGAATAATTCTTTCTACTATTGCCCTGCTCTTTGCAGTGGTCATGAGCGCACAAAACCTGTATGTGGGCTCTTACAATGTCCGTAACCGCAACGGTGGCGACGAGAAAAACGGTAACGTGTGGGCTACACGCTGCAAGGTTATGTGTGACATGATAAACTTTGAGGCTCCCGACGTGTTCGGCACCCAGGAGGTGCTCGTGGGACAGCTGCGCGACATGCGTGCTGCGCTCGACAACTACGACTTCATTGGTGTGGGTCGCGACGATGGCAAGGAGGCGGGCGAGTATGCCGCCATCTTCTATAAGAAGGATAACCTGAAGCTGTTGCACAACGGCAACTTCTGGCTTAACGAGACCCCCGACACGCCGAAGCTGGGATGGGATGCCGTCTGCATTCGTATCTGCACATGGGGCGAGTTTGAGCAGAAGGCAACGGGCTTGCGCTTCTTCCATTTCAACCTCCACATGGATCATGTGGGCATCGTGGCCCGTCGCGAGGCTGCCAAGCTTATCGTGGCTAAGATTCGCGAGATCGCCAAGGGTGCGCCCGTGGTGGTGACAGGCGACTTCAACGTGGACCAGAACAACGAGATCTTCAAGATCTTTACCTCGTCTGGCATCTTGAAGGACAGCTATCCTGCTGCCCGTCTGCGTTTTGCCACAAACGGCACGTTCAACGCCTTCGACACAAACATGTGGACCGAATCGCGCATTGACCATGTGTTCGTGTCGCCCATGTTTGAGGTTGACCGCTACGGCATCCTCACCAACGCCTATTGGACCCCGAAGAGCGCCGACGCCCAGAAGGGTAACGATGCTCCCAGCGAGATCAAGTTTAAACGCTATGACCGCCGCGCACCGTCAGACCACTATCCGGTGATGGTGCATTTAAAGGCATATTAAGGGAAAAAGTGAAAAACGAAAAGTGAAAAATCCATGTGCTTTATTACTTGTGCAGCCTTAGCAATTGGATTTTTCACTTTTCGTTTTTCACTTTTTCCTTACTCATTACAGTGCTATCGCTGTTTCCAGCGCCAGCTTCATCATCTGTGTGAACGAGTTTTGGCGCTCTTCGGCTGTCAGCTCAACATGGCTCACGAACGAGTCGCTGATGGTGAGCAGACAGGCGGCACGCTTGCCAAGCATGTTGGCGTTGTGGAAGAGGGCGAAACTCTCCATCTCTACACAGTCGCTGCCTGTCCTATCGGCAATGTCCTGCCATGTGCCCTGTGACGGTTCGCCGTAGAACACGTCGCTTGAGTGAACCACGCTGGGCTTACACTCTATGCCCAGCTCCTTGGCCTTAGCCTCGATCACGGCGTTGATCTCTGCGCTGGGTTTGATGTGTGTGTCCTTGCATCCGCCCTGTACCTTGGCGTATGACGACTCGCTAACCGAATCTTTTGCCAGCGTCACGTCCCTGACGTTCAGCCATTCGCGGTAGCTGCCTGCCGAGCCTATGCGGATGATGTTTTCTACATCATAAAACTTGAACAGCTCGTAAGAGTAGATGCCGATGCTGGGCATGCCCATGCCGCTCGCCATCACCGATACCGGTTTGCCCTTGTAGAGGCCAGTGTAGCCGAGCATGTTGCGCACAGAGGTCACCAACTTGATGTCTGTAAGAAATGTTTCTGCGATAAACTTAGCCCTGAGCGGATCGCCGGGCATCAGCACTGTCTTGGCGAAATCGCCAGCTGCTGCTGAAATGTGTGGTGTTGCCATAAGATTGTTCTTTTTAAAATTTTCTTTTGTTTATATTCTTTTTACTTAAGTTTCGCAAGCGAAAGAAGTTATAGGAAGTTACAGGAAGATAACTCGCTTCGCTCGTGAAGTTAATGCCTAAGCAAGAACTCGTTTACTTAATAATCATTCTCGTTATACATTCTTCTTTGAAGATGTCCTGCGCCACCTGCTGAATGTCTGTTGCTGTGACGTCGTCGAGCTGCGAGAAGAGCGAGGTGACATCCTTTTCCAGTCCGTAGTGGAGGAAAGTCTTGGCGAAGTCGAGGGCGAAGCTCTCCCTGCTGTCACACGCTACGCCGATCTGTCCCTTGATCTGTCGCTTTGCCGCCTTCAGCTGTGTGTCGGTGAGCGGTTGCTTCATGAAGCGGTCCAGCTCCTTGCGCACAAGACGCAGGCAGCGGGAGGTGTCGTGCGGGTCGCAACCGAAGTAGAGACCCCAGAGTCCTGTGTCGCCATAGCTCGTTATGAAGCTCTCCACGGTGTAGACCAGGGCGTGTCGCTCACGCAGCGACAGGTTGAGGCGTGCGTTCATGCCCGGTCCGCCCAAGATGTTGTTCATGAGATAGAGGGCAATGCGGCGCTTGTCGCCCATGGGGTAGGCGCGGTTTGCCAGCATCACATGCGTCTGGTGCGTGCTCATCTCCTTGACGTTAGACGACGGGGTGTAGGGTGCGAGGGCCGAGGGCCGACGGTTCCTCTCCGTCACCGCCGATGGGGCGGGGCATGGCAGGAGCTTGCTGGCAGCGTCGATGCCGTGAGCGCGTCGCAGCATGGCCACCAGACGGCTGAACGCTATGTCGCCATAAGCGAAGAACACGGCGTTGTCGGGCCGGTAGAGCCTTTGCGTGAACGCCTTGGCGTGTGACGTGGTGTAGGTGCGCAGCTGCTGTGCCTCGCCGAGAATGCTGTGGCCCAAGGGGCAGTGGTCGAAGACCGCGTTCTCTGTCTCGTCATAAATAAGCTCCGACGGCGAGTCGTTGTAGCTTTCTATCTCGTCGCATATCACCTCCACCTCCTTGTCTATGTCGGCTTGAGGGTAGGTGCTGTTGAACACGATGTCGGTGAGCAGATCCACGGCCCGTGCTGTGTGCTCATGCAGAATGGCGGCATGATAGACCGTGTCCTCCTTGCCCGTGAAGGCGTTGAGGTCGCCTCCCACGCGCTCCAGAGAGTTGAGAATCTGTATGGCCTTTCGTTTCTCTGTTCCCTTGAAGGTCATGTGTTCCACAAAATGGGCCATGCCCTCCTCCCCCGGCAGCTCATCGCGTGTGCCGGCGTTCACGGCGTAGCCACAGTAGACCACGGGCGATGCTGACGGCCGGTGTATGATGCGAAGCCCGTTGGGAAGCATCGCGGTGTTATATTGCGTCATTTCTTGTCAGTTTTTGGGAGCGACGAACTGTTCTTTATCGGCTTATTATTCGTCGCTTGTTTACTTCTCAATTAATTTTTTACAAAAATACGAATAATCTTTTTGCTAATTCCAAAATATTTAAGATATTTGCATTCTAAAAGATAAAAAATCAAGATAACATGCGTAAAGTCATAGGAATTGGCGAAACGGTGCTTGACATTATCTTCAAGAACGGCAAACCGACAGAAGCCGTTCCTGGAGGTTCAACGTTCAACGCCATTGTTTCGTTGGGCCGTGCCGGTGTGCCATGCACCTTCTTCTCAGAGGCGGGCAACGACCGTGTGGGCGAATATATCATCAACTTTCTGAGAGACAACGGCGTGAATGCCGACAACGTGAACGTGTACCCCGACAGCAAGTCGCCCGTGTCGCTGGCGTTCCTTAACGAGCGCAATGAGGCCGACTATGTGTTCTACCGTGACACACCGCATGAGCATCTCGACTTCGAATATCCCGACATACAGCCCGACGACATCGTGCTCTTCGGATCCTTCTATGCCGTTAACCCCGTGGTGCGCCCGCAGGTGCAGGGACTGCTGGAGTATGCCAAGAGCCATGGCGCCATCATCTATTATGACGTCAACTTCCGCCCCTCACACCGTGGCGATGTCATGAGGGCCACCCCAAACCTCATTGAGAACCTCGAGTTTGCCGACATCGTGCGCGGCAGCAGAGACGACTTTAACGTGGTTTATAAGATCGACGATGCCGACAAGGCTTACAACGCCGAGATCTCGTTCTATTGTAAACGCTTCATCTACACCGATGGCGAGCACCCCACCGTGGTGTTCAGCGATGGGCACATGCGCAAGGAGTATGCCACCCCCAAGACCGAGACGGTGAGCACTATTGGCGCTGGCGACAACTTCAACGCCGGTCTTATCTACGCCATGCTTCGCAACAACATTCGCCGCGCCGACATAGAGCGTGGACTCACAGAACAACAGTGGGACAGCATGGTGAAAAGCGCCCAGATGTTCTCTGCCGACTGTTGCAAGGACATCTTCAACTATGTGTCGAAAGACTTCGGAAAGAAACTCGACGCCTTTAAAGAAGAGGGTTGTCTTTAAATAACTGAACTTTTGCATTTAAAATGGAAATTTTCTCAAGCAAGCGTCGCCGAAGGCGGCGAATATCCATAACCGCTGGTGAAGAGAGCGAAGCGAACGTAACCTGCGGTTTCACAGCAAGATAACATAACGTCCTCGCGCTCGACTTTGTTGCTTGCTTGAGATAATAATCGCTTGAAAATGTATTTATTATACACTTGCGAAAGTTCTAAAATAAAACCAAATAAGAAAAAGCTCAGACATTATGAAAGAGATAACAAGCAATATCTATTATGTGGGTGTGAACGACCGCAACAAGAACCTCTTTGAGGGACTGTGGCCATTGCCCAAAGGAGTGTCTTACAACTCCTATCTTATCGTGGACGAGAAGGTGTGTCTTGTCGACACCGTAGAGGTCGATTTCTTCACACAGTTTATAGAGAACATCCGCGATGTGATCGGCGATCGCCCCATCGACTATATCGTTGTTAACCACATGGAGCCCGACCACAGCGGTTCGCTGGCTCTCATGCGCAAGTATTATCCCAACGTCACCGTGATCGGCAACAAGAAGACGTTTGGCATGATGGCCGGCTTCTATGGCATTGAAGGCGGCTGCGAGCATGAGGTGAAGAACGGCGACACGTTGTCGCTCGGCAAGCACGAGCTGCAGTTTGTGCTCACGCCGATGGTCCACTGGCCCGAGACCATGGTAACGCTCGACACCACCACCCACACGCTGTTCTCTGGCGATGCCTTCGGTTGCTTCGGCGCCCTCAACGGCGGCGTTGTGGACAGCGACATCAACTGCGACTCGTTCTGGATGGAGATGATACGCTATTACAGCAACATTGTGGGCAAGTATGGCATCCCCGTGCAGAACGCGCTGAAGAAGCTTGCTGGCGTTCAGATCGACTATATCTGCTCTACCCACGGTCCTGTTTGGCACGACTTTGCCGCCCGTGTCATCGGCACCTACGACCGTCTGTCGCGCTACGAGGCAGAGCCCGGTCTGGTGATCTGTTACGGCACGATGTATGGCAACACGGAGCGCATGGCAGAGATCATCGCCCAGGCTGCCAGCAGGGCAGGCGTCAAGGACATCGTTATCTACAATGTCTCCAAGACCCACCATTCGTTCATTCTCCGCGACATCTTCCGTTACAGCGGCTTGATCGTTGGTGCTCCCACCTACAACGCCGGCCTTTATCACGAGATGGAGGTGTTGCTCTCTGAGATCTCTAACCGCGACATCAAGAACCGCCTGTTCGGATGGTTCGGCAGCCATGGCTGGGCAAGCAAGGCTGTTGCCAAGATTGGCGAGTGGAACGAGAACCATCTCAAGTTTGAGGCTGTGGGAGAACCGGTTGACATGAAGCAAGCTCTCACCCCTGAGGTGCGCAAGCAGTGTGAGGCGCTTGGTGTGGCCATGGCTGAACGTCTGCTTGAGGGTAGAAGATAAGAGTTCTTAAGGGCTGTTAAAGATAAAAAGGGTCCCTGTCTAAGATTAAAGACAGGGACCCTTTTGGCTTCTTTTGGGGGCAGATAGACTCTTATTTCTTTCTTGGCTTTCTTCTTGCCCAGCCTTCCTCGGTAAAGTCGGGCTCGGTGCCTTTCAGCTTCACGTTGTCGTTGTGCTGGAAAAACTGCTTCCAGTCGTCTTTCTTGCCACTCTCCTGGAACGTAGAGTCGTCGTCATAGTTGCGGCGCTTCGACTTCTTTTCATATTTTGCAAAGCCGTCGTTCTTGCCAAAGCCGTCGTTGTCGCGGCCTCTGCGTGAGGTTCTCTCGCTGCGGCCTGAAGAACGGCTGTCGTCGCGTGAGCCACGGTTGCCGCCATCGCGTGAGGAGCGGCCGCCGCGTGAGCCACGGCCTGAGGCACCGCCATCGCGGCTGTCGGCATCGTTGCAGCGCACGCTGCGACCCTTATATGATGTTCCGTCGAGGGCACGGATGACCTTCTGTGCATCCTGCTCGGGCACCTCTATGTAAGAGAACTTGCTCAGCAGGTCGATGTGTCCAATCTCCTGACGTCCGTCCACATGACGGTTCACAAACTGCATGACCTCGCCGGGGTAGAAGCCATCGGCTTTGCCCAGGTTTATGAACAGACGTTTGAAGCCAGCCTCTGCCTTGCGCGGGCCTCGGCTGCGGTCTGTGCGTCCTGTCTTGCCTCTGCCCTCGGTGTCGCGCTTGTTGCGCTCGTTGGTGGGCTTGAGAATCTCGGGCGCGTCGGCATAATATTTGAGGAAGCGGCCAAACTCAAGGCTCACGATCTTCTTCAAGATGTCTTCCTTGTCAACAAACTCGAAGTGGCGGTTGATGTCGTCCATGAAGGGAGCGATCTCCTCCTCGTCCACATCGGCCTTCTCTATCTCGTCGATGGCCTTATAGAGCTGCTTTGTGCATATCTCCTTAGGTGTGGGCAGCGTTCCGTCGACAAAATCTTTGCCTATCTCGCGCTCAATGTCGCGCACCTTACGCTTCTCGCGTGTGTGTATGATGCTTATGCTCGTTCCCTTCTTTCCTGCTCGTCCTGTACGTCCCGAACGGTGCGTGTAGCTCTCGATGTCGTCGGGCAGACCATAGTTGATGACGTGTGTCAGGTCGTCCACGTCAAGTCCGCGTGCTGCCACGTCGGTAGCCACGAGGAGCTGTGTGAGGTGCTGGCGGAACTTCTGCATGGTGAGGTCGCGCTGCTGCTGTGAGAGGTCACCGTGCAGCGACTCGGCGTTGTAGCCGTCGCGTATGAGCTTGTCGGCCACCTCCTGTGTCTCCTTCTTTGTGCGGCAGAAGATGATGGCAAAGATGCGCGGGTAGAAGTCGACGATGCGCTTCAGGGCCAGATACTTGTCCTTGGCGTTCACCATATAATAGATGTGGTTCACGCTCTCGGCGCCCTCGTTGCGTGATCCCACCACGATCTCCTTGAAGTCGTGCAGGTAGCTCTTTGCAATGCGCTCTATCTCGCGGCTCATGGTGGCCGAGAAGAGCAGCGTGTTGCGGTCCTGTGGCACGCCCTCGAAGATGGCGTTTATAGAGTCGGCAAAGCCCATGTTGAGCATCTCGTCAGCCTCGTCGAGGACCACGTTCTCAACCTTGTCGAGCTGTGCCACGCCACGGTTCATGAGGTCGATGAGACGTCCCGGTGTGGCCACGATGATCTGTGCGCCGTGCTTCAGCGCATGAATCTGGTCAACGATGCTGGTGCCTCCATAAACAGCCACCACGTTGATGCCCTTGATATACTTGGAAAAATCTTTCAGGTCGTCAGCGATCTGTAGACACAGCTCGCGTGTCGGACTGAGCACAATGGCTTGAGTGTGTCTTTGCGTAGGGTCCACGCGTTGCAGCAATGGAATGCCGAACGCGGCGGTCTTGCCTGTACCTGTCTGCGCGAGGGCAATGACGTCGTTGCCGTGTCCCAGCAGATATGGAATCACTTCTTCCTGCACTGGCATGGGATGCTCGAATCCCAGCTCTTCAATGGCGTGGCGAATCTCTTCGCTTACACCCAATTCTTCAAATGTCTTCAATGTGTCTTGTTGTTTCTTCTGTGCGGTCTGTGCCGCAATGATGCAGCATGTCTGTGCTGCTTGAAAAATAAAAAATAATTCTCAGGGGGAAGTGCGCTCACCCTCCCGGCCATAATCCTCAATATCTCTAAAAAAGATGTATAAACAGGGTGAAGAAACCTCCCGAAAACGCTCTATTTCATAGCACATTTTCTCGCCATGGCAAAGCTCAAGCAAGCTTGGCTTTGCTCATCTGGCTTAACGAAAATGTTCTACCGACAGTCTTGTCGGCGGCGTTGCGGGTGCAAAGTTAGTGAAAAAGAATGAGTTAGCAGCCAAAAGCGCGGCTTATTCTCAAAAAAATAATGTTAAAAAACTCTCACATGCTATGCTCATTAAGGATAAATGCTTAACTTAGCAACTCAAATTGATTTTTTTAACTAAAACCATAAAATTATGAGAATGAGACATCTTAAGGTTGCGGTTGTGCTCCTTGCGGGCGTGCTGCTCACCAACTCATGTGTTGGTTCGTTCAGTCTGTTTAACAAGTTGGCCAGATGGAATAAGTCGGCTACAAGTGAGAGATTCCTCAATGAGCTTATATTCCTCATCATCTCTCCAGCTTATGCTGTGTGTAGTGTTGTCGACGTGCTGGTGCTCAACACCATCGAGTTCTGGTCAGGCAGCAACCCCGTGGCACAGCGTGTGGGCAAGACCGTTGAGGTGCAGGGACAGGACGGCCGCTATTATGCCGTGACAACCCTTAAGGATGGCTATTCTATAAAGAAGCCCACCGGCGAGGTCATCAAGTTCATCTACAACAAGGACACCAAGACCTGGCAGGAGGAAGAGAACGGCACCGTGACCGATCTGTTCCGCTTCAACGAGGATGGCACCGTTCAGGCTTTCCTGCCCAACGGCACCGACATCAAGGTTTCACAGGATGAGGCTGGCCTGTTCCAGGCTCGCATGGCCATGAACGGTGCTTGCTTCTATGCAGCAAGATAAGGATTGGAGACAAAAGGTGTCATAAAATGAACGTCTGCGTTTTCTGTTCGGCCAATAACAACATTGCCGCCGAGTTTTTTGATGCTGCCCGTGAGCTTGGCCGCTGGATAGGCCATGAGGGACATGCGCTCGTCTATGGCGGTGCCAACCTCGGACTGATGGAGGCTGTGGCTCGTGAGGCGCACGATGCCGGTGCCATGGTCATCGGCGTTGTTCCCACCATTCTTGAGAAGACGGGTCGTGCGAGCGACTGTATAGATGTCAACATTGCCTGCGACAACCTTAACGACCGCAAGGCGTTGATGATAGAGCGCAGCGACCTCATCATTGCTCTCCCCGGTGGTGTCGGCACCCTCGACGAGATCTTCACCGTCGTTGCTGCCGCCTCGATAGGCTATCACCACAAGCGCGTGGTGCTCTACAACATCGGTGGCTTCTGGAACCCGCTCCTCGCCCTGCTCGACAGCATGCGCCAGCAAGGCATGTTGCGCCCAGGTTTCGAGACCTCGCTTCCTGTGGCTAACAACCTTGAGGACATTAAGCGCATTGCGAGTGAGGGATAGAACGGGCTTAAGCTGAGGCTCGGTTAAGCAGCAGCTTAGCGATAGCTTGGTTAAGCAACGGCTTGGTTAAGCAGCGGCTTAGCGACGGCTTGGTTAAGCGATAGCTTGGTTGAACAGGCTTTAGATAGAACAAAAAAAGGCACAGCTTCGAAGAGAGCTGTGCCTTTTCTTATAGGTGATGATAGGTTGTTTGGGCTGACGTGTCGGCGTACCTCGGTCGGGATGTGTGCGTACCTCGGTCGGGATGCGTGTGTACCTCGGTCGGGGTGCGTGTGTACCTCGGTCGGGGTACGATGACCATCAAGCCTCTTTGACACGACAAAGGGGCTTTCCCTTTCAAGGCGTCAGCCCTTTTTTACCTTTTTACCTTTTTACTTTTAAATGTCTTTTTTACCTTTAAATGTCCTTTTTTACCTTTAAAAGAACCTTAAACACCATGTCCTTATAGTCGACACGATATTGTGGTAGCGCGATGGCGTTGGGGCTCCAGCTGTCCACACCGCCCACGCCAGTCTGTGCGAGGTCGAGGCAGAGGTTTGTGAAGCGCGACTTAGGCACCTGTGGCGAGTGGCGCTGCTCCTTCTCGTCGCCGTCGTTGAGGTCAGCGATAGAGTAGTGGAGGGCGCTTGCGGAAAACTCCTTGTCAGAGAGCACGGTGAAGCCGTTGCCGTCGGCATCGGTCTGCTTCCACCAGCGAATGTCGCTCTTTGTACCTGTCTCCTGCGGACGCACATAGGGGAAGAACTGCTCATCGGCTGTCTGCTTATATATGCCGATGTTCTGTGACAGCTTGCGGTCAGCATAGTTTTCTATCGGTCCGCGGCCGTAGAAGGTCGACTGGTCCATGTTGTAAGGCAGCTCCATGACCATTCCGAAGCGGAACATGGGGCTCACCTTTGCACCCTTGGTTGTGGCCAGCGCCTGTGTAACCGCCATTGAGCCGTCGGTAGCCACGTTGTAGGTGAGCGTGAGCTTGGCCTTAACCTCAGGCATGTCGTAGGTAGCTGTCACCACAGCCACGTCAGCCGATCCCTTGTCACCCTTCTTTATGTCGATGCTCTTGAGGTTCATCTCGGGGTTGAACCACGCCTTGTAGCTCTTGTTTATGCCGCTACCCATGTCGTTGTCGGTCACGGCGCGCCAGAAGTTGGGCTTCAGCGTGCCGCCCTCGCCGAGGAGTTGCTTGCCGTTCACGTCGTAGCGTGTGAGCAGACCCGTTGTCTTGTCCCATGCCACGTTCACGCTGTGTGTCCTGACGCTCAGCTCCTGAGTCTTCTTTCCGTTGTCAATCTTCGCCTTCTTGCCTTCCTTCGCCATCATGACCTTTTGCTCGGCAGAGGGTGTGGTGATGTCGTTGCCCTGCCATCCGTCGACGGCGAGCTGCTGGTAAGCGACCACCTGTCCTGCCTCCATGAGCGGCTCAGCCTTCTTCAGACGATACTCGATGTTCACCAGTCGTTCCTTGCCGTCCTTGGCTGTGCTCACGGTGAACGGCAGCTTGATCTGCTTCGTCTCCTGCGGCTTCACGTCGATGTTGGCCTCTGTTCCGTTGGCTGTCTCCACGCCGTCCTCCATGATGCTCCAAGAGAGCGACACGTTGTCGAGCGTGCGGAAGAAGTTTTCGTTCTTCACCGTCACCACGCCGTTGGCGAGGTCCACGGGCGAGGTCCAGATGTTCTGATAGTAGAAGCCTGTCTCATACATGTGCGGGTTAGGCACGCGGTCGGGCGAAACCAGACCGTTACAGTTGAAGTTGTTGTCTGATGGGTCGTAAGAGTTGTAGTCGCCACCATATTTATATATGCTGCGTCCCTCAGCGTCTTTTCCGCGCAAGCCCTGGTCCACGAAGTCCCAGATGAAGCCACCCTGATATTTAGGATACTTGCGCACCAGGTCCCAATATTCCTTGAATCCGCCGCCCGAGTTGCCCATGGCGTGGGCATATTCACACTGTATGAGCGGCTTTGTGATCTTCGGGTCAGAGGCGTAGCGCTCACAGTCGGCGTGTGGGTAATACATCGGACAGAAGATGTCGGTGTTGCTGCCCAGCCCCGCGCGTTCCCAGTGGATGGGTCGTGAGGGGTCGGTCTGTCTTATCCAGTCGTGTGCTGCCGTGAAGTTGGGTCCGTCGACCGTCTCGTTGCCCAGCGACCAGTAGATAATGCTCGGATGGTTAAAGTGCATCATCACGTTGTGCTGGTTGCGCTCCATGATCTGTTTTGCAAACTGCGGCTTCTTTGCCTCCGATGTGTCGTCATACTGGAAGCCGTGGCTCTCCTGGTTTGCTTCGGCGCAGAGGTATATGCCATACTGGTCGCAGAGGTCATACCACATCGGATCGTCAGGATAATGGCATGTGCGCACAGCGTTGATGTTGAAGCGCTTCATGAGCGTGAGGTCTTGTATCATGCGCTCTCTTGACACCACATATCCCTTGTCGGGATCCATCTCGTGGCGGTTGGCGCCCTTTATGAGCACGGGCTGTCCGTTGACGAGCAGCTGGGCGTTCTTGATCTCTATCTTGCGGAAGCCCACCTTCACGGGCACCGACTCCACGTCCTTGTCGTTCTGCTTCACCGTTGCCACGAGGGTGTAGAGGTGTGGCGTCTCCGCTGTCCACTTCTGCGGGTTCTGCACGTCAAACTTAAGCGTGTGCTTCAGCACCGCCGGTCCTCCCGTCTTGCTCTTCACCTTCGATGCGTTGATGACCTTTCGTGTGACCTGGTTGCCCTGTGGGTCGATGAGGTCGAACACGAACATGGCAGAGCCTTTCATGTTGACCTTCACGCTGAGCTGTCCGTTCTCATAGTGTGCGTCGAGGTCGGGCGTTATCTGGAGGTTGTCAATGTGTGCCATGGGTGAGCGGCTGTAGAGGTAGCAGTCGCGTGCCACGCCGCTGAGGCGCCAGAAGTCCTGGTCCTCACAGTAGGAGCCGTCGCTCCAGCGGAATGTCTGGAAGGCGATGAGGTTCTTGCCCGGTCGCAGGTAGGGCGTGATGTCAAATTCGGCTGCCACCTTTGAGTCTTCGGCATAGCCGGCAAACTGTCCGTTGACGTAGAGATACATGTTTGAGGTCACGCTTCCGAAGTGGGCAATGACCTGTCGTCCGTTCCACGAAGCAGGCAGGTCAATGGTGCGTCGGTATGAACCCACATGGTTGTCTTTCACGGGCACCATTGGCGGGTTGTTTGTGAAATGTCCGCGCCAGGCGAAGCCCACGTTCACATATTCGGGGTCGCCATATCCGTTCAGCTCCCACACGGCAGGCACCTCCATCGTGCCCCATGCCTTGTCGTCGAGTGCGGGGTCAAAGAAGTCGGTGGGTCGCTCGTCGGCGTTCTTCACCCATTTAAACTTCCACACGCCGTTGAGCGACAGATAGTTGCCGCTGCCTTTCATGTCGCCCTTCAGCGCCGCGTCGCGGTTCTCGTAGGCGAAGAAATGAGAGTGTAGAGGGAAGCGGTTGATGGCGTTCACCTGCAGGTCGTGCCATTCGGTAAACGACGGCACCGTCTCTTTGGCTTCTGCTGCCTTGTCGGCCAATGCTGCTTTGGCTGCCTTTGCCGCCTTCGCTGCTTTCGCCGGCTTGGCTGTTTGTGCCGCTACCGTTGCTGAGCACAGGCTCATCACGGCGAGTGTCATAAAGAGATTTTTCATATTATCTTTGGTTTTTGGTTTTTAGCCCTCTTTGTGGTGAGGGTTGGTGATAAAACTTGTTGTGTGTTCTTTTTGCAAAGATAATGCAATTAAAAGACAATGCAAAGCATCTTCCTTTTTTTCTATGTTTTTTCTTGTTCTTGAAAGCCTTCTAGCGGTTGTTTTAAAGACAATAGAGACAATAGAGACAATTTAAATTGAAAATATGGGCTTTTATTACAATAATGAAGCAAATAAGGCGTTAACTCATTGAACAATCTTGATTTTTTATAGAAAGAGCTTATGGTAGAAATCGAAGAAAGCAAAAAATTTATGTATGACATCGTGGGTGCCATATATGAAGTTCGTAATGAGTTAGGGATAGGGCTTAATGAGAGTTGCTACCAAGAAGCCTTGGAAATGCAATTGAAGGAAATGAATGTTGCTTATGAAAGAGAGTTGTCTTTCCATCCTTTGTATCATGGAAAAAAGATGAGTGCTTCTTTTCGCATAGATTTTCTTTGTAAGAAAGATATCATTGTTGAGTGTAAGGCAGTTACATTTCTTAGCGAGAATCATCGCGCTCAGCTTTATAATTATATGCGTTTACTTCGAATAAACCATGGAATTCTTGTAAACTTTGCTCCAAAACGCCTTGAGTTAGAGCGCTATCTCTATGATGACGAGAATAACGAAATCTTCAACATGTTTGGAAAACCGATAGGTCTTTAAATGTTTGGTCTTCTTTTTACGGAGGCAGACAAATAAAAAAATTCAACAATAAAAAAATTGTCTCTATTGTCTCTATTGTCTTTAAACCCTCTCAAGAAGTTTGCTTTAATGCCTATTGTTTTTAAAATATTAAGATTATAAATTTTTGTTGTTTTTACAGCTGAAAAAATAAAATACAGCGCTTTTGTTTGCTGTTAACCAAAAACTTGCTAACTTTGCATTGTCTAACAAGATAGAACGCGATTCAAGAGGGTCCGCGCACCCAAGCGCGAACGGAAAAAGAAACGACAAGCTTAAAAACGCTTAGAGAACGGTAAGCTTAAACGTTGGGACGACAAGCATAAAAAATAAAAACAACATAAATCAGATTATTTCACTATTATGGCAAAGAAAGCTTTATTGATGATTCTCGACGGATGGGGAATCGGCCAGCATGGCAAAGGCGACGTTATCTTCAACACACCAACACCTTATCTCGACTACCTCACAGCCGTGAGCGCACACTCTGAGCTCCAGGCATCAGGCGAGAACGTAGGTCTGCCCGACGGACAGATGGGCAACTCGGAGGTGGGACACCTCAACATCGGCGCCGGTCGCGTTGTCTACCAGGACCTCGTGAAGATCAACCGCGCATGCAAGGACGGTTCTATCCTCAAGAACGAAGGCATCGTCAGCGCCTTTTCTTATGCCAAGGAGCACGGCAAGAAGCTCCACCTCATGGGCCTCACCTCAACAGGCGGCGTTCACTCATCGCTCGACCATCTCTTCCGCTTCATCGAGATCGGCAAGGAGTATGGTCTGAAGGACCAGCTCTTCGTACACTGCTTCATGGACGGTCGCGACACCGACCCCAAGAGCGGCAAGGGCTTCATCGAGCAGGTGCAGCAGTGCTGCGAGAAGAACGATGCCCACATTGCCCACATCGTGGGACGCTTCTACGCCATGGACCGCGACAAGCGCTGGAACCGCGTGAAAGAGGCTTACGACCTGCTCGTTGAGGGTCAGGGCAAGCAGGCCACCGACATGGTGCAGGCCATGCAGGAGAGCTACGACGAGGGCGTGACCGACGAGTTCATCAAGCCAATCTGCAACAGCGCCGTCGACGGACGCATCAGCGAGGGCGACGTGGTGATCTTCATGAACTTCCGCAACGACCGCGCCAAGGAGCTCACACAGGTGCTCACACAGCAGGACATGCCCGAGGAAGGCATGCACACCATCCCTGGTCTGCAATATTACTGCATGACTCCCTATGACGCATCGTTCACAGGCGTCAACATCCTCTTCCCCAAGGAGAACGTCATGGACACCCTCGGCGAGTATCTCTCAAAGCAGGGCAAGCGCCAGCTCCACACAGCAGAGACAGAGAAATATGCACACGTCACCTTCTTCTTCAACGGCGGACGCGAGCAACCCTATGAGGGTGAGGACCGCATCCTCGTGCCCTCGCCACGCGTGGCAACCTACGACCTCAAGCCCGAGATGAGCGCTTATGAGGTTAAGGACAAGCTGGTGGGTGCAATAAACACACAGGAGTATGACTTCATCGTTGTCAACTTCGCCAACGGCGACATGGTGGGACACACCGGCATCTACAACGCCATCGCCAAGGCTGTACACGCCATCGACAACTGCGTGAAGGATGTGATTGAGGCTGCCAAGGCCAACGACTATGAGGCGATCATCATTGCCGACCACGGCAACGCCGACAACGCCATCAACGCTGACGGCACACCCAACACCGCCCACTCGCTCAACCCCGTGCCCTTCATCTACGTTACCGACAACAACTCGGCTACCGTGCGTGACGGACGCCTCGCCGACGTGGCTCCCTCGATCCTCCACATCATGGGTCTGGAGCAGCCTGCCGACATGACGGGCGAGAACCTCATTTCTGACAACAAGGCTGCCGAGTAAAGGCACCGCATGGCTATATGCCCCGCATCCGTCCACACACCTGTGAGACGGGGTGGGGCATATCGCGTTTCTCAAAACGCACCTGAACATCGCAAACACACATCTGCCCACTAAAGACATCTATCGCTCAAAGCACCTGCCTGTGCTCACGGCATCTAACTATCGTGCTCAAAGCACCCATCTATCTGTGCTCACAGCATCTATCAATCTGTGCTCACAGCATCTATCTATCTGTGTTCACAGCATCTATCTATCTGTGCTCACAGCATCTATCTATCGCTCAAGACATAAAACGTAACGCTCAAGACATAAAACGTAACGCCTAACCCCAATCTCTGCGATTGACCAAGCAATAAAACTGTCTTAAAGATGTAACTTCTCAGAAATGTGTAAGCCATAACTTTGCAGCGGGTTTCGTCCCGAGGCACAAGCCCATGGCTCTCTCTTTTTTCACATCCATTCTCCCAACCCTCATCGCGGCGGCTGATGGATCTATCAAATATTTTTCTAAAATTTTATTATCATCAATTATTAATTTAAAACTCGTAAAACATTATGAAACGAATTTTACGCTTATTTTTAACGCTCCTCATGCTTGTGGTGTGGGCGAGCGGATTTGCACAAGACACGGAAACAATTGATTTTTCTTCTTTAGGTTTTTCAAACGCACAAAGAATAAGCAAAGTTCAAGGAGAAAATGTCACTTTAACGTTTACTGCAAATGGTGGAACCGCCCCTGCATATTATAATTCAGGTACGGCGATAAGAATGTATGATAACAATATCTTATTTCTTCTAAAAAGACAATTGCTGGAATTGATTTTGAATTAAGCCAAGGAAACCTAAATAAGTCTTGTTTCAATTCAGGAACTTACAATGGGACAACTAATAAATGGTCTGGAGAAGCTACCAACATTAAGATAACAAACAAAACATCTGCTCAAGTACGTTTAAAAAAACTTATAATAACTTATAAAGCTACATCATCTAACCCTACTCTCACTTTCTCAGAAACAGAGAAGACTGTTTATAAAGGTGCAGAGTCTGAGTTTACCATGCCTACACTTGTTCTTAAAGACAAGGATGGTAAAGAGGTAACATCGGGTGTTGAGTATTTGTATGAGGTAACAGATGCTAATCCTGAAGGATGTTTTGATGTAGACATGACTACAGGTAAGGTTAATTTCAAAAAGTTAGGAACCGCTAATATCAAGGTAACAACAAGCACAGCAAACACAGGCTCAGAACTTAATAACCTCACCGCTTCTTTCAAACTTACTTATATGAAGGACCCTGCTGCAAAGGATAAACTTTTCTTTGCAGAGGTTGAGAAAACTGTATATGTAGGTCAAACCGAAGGTTTTGATGGCCTTTCTGCCACTCAGTATGATGCGAAAGGTGCTGAGGTTACCCCTGACGATATTACATATGAGGCAACCCCTACTGGCGTGGTAGATATTGATGGGACTACAGGTAAAATAAAGAATTGGTTAAAGACAGGAACTGTAACCATTAAGGCTACTTCACTGTTTAGCGATGAAATTTATGAAGCCTCTTATGTTCTTAACTATAAGAAAATAGCAACAACGCTTACTCTTTCAAAGACTTCTGTTACAGTTAATCTTGGAGAGGCTCCAGAGCTTCCCACATGTACACTAAAAGCAGGTGATGAAGTTCTTACCAAACCTCTCTCTTATATCATTTCACCCGATGGAATTGCTAATATTGATTCGTCAACAGGTGAGCTGACATTAATTTCTGTAGGAAAAGCAACTGTAGGTGTGTCATTTGATGGTGACGAAACATACGAGAGTTCCAACGTGGCTACTTATGATTTGACTGTTATTGACCCCAATGCTACTGAGGTAACATTTGATTTCTCTAAGCCAGCTGACTATGGTGACTATGAGGCTCCTGCGAAAAATGGAAACGCAACAAATCTTGAAGAAGGCAACACATTGACTTCAGGTGTTGTAACCATTACAAACGTTCAGAATGGCTGGAAAATTAATAATAAAGGGGTGAAAAGTACAAATAAATCAAGGTTCCATATGTATCAAGGAACCATTCAGTTTAGAACGTATGAAAATGCTGTGCTGACATTAAGCGTAGCAGACGGATATGTTATAACAGGTTTCGTTTATAATAGTGCTAAAGGTGAAAATTTAACAGTGTCAACAGATTCTTATGATAAGAATAATAAAAAATGGACAGGCTCTGCAAAATCGATAGAATTGGCTATTAATGATGCTTTCCAATTTGAAAATATGACCGTAGCCTACAGCAAGCTTCCCTCTATCGGTCTTGACGAGTCTCAAGACAACACTGAGACCATCTCAGGCAATGCTGACAAGATCGTTAACGTCAACCTCACCCGCACCCTTAAGGCAGACGTTTGGAACACATTCTGCGTTCCCTTCGACGTTACCGTAGCAGACAGCCCATTGAAGGACGCTACCATCAAGCAGATTGCAAGTGTAACAGAAAAGGATGATGGCGCTGTTATCAACTTTGAGGATGCTCCTGCCACCCTTGAGGCTGGCAAGGCTTATCTCGTTCGCACAGCTAAAGCCATCGTGAACCCCACATTCAACGGCGTGACTGTTAAGAACGTTGATCCTGCCAACTGCAGCGGTAACGAGAATTATCAGCTTATCGGCATCTACAGCCCTCTGAAAATAGACGCTTCGCTCTATGGCAAGGTGTTCGGCATCAACAACCAGGACAAGCTGGCTAAGGTAATGAAAGACACCTCAATCAAGGGCATGCGTGCTTACTTCCTGTTAGCAAACAGTGCCATAGCAGCTAAGCTCAACTTCGGTGGCGAACTCACAGGCATCGATGCTGTCGACAACGGCGAGGCCGTAATGACAGGCAAGGTTTATAACCTCAACGGTCAGTATGTAGGCAACAGCCTTGAGGGTCTGAAGAAGGGTGTTTATGTTGTAAACGGCAAGAAGGTGCTCAAGTAAAGCGCCGCGCAAATATAACAAACGCATGTGTAATGAATTTTAAACAAATGAAAACAATGGAAAAGAAAGAATATCTGCAGCCACAGATCGAGGTGGCAAAGATGGAGGCAGGCAATCTGCTCGACAACTCTGTAACGGGTAATGGCGTTAAAATTAATACTGGCGCAGCTGGAGAGGTCGCAGGTGAAGAGGTAAACTCAAAGCTCCACATCAACGACGTGTGGGAGTAACGATCTCCCGCATAAGGGAGTGACACTCCCCTCAGCTTTTTAACCGCAAATGCGGCGGCACGACGCTCTTTGAGTTGTCTTGCCGCCGCATTTTCTATTGTATAAATTGCGCGTTAGGATAATTTGCTTGTTGTGTTTTCGAAGACAATAGGTAATTTGAAAATAATAAGGATGTTGTTAACTTATTACCAAGTAAATTTTGTATCTTTGCGAGATGTTAATTTTAAGGAAACAATAATAAATAACACGATGAATAAAACGTTTAATGTATATTGCGATGAAAGCACCCACCTAATACATGACGGACATCCGTTTATGTTGTTAGGGTATACAAGCATTGCTTATCCTCAGATTAAAATTGCTAAGGAGGAAATAAAAGCAATAAAAGCGAAATATAATTATAAGGATGAACTCAAATGGACAAATGTTCATGAAGCTACATATAAAGTGTATTCTGAGCTAATAGACTGGTTTTTTATGAACGATTTGGAGTTTAGAGCAGTCGTTGTGGATAAATCACAGATAGATGAATCTAGAGAAGATTACACATTTAATGATTTCTATTTTAGGATGTATTTTCAATTATTACATACTAAAGTTGACTTCCAAAATACTTATAATATATATTTGGACATCAAAGATACTTGTAGTTCAGAGAAACTTGAAACATTAAAGAGAATCATGAGCTATAACTCGTCTATTGGAAGATTTCAATTCATACGTTCACACGAAAGTTTGTTTATACAACTTTCGGATGTGTTAATGGGAGCAATCAATTATAATTTGCGCATAGAAAAAGGCGATGTACTGGGGAAAGTAGTTGCAAAACTGAAATTAATAGAAAAAATAAAAAGACATAGCAACATCTCATTAAACATGACAACGCCATTGTCTAGGAAAAAGTTTAATTTGTTTTTTATTTCATTAAAGTAGCACATGGGCGGATTCAATATTTTAAAAATATATCCAGAATTGCTGGATATAGTAGGTCTTAGTGAAAAAGAAAGACATCATGATTTACAGATTATTTTTAAAAGAGATATTGAAGACAATCATGAATTCGCCTTTCGTTCTTGGCGTATTTATCCAATAAAAGCACAAGGAGAAGCTGATATGGGACGATTATTTAAACATTTGACATGTGAAGAAATTATAGTCGAGGATAAAGACGGACAAAAATATCCTAAGCGTGTATTTGAGGTCGCACGATCTCAGAGGTTGCATTGGATAAAACATCATATAAATGAAAAGACACCTTTAAACATAGATGTGTTTACCGTGGAAGAGAGAGATTCAAAAAAACGCAAGGTAAAAAAGACATACATTTACGATAAAGTGGAAAAGTATGTTATAGTTTTAGAGCAACAAAGAACCCCTGCTTTCTACCTTCTTACAGCATATCATCTTGATAAAGAATATGGAGAAAAGGCCCTTTTAAAGAAAATGAAGAAAAGAATAGCGACACCGCTATAAAAACGCAAGACCCGAGATGCATCAAAGGCAATCGGGTCTCGAAACTCTTTCTAACTATAGATGAGCGATGCAAAGTTACGAAGTTTTATTCGCTTTACCAAAGAAATCAAGGCACAATTTTAAAATTTAACTTTTCATATTTCTATGAAATTTGTCATTTCAAAGCAAACTAAAAATTGTCCCTATTGTCTCTATTGTCTTTGACCCCACGCAAGGAAGCGCAAAAAGAAACGGGTCTTCATTGTCTTAAAAAACCACGCATGAAAGAGAGGTCAAAAAAAATGCTTACTAAAAATCTTTTTTTCTCAGATTATATTTGTATTTTTGCCACATCCAAAATAAAGACCGACCTAAAGAATGAGGAAATATCTACTTCTGCTCCTTGCTTTAATCACACTCGCATGCAACAGGCGAGGCGACGAGCCCACAGCCGAGAAAGCCTATGCCATGCTTGAACGCGTGGCAGAACAGAACGCTCTTGGCAACAAACCGGCGGCGCTGGCCCTTGCCGACAGCGCCCTGGCCCTGAACCCCGCCGACACCACACGCTGCTGGCTCATGAGCGAGAAGGCCGTGACGCTTGTCGACATGGGGCGCATGGCCGATGCCGTGGGTGTGGCCCAGGGCGCTTATGCCCTTGCCCACAAGCTCCACGATGTGGAGGCCATGCTCAACCTGCGCGGCACGATGGGCATAGCCTACAGGCGGCAGGGCATGACCGACTCGGCTCTTGTGCAATATAAAGAAGGTATAGACATGGCGCTCGCGGAGCAAAACACAGAATACGAGATCTATCTTAACAACTGCGTCACGGTGCTCTACTCTGAGAGCAACCGCTTCGACGAGGCACTCCACTATGCCCGTAAGACCGAGAAGGCAGCCGCAGCAGCCAACGACACCGTTCAACGCCTATCGGCACGGGCCAACATCGGCGGCATCTACATGCGGCAGGACAACTACAAGGCGGCGCTCCACGCCCTGCTGCCTTGCTGGCCCGAGGTGAAGAGGGTGGGGTATAACGTGCTCACGCTGAAGTTTTTGTCCGTCATCCTGAAGTCGTACAGCTCCCTGGCCGATTATCAAGCCGTCGACAAATACATGAAATATGCCGACCGCGTGATGGCAGGCATGGCAACCAACAGCAACGGCGTGTTGGGCATTCTGGAGGTCAAGGCCAGTCTGCTTGGCGCACAACACCGCTACAACGAGCAGCTCGCCCTGATAGACAGCATCATGGCCTCGGGCGCACAGAACCAGGCCATGCCGCTGGAGAAGATGCTGCGCATGAAAGCCCTCTGTCTGGAGAAGATGAACCGCAAGGCTGAGGCGCTGACGCTCATGAACAGGGCTTTCAACCTGCTCGACTCGGTGAAGCAGAGCGACATAGAGAAGA
>UQTI01000050.1 GCA_900543975.1 uncultured Prevotella sp. | reverse complement strand
TTACCCGTACGGCAGTTTAGCAAACTACTGGTTTCAGCCACTCACCCAAACTTCCTTACGGTCGTTCGATGTAATCACCGAATCATTTTCGCTCATCTCTTGATTGCGGATGCAAAGGTATGAATATATTTTTATTCCTCCAAACTTTTCGCTAACTTTTTCTCGCTTTTTCTGCATTTTTCTTGTTTTTTATTCGGTCAAAGATTAAGAAAGAGGCCTTCACCTTATTATATATTAAACTTTCGCAAGTTCAGAAGTTAATGGAATTAAAGAAGTAAACACTCCCTTCGGTCGTTCAAGAAGTTAACGGACAATAGCTTTATTGCTTAAACAACAAGACATTTTTGTCATAACAAAGAAAAACGAGATACAAAAATTCATAATTATCCTACTCCGGGCAACGGCAGGAGCAAAAATTTGCTGTCGTGTTCTTGCCTATACCGATTATTATTTCTATTTTTGCATCTTATATATAAGAAAGGTCTTATGGGCCTATGGCTAAAAAGAGAAGGGCCTTATGGGCTGAAGACTAAAAAGAAAAGGGCCTTATGGGACCTAAGGCTAAAAATAAAGGAAAGGGTCTTATGAGCTAAAGGCTAAAAAAGAAGGGCCTTATGAGCTAAAGGCTTTACAAACGAGAAAAGATTTACAAAGAAAGATAATGATAAGCAAGAACAAGATAAAGCACATCAGATCGCTCGCCTTGAAGAAGAACCGAAAGACGGAGGGCGTTTTTGTGGCAGAAGGTCCAAAGACTGTGGGCGACATACTGGTGAGACAACGAGCCTTGACCATTGTTGCCACAGACGAGTGGGTGCAACAACACCACGACGAGGCACAACGCACAGACGAGCTGATTGTGGTGACAGAAGAAGAGCTGACAAAAACCAGTTTGCAGCAGAACCCGCAACAGGTGCTGGCGGTCTTTAAACAGACAGAGGAGGAGCTGACGACAGACAGCATAAGCAAGAAGCTGGTGCTCGCGCTCGATGGTGTGCAAGACCCAGGCAACCTCGGAACCATCATTCGCATTGCCGACTGGTTCGGCATAGACACCATTGTGTGCAGTCCCGACACGGCCGACGTGTACAACCCAAAGGTGGTGCAGGCCACGATGGGCAGCATAGCAAGGGTGAGAGTGGTCTACACCTCCCTACCCCATCTCGTAGACAGTCTGCCAAAAGACCATCCTGTGTTTGGAACCCTGCTCGACGGCGAAAACATCTACACCAAAGATCTGCCACAACACGGCATTATTGTGATGGGAAACGAAGGCAACGGCATTAGCGCCGAGATGCGCAGCAGGATAAGCCAAAAGTTGCTCATACCGACCTTCGCCACAACGGCAGACAAGGCAGACAGCCTGAACGTGGCTGTGGCTACAGCCATTGTGTGCTCCGAGTTCAGACGTTAAAAGGTAAAAAGGTAAAAGGGTAAAAAGGTAAAAAATAAAAAGAAAAAAGAAGAAAAAGAAAGAAACATAAAGTGATGGAAAAGACAGATTTTTTAAAAGAGCGTAGCATATCGAGCTGCCTTAAGAGCGCCTTCGATCTCTACTGCTCCAACTTTGCCACTATATTTCGCAAGACATGGATACCCGCGATTGTGGTATCGATCGTGCTCTCTTTGCAGGCGTTCCTGCCTCAACAAGAGACCATTGTGCCCACTACTGCCAACCTTATGTTGAGCCTTGCCACGGCAGCAGCCACGGCTGTGGTGTTCGTGTTTTTGGCTCCTTGGTTCTGGTCAAAGCTTATCGGCTTGTTCTGCGAGATGACCCCGAAGCAGATCTATTGGAAGAACGTGCGGCTGAACGGCGCAACGACCGTCATGTGTGTTGCGTTCCTCGCCGTGGTGCTCGCGGCTTCGTTTGCTTTGGGAGCGGGCTTGGCTGCTGCCAACATCGGGAAAGCCACAGCCATGGGCGTGGCAACGATAGGCACAATTTGTTTGACGATAGTGTTTTTGTTTGCCATCGTACCCTTGCTCTACTCTTTAACAAAATATGTTGTAGACCCGCAACACACGTTGCGACAGGCATTTACAACCGACTACAGAACGGGAGCGCGTCGTTACGGCTTTCTTTTGGGCACGTCTTTAATTCTGACGCTCATCGTGCTGATTATAGTGTGCGTAATGTCGGTACCCATGATCGTGCTCTTGATGGCTAACCACGCCAACGCCGAGGGCATGATGCTTGGCGACGCATCGGCTCTGCCAGACAGCTTCAGCATGTTCTATTTTGTGGCACAGACCGCCATGTGTTTTGTGGCACAATATAGCGCCGTCTGGTTCTTCCTTACAGCCCTCTACGCTTGTGGAACGGTCGACACAAGACTGAACACACGACAGGCCACTTCGGACAACGGACAAGAGGCTAAGCTTTGAAGAGCCAAGGCTATAAGTGGGTGTTCAAAAATAACAGCATAAAACAATACAGAAAACAAAAAAGATTGACAACTATGGATAACATCGCAACCAAGCAGCAACGTGTGCTCTTCATCGATCGTGACGGCACGCTGATAGAAGAACCTGCCGACGAGCAGATCGACGCTTTTGAGAAGCTGAAATTTGTGGACGGCATGATCGGCAACCTCGCGTTCATAGCGCGCCATCTCGACTTCAAGCTCGTCATGGTGAGCAACCAAGACGGCCTGGGCACCAGTTCGTTCCCGGAAGACACGTTCTGGCCCGTTCACAACTTTATCTTGCAGACGCTTAAGGGCGAAGGCATAGAGTTTGACGAGCAGCTCATAGACCGCCATTTTCCTGAAGACCACTCCCCCATGCGTAAGCCCGGCACAGGCATGCTCACAAGCTATATTGACAACCCCGCTTATGACCTCGCCAACAGCTATGTCATCGGCGACCGCGAGACCGACGCGCAGCTGGCGACAAACCTCGGCTGCAAGGCGCTGGTCTTAGGACGCGACGGGCTGACGTGGGACAAGATTGCGGAGCTGCTCTTTGCTGGCGAACGCACGATAGAGATGCGTCGCACAACAAAGGAGACCGACGTGTTCGTGAAGCTGAACCTCGACGGCACAGGCAAGTGTGACATAAGCACAGGGCTCGGATTCTTTGACCACATGCTTGAGCAGATCGGACGCCACGGCATGTGCGACCTTACGATCCACACCAAGGGCGACCTGAACGTTGACGAGCACCACACCATAGAAGACACGGCGATTGTGCTTGGCGAATGTCTTCTCAAGGCGCTTGGCAACAAACGCGGCATCGAACGCTACGGCTATTGTCTGCCCATGGACGACTGCTTGTGCCAGGTGGCTCTCGACTTTGGCGGACGCGCATGGCTGCAATGGGACACGGAGTTTAGACGCGAGCGCATAGGTGACGTGCCGACGGAGATGTTCATGCACTTCTTCAAGAGTCTTAGCGACGCGGCGCAGATGAACCTCGCCATCAAGGCATCGGGAACAAACGAGCACCATAAGATTGAGGGCATTTTCAAGGCTCTCGCCAAGAGCATCAAGATGGCGGTAAAACGCGACATCTACCATTATGAGCTGCCTTCAACGAAGGGGATGCTGTGATATAAAGGTAAAAATAAAAAGGTAAAAGGGTAAAAAAGGAATTGAGAATTAAGATTTGGAACGACAAATTATGAAAACATTAAGATATTTATTTATGGTTTGCCTGCTGGCCGTTGCCATGTGCACATCAGCACAGACAAACAAACAGGCTATGGACGTGCTCAACAAGACGGCACAAGTGATTGGACACAAGGGAGGTGCAAGCGCCAACTTCACCTTCTCCAACGCTAAACTTGGAACAACATCGGGATCAATAGCCATAAAGGGAAACAAGTTTAACGCGCACACCCCTCTGGCTACCGTATGGTTCAACGGCAAGACACAATGGACCTACATGAAGAAGACACAAGAGGTTAACGTCACAACGCCCACCCAAGCGCAGCAGATGACCATGAACCCCTACACCTTCATAAACCTCTACAAGACGGGCTACAACATGACGCTCACACAAAACGCGCAGAGCTATGAGGTTCATCTGACAGCACAAAACAAGAAACGTACCGTGCAGGAGCTCTACATAAGCATTAATAAAAAGAGCTATGTGCCATCACGCATAAAAATGCGCCAAAACAGCACATGGAGCACCATCACGGTAAGCAACTTCAAGGCAAAGAACCAACCCAACAGCGTGTTCACGTTCAACCAGAAAGACTTTCCTCAGGCTGAGGTTATTGACCTTAGATAAAGGGACGCTCTCAAAGGAGAACCGACCCAAAGATTTGCACAAGAAGAGCCAACAAGAGGTTCGACAGCAAGCAACAAGGAAATAAAGGAACAAGAAGACAAGAAAACAAAACGAAAAAGAATGAACACATGGCAACTCTTTAAGCTGTTGCGCCGCCACAGACAGCTGGCGGAGAAGCGCAGCTTGTCAAACGCGGGCAACAAGGCGGCAAAAGTGGTCATAACGCTTATGTCGTCGTTCGTGATAGTGTATCTGCTTGGAGCGGCTGTAATGCTTGCTCTCATAGCTAACGACGGCGGCAGATACACCTCACCCGAGATCCTGTGCATGTGCTTGCCATTCATTTTTGCTCTCGACTTCTTCTTGCGCTTCACCGTGCAGCAGACCCCGTCGCAGATGGTGAAACCTTATCTTCTGCTGCCGTTGCCCCGCAACACATGTGTTAACCATTTTGTTGCCACATCGGTTGTGAGCTGGGGCAACGCCGTGTGGCTCATCATGGTTGTGCCGTTCTGCCTCATGTCGGTAGTGTTCAGTTACGGCCTTTGGCCGTCGTTTCTGCTCATCGTCTATTGCTGGTTGCTGGCAATGGCCAACAGCCAATGGTACGCCATCGTGCGCACGCTCATCAACGACTCCATGTTGTGGTGGCTTCTGCCCGTGGCTTTCTATGCCTTGCTGCTTGTGCCGATGGTGCTGCTCGACGGGGCGGCCGGCGACCTGTTCTTGCAGGCCGTCACCATGCCTGGCGAGCAGATTGCTGCTGGCAACCCCTTACCCCTGCTGTTTGCCGCTGCCCTCTTGGCGTTGCTCATAAAGGCTAACATAGCCACGCAGCAACAGCACGTCATGAAAGAGGTGCAAGCCGTCGAAAAGACCAAAGAGGTGCGGTCGGCAAAGAGCTATGCTTTTCTGAACAAATATGGCGACATCGGGCAATACATAAAACTTGAGCTTCGTCTCATGTCGCGCAACAAGAATCCGCGAAAGCTCTTCTGGTTTGCAACAGCCATCGTCGTGCTGCTCACAATTGTGGTCTGCACAACCGACGTTTACGATTCGGCAGGAATGACCATCTTCTGGTGCATCTACAATTTTGTTGTCTATGGAGAGATGATGCTCACCCGCGTCATGAGTTATGAGGGCAACTATATAGACTGTCTTATGGTGCGCCGCGAAAACATTCTGTCGCTCTTGAAGGCAAAATATTATGTCTATTGCCTGCTGCTCATCATACCCTTCTTGCTCATGCTCCCCCTGGTCATCGTTGGCAAATGGTCAATCCTCATGCTTGTCAGCATGGCCTCGTTCACGGCAGGGTTTCAATATTTCGTGCTCTTCCAGCTGGCTGTCTACAACAAGCAGACGGTTCCGCTCAACACCAAGTTCACAAGCAAGGCAGGCATGGAAAACAGCTATGCGCAGCTCCTGGCACAGGCCGTGAGCTTCGGTCTGCCCATGATCGTAATCTCCATGACGAGCGCCATGTTCTCAAAAGACATCGCCAACATTATTATAATGGTCATAGGCCTTGTGTTCATAGCCACACATCGCCTGTGGATGCGCAACATCTATCGCCGGCTGATGAAACGCCGTTATGTAAACTTGGCGGCGTTTAGGGCGTCAAGATAAAGGGCAGCAGGACCAACGGGCGGCAAGAGAAATGCCCCAAAGATAATCAACCATCTTAAACCATATTTGTTTTTTTCTATTCCACGCCACATGCTGACAGTTTATAAAGCGAGCGCAGGAAGCGGCAAGACCTTCACGCTCACCATAGAATATATTAAAATGCTCATCAACAACCCGATGAGCTACCGCAACATTCTCGCCGTGACCTTCACCAACAAGGCCACAGACGAGATGAAGAGTCGTATCCTGACAAAGCTCTACGGCATGTGGAAGCAGCTTGCCGACTCGGCCGACTACACCTCGAAGATAAGCCAGGATCTCGGCCTCGCACCCGCCATCGTGGCAGAGAGAGCCGGACAGGCGCTCACGCTCCTCGTACACCATTACAACCATTTTCGCGTGGTGACCATCGACACGTTCTTCCAGATTGTGCTTCGCAACCTCGCGCGCGAGCTTGACCTCACGGCCAACATGCGCATAGAGCTGGGCGACACGCAGATAGAACAGCAGGCCGTGGACAGGATGATCGAGAGCCTGCGCCCCACGGACGAGCTGCTGGTGTGGATCATGCAATATATCACGGACACGATAAACGACGACAAAAACTGGAACGTCATAAGACACATCAAAGATTTTGGACGCAACATCTTCAAAGACTTCTACAAGGAACATAGCGACACGTTGGAAACGACCATCGGCGAAGCAACGTTTTTTGAGCGTTACACCTCCACCCTGCGCACCTTGGCAAAGAACGCTGAACAACGCATGAAGAATGTGGCAGACGAGTTTTTTGCCGCCATCGACAACGCGGGCTTCACCATAGACGACCTTGCGAGCAAGAGCCGTGGAGCCGCCTCGTTCTTTTTAAAGCTGCAACGCGGCGACTACGGTCCCTCGGCCTTCAACGACAAGAAGACGGGCGAGCTGCTCGCAACCTACCGTAAGGCTCTCGCCGACCCCGACGCATGGCTCACCAAGACAGCCCTTAAGGGGCCAAACGGCACGTTGCTGAAAGCCCTCGCTCACGACAAGCTCACGCCCCTGCTTGAAAAGGCCGAGAGCACGCGCCGACGCGAGTGGAACAACTATCAGGCCTCGCAAGAGGTGCTGGCACACATGCACCAGCTGCGTCTGCTCGGAAGCATAGCGCAAGCCGTGCGCGAAGACAACATTCAGCACAACCGCTTCTTGCTGAGCGACACACAATATATGCTCCACCGGCTCATCGGACATGACGACACGCCGTTCATCTATGAGAAGATAGGCACGCAGATCAACCACATCATGATTGACGAGTTTCAGGACACAAGTACCATTCAATGGGCCAACTTCAAGGTCTTGCTGCTCGAGTGTCTTAGTCGTGAGGACAGCGGAACAAACCTCATCGTGGGCGACGTGAAGCAGAGCATATACAGATGGCGCGAAGGCGACTGGCGCTTGCTCAACAACATAGACGCCCAGTTTAAGGACACGCCTTACACACCTCACGAGGACAGTCTGAAGACCAACTATCGCTCGGAGCGCAACATTATAGATTTTAACAACTCGTTCTTCACCCATGCTGCCATGCTGGAGCGCCAACGCATTGCCGATGCGGGGTCAGACGTGATGGCGGCGCAGCTTGAGAAAGCCTACTCGGACGTGGTGCAGCTCATACCCGCCAACCGTCCGCGGCCTAAGGTGGGACGAATAGAGGTGCAACTGTTGCCGCGACAAGCCGACGACGAGACCGACACGACAACGCTCATGATGGAGCGTGTCACGGCAACCATATCGAGGTTGCTCAGCGAGCATGTGCGTCCTCGCGACATCGCCGTGCTCATGCGCCGCAACGAGGATGTGCGCACCATAGCCCGCTACCTGTCTGACCACCTGCCTGAGGTGCCTGTGGTCTCGGGCGAGGCTTACCGTCTTGACAGCAGCATAGCCGTGAACGCCATTATCTGGTCTTTGCGTCTGCTCCTCCACCCTACCGACGAGATCATGCAGGCAAACGTGGCATGCTTCTATAAAAAATATGTCGAGAGAAGGGAACAGGACGAAAAGAAAAAACGCACAGGCAACGAAGAGAAAGGCATTACGGGCAACGAAGAGAAAGGCTTTACAGGCAACGAAGAAAGCTTTGTAAGCAACGAGACCGATGGCTGCAAGAGCTTCGCCATAACCAGCGCCGCCGCAAGCCAAATTGCGGACAGGCTGCTCTTTGGCGATACCGACCTGTCAGCCCTTCCGCTCTTTGAGCTTGCCGAGCATCTGCAACGTCTTTACAAGCTCGACGAGATAGAGGGTCAGAGCGCGTTTGTGTGCGCCTTCTTCGATGTCATAAACAAGTTTGCCATAGACAACCCGTCCGACATAGAGGGGTTCCTTGAACAATGGGACAACAGCTATTGCGACCTGACCATACAGACCGACGATGCCGACGGCATACAGTTGCTGAGCATACACAAGAGCAAGGGTCTGGAATATGACAACGTCATCATTCCGTTCTGCGACTGGAAGATGACGCTCCCTGGCCTCATCTGGTGCCAGCCGCGCACGGCTCCCTTCAACGAGCTGCCGCTGGTGGCTGTGAGCAACATTGTGAGCAGAATGGCCGGCACATGTTTTGAGCACGACTGTCTGGAAGAATCGTTCGAAAACATTATCGACAACCTCAACATGCTCTATGTGGCTTTCACCCGTGCAGGCAAGAACCTTTTTGTCTATGGACGACGAGCCGACCAGCAGTATCGGTCAAACCTCTTGGAGCAATGTCTGCCCCTCATAGCTGCCGACCTTGAAGGAGCCGAGTTTGAGGGAGCCGAAGGTCCCGACGACGAGGTGCGCTTCGCTTACGGCACAATAGCCAAAAAAGAAGAAAAAGGAGAGAAAGCAGCCAAGCCTAAGCAAGCCAACGTGTTTCTTGCCGAGAAGGAGCGCATAGACCTCGACTTCAACACCTACCCCAGCAAGGCCACGTTCCGTCAGAGCAACGACAGCAGAGAGTTTGTAAAGGGCGAGGACGAGGAGCAACAGATTTCTTACATAAAGAAGGGCAACATCATGCACGGCATCTTCTCGGAGATGCGTACAGCCGACGACCTGCCAAAGGTCATGAAGAGCTATGTGGAGCGCGGTTTGCTTGCCGATGCGCCCATAACCCCCGAGGCCATAACCTCACTCATGTCGAGCCGTCTGGCTTGCAGGCAGGCTGCCGACTGGTTCGCCCCGGGGTGGCGTCTGTACAACGAGTGTACTATCCTCACACGCGATCCCAACGACCCGAACAAGATGAAGGAGTATCGTCCGGACCGTGTGATGGAGCGCAACGGCCGCTTCGTGGTTGTCGACTTCAAATTTGCCTCTCCAACCGACGAGCACAAGCAGCAAGTGGGCCTCTACATGGCCATGCTCAAGCAGATGGGACACAACGATGTGGAAGGCTACCTGTGGTACGTCTATCCCAACAGAGTTGTTAAATGTTAAGGTCTTGATCTTTGCAGAACCCTCCTTTAAAGAAAGAGAAGGAGACGAAGAAAGAAGAAGACAAAGACGAAGGAGGAGAAGAAAAAAGAAGAAAAAGAAAAGAAAAGAGAAGGAGAAAAAAGAAAGAAGGAGAAAAAAATATATGAGCAAAACATTCCTTGAGCTTGTCGCCGCCGACCTGCTCAGCCGATTCGATAAAAACATGTCGCGCGTGGCCGTGGTGTTCCCAAACAAGCGTGCCTCTCTGTTTCTGAACCGTCATTTCTTTGAGATGACGGGAGGAGAGCCCATGTGGACCCCTGCTTACATGACCATCAGCGACCTCTTCCGCCGCCACTCGTTGCTGACCGTGGCAGACCCAATAAAGCTTGTGTGCGACCTTCACAAGACCTATGTGGAGTGTACAAAGTCGAAGGAGACGATAGACCATTTCTACAGTTGGGGCCAACTGATGCTGTCCGACTTTGACGATGTCGACAAGAACCTTGCCGATGCCGACAAGGTGTTCCGTAACGTGGCCGACATTGCCGAGATTGAGCGAGACCTCACCTATCTTGACGAAGAGAAGCAAGCCATCCTGAAAAGGTTCTTTGCAAGCTTCGCCCAAGAAAACGCGGGCCAAAACGCTTCAGGCGAGAGCGAACTGAAGAAGCGGTTTGTCAACCTGTGGCAACACATAGGCACCATCTACACACGGTTCAACCAACGGCTGAAAGAGCAGCACCTCGCTTATGAGGGTGCCCTCTACCGCGACGTGGTCTCCAACGCGGAAGCCGAGACGTTCAACGAGTTCGACACCTACGTCTTCATAGGCTTCAACATGCTTCAAAAGGTGGAGCAGCAGCTCTTCAGCAAGCTGAAAAAGGCTGGCAAGGCCCTGTTCTATTGGGACTATGACACCTATTACATGCCGCGCAAGGGACAGCCCGACAACGAGGCGGGCCATTTCATAGCCCAGTATCTGGAGCATTTTCCCAACGCCCTTGAAGAGAACGGAACCAGCCGCGCCGCCCTCTACAGCAACCTCAAGCGCAAGCCACACATAACCTTTGCCGAAGCCTCCACAGACACGGTACAGGCCGCCTACATGAGCAGTTGGCTAACCCAAGAGGGCAAAGGGCGCATAGAGGCTGGCAGCTCAACAGCCGTGGTGATGTGCGACGAGAACATTCTGCAAACCGTCATGCACGCCCTGCCCGACGAGGTGGAGAAAGCCAACATAACAACAGGTTTCCCCCTGCAACAGACATCGGTGGCCTCGCTCATGAGCATGCTCATAGACCTGCAGACCAACGGCCACAAGGCTGCTAGCGACAAATACAGCCTGCACGCCGTCCTTCGCGTGTTGCGCCACCCCTTCAGCACCATAATATCGCCCCTGGCGCCAGAGCTCATAAAGCGCCTCACCTCCGACGCAGAGGCACGCACCTATTATCCCTCCCGACAGCAGCTTGCCGTGGACGAGGGCACAGCTCTCATCTTTGCCGACCTCGCCCCCTCGCCATGTAGCGAAGCCGAAGCCAACCGCAACCTCTTTGCCTGGCTGCAGAAGGTACTGAAGCATGTGGGCACACAATGTGCCTCAGACGATGCGCTCTTCACGGAGAGCGTGTTCAGGATGTACACGCTTGTGAGCCGACTGTTGGAGCTTATCGACAGCGGCGACCTGCAAGCTGACCTCTCAACCCTTGAGCGCCTCTTTGCCCAGCTCATAGGCGGCACCTCCATTCCGTTCCACGGCGAACCGATAGAGGGAATACAGGTCATGGGTGTGCTCGAGACCCGTAACCTCGACTTTGAGCACCTGCTCATTCTCTCCTGCAACGAGGGCAACATGCCGAAGGGCGTGAACGACGCTTCCTTCATTCCCTACTCCATACGCAAGGCTTACGACCTCACGACCGTTGACCACAAGGTGGCCATCTATGCCTACTATTTCTACCGTCTGCTGCAACGCTCTGCCGACGTGACCATAATTTCATCGACGGTAAAGGACGCGGGCACCCCGTGCGAGAAGAGCCGTTTCATGACGCAGCTCATGGTGGAAAGCGGAATAGACATAAGGCACGTCAGCCTGAGCGCACGCCACGCCGCAACGAGCTTCACGCGCCACGCATGCATAGAGAAGACGCCTGAGATCATGGAAGAGCTGAAGACCATCAGCTACCTGTCGCCCACGGCCATAAACCGCTACCTCACATGTCAGCTCACGTTCTATTATAACAACCTTGCGCACATTCATGAGTATGACGACGACGAGCAGGCCGAGCTCGACGACCGCACCTTCGGACTGATCTTCCATGCTGCCGCCGAGAGCATCTACAACACCATCGCGCCCACAGGCCTCGTCACAGCCACGGCCATAGACCGGTTTCTGCGCCAGCACCATGCGGTCCTGCAACATGTCGACCACGCCTTTGCCAAGGAGCTGTTCAAGATTGACCCCACAAAGCACAAGCCCGAATATAACGGTCTGCAACTCATCAACCGCGCCGTGATAGCCGACTATCTGCGCTCGCTCCTGACCGCCGACAAGGAGAACACGCCGTTCACCATCTGCGGGCTGGAGCAGAAGGTGGAGACAACAATAACCATAAACGAGGGGCTGCCCACGAGCCAGACCATACGCATCGGCGGCACCATAGACCGTCTTGACGCGGTAACAGACAAGCAGACAGGCCACGAGACCATGCGCGTGGTCGACTATAAGACAGGACGTTACCACAAACCCTCGAACGCAGAACAGATAGCGACGGTCGACGACATCTTCACCACGGGCGAGAAGCGAAAGAAGCAGGCGGGCTACTATCTGCAAACGCTCCTCTACTCGCTCATAACGAGCCACTCCTCACGCCACAACCCCAAGGCGTTGCCCGTCAGCCCGGCCTTGCTCTACATTCAGCACACGGCAACCGACTATGACCCTGTGCTCAACCTTGGCCCGGAACGCATAAACGACGTGGAGCCGCTCCGCAAAGAGTTTGGCGACAGGCTCCGTGAGCTCATTGCCGACATATACGACCCGTCTCTGCCCTTTGCTGCCACAACAGACGAGAGCAGATGCAAACATTGTGCTTACAAAGACATTTGCAGTTTTTGAATTTTGAGTTTTGAGTTTTGAGTTTTGAATTATTGCGGCAGCTGCCGCAATTTTGAGTTTTGAGTTTTGAATTTTGAATTGTCGGCTTTCAGCCGATTTTGAATTTTCGATTTTTGATTTTAGGCTTTACGCTGGCTAATTCAAAAATTGATAATTCGATAATTCAAAAATCATAATTCAAAATTCAATAATTCAAAATTCAATAATTCAATAATTCAAAATTCAATAATTCAAAATTGCGGCAGTAGCCGCAATAATTCAAAATTCAAAATTCAAAATTCAAAAATCATTTTGCCACCCCAATAATATTGTGTAATTTTGCATTTTCTAAGAAAACAAAATCAACATTATGAAATCTGACATTGAGATAGCACGCGAGACTAAATTGACAGAAATACACAAAGTGGCAACCAATTACGGCATTCCTGCCGACGAGATTGAGAACTACGGCAAGTATATTGCCAAAGCTCCGCTAAAGCTCATCGATGAAGAGCGAACAAAGAAGAGCAACCTCATTCTTGTAACAGCCATCACCCCCACCAAGGCGGGCATAGGCAAGACAACCGTGTCGGTGGGTCTGGCCCTCGGCCTCAACCGCATAGGCAAGAAAGCCATCTGCGCCCTGCGTGAGCCGTCGCTCGGTCCCTGCTTCGGACAGAAAGGCGGAGCGGCAGGAGGCGGATACGCACAGGTGCTGCCCATGGACAAGATAAACCTCCATTTCACGGGCGATTTCCACGCCATCACCTCGGCACACAACATGATCGCGGCTCTGCTCGACAACTATATCTACCAGAACCGCGACAACGGCTTTGCCATGAAAGAGGTGCTGTGGAACCGCGTGCTCGACATCAACGACCGCGGCCTGCGCTACATCGTCACAGGCCTGGGAGCCAAGACCAACGGCGTGGTGCGCGAGTCGGCGTTCGACATCACACCCGCTTCCGAGATCATGGCCATCCTCTGTCTCGCTACCGACGAGGCCGACCTGCGCCGCCGCATAGAAAACATCCTGCTGGGCTTCACCTCTGAAGGCAAGCCCTTTACCGTGAAAGACCTCGGCGTGGCCGGCTCCATAACCGTTCTGCTGCGCGACGCCCTCAACCCCAACCTCGTGCAGACAACCGAAAACACGGCTGCCTTTGTGCACGGCGGACCGTTTGCCAACATAGCCCACGGCTGCAACTCTATACTCGCCACAAAGATGGCCATGACCTTTGGCGATTATGTCATTACAGAAGCCGGATTCGGCGCCGATCTTGGTGCCGAGAAATTCTTCGACATAAAATGCCGCAAGGCCAATCTTCAGCCCAAGCTTACCGTCATCGTGGCCACGGCACAAGGTCTGAAGATGCACGGCGGCGTGCCCGTGGACGAGATAAAGAACGAGAACCACGAGGGTCTGGCCAAGGGTCTTGAGAACCTCGACAAGCACATAAGCAACATGCAGATGTATGGACAGACCGTGGTGGTGGCTTTCAACCGCTACGCCTCCGACACAGAAGAAGAGATCGACATCGTGCGCCGCCATTGTGCCGGCCTGGGCGTGGGCTTTGCCGTGAACAACGCCTTCATAGAGGGCGGCAAGGGCGCCGAAGAGCTGGCCCGCCTCGTGGTAGAGACCATCGCCAACAAGCCGTCTGCTCCCCTCACCCTGGCTTACGACGACTACGACAAGGTGGAAGAAAAGATCTGTAAGGTGGCACGCAAGATCTATGGTGCCGCCACCGTGAGCTTCTCGGCCGAGGCAAAGAAGAAGCTACAGATGATCTACGACATGGGCTACGACCGTTTCCCCGTGTGCATAGCCAAGACACAATATTCGTTCTCTACCGACCCGAAGCTCTACGGCGTGGCCAAGAACTTTGACGTCAACGTGAGCGACATCGTCATCAACGCAGGTGCCGAGATGCTCGTCATCATAGCAGGCAAGATCATGCGCATGCCGGGTCTGCCCAAGGAGCCGCAAGCCCTGAAAATAGACATCGTGAACGGAGAGATAGATGGTCTGTCATAAAAATAGGGCCAACGTAACAACACACAGCACAAGGATGGCGCACACCCACGGCTCTCCTTGTGCTGTTTTTTGTGTGGATATTCATTTAAAATCTGTTAAATAAGCGCACCAGCATACAAGAAAGCGCCCTCAAGAGGGTTTTTATCTTTAAAAGCAAAGGCTAAAGAAAAATCTAAAGCTAAGGCCAAAGCAAAAGAGAAGAAAAAAATAAGGAACACATTTTATATTACGAATATGAACAAAACATTAGAAAAGGTAGCCGCCATGTCGATGGTGGCAGCAGCAATGGTCGCAACATCATGCGGCACACAGAAGAAAGCTGCAAGCGAGAACACAAACGTCAGCGACGCCGTGGTGGCTTATCCTGACGAAGCACACGACATGGACGAAAGCTATCTCATTCTCGACGACACCCAACGTGCACAGGTGCAGAAGAACAACGCCTTCGCCCTGAAGCTCTTCGCAGAGACAGCCAACATGCAGTCGACCGTCATCTCGCCCCTCAGCGTGACCTACCTCATGGCCATGCTCGCCAACGGAGCCGACGGCGAAACACGCCAGCAGATCATGAGCACCATCGGCGCCAACGATGCCGACATCAACGCCATGAATGCCCTCTACCACTCTATAATGGAAAAGCAGAGCCGTCTCGACAAGGCAACCGACATAAACGTGGCCAACTATATTGCCGTGAACAAGGACATAAAGCTTAACGACGCCTTCGCAAAGACCATGAAGGAGCTTTACCTCTCAGGCGTGGAGAGCCTCGACTTCGCATCGCCCAAGACCACCAAGACCATCAACACATGGTGCAACAAGCAGACCAAGGGCATGATCCCGAGCATCATCGACAACACAGACCCCAACGCCACAGCTTACCTCATGAACGCCATCTTCTTCAACGGCACATGGGCAAAGACCTTCGACAAGGCCATGACAAAGCAGGAGCGCTTCCAGGGCTACACGCGCAACATACAGAAGGTACAGATGATGCACCAGAACGAGAAGTTCTTCTACACCACAACACCCGGCTACGCAGCCGTGGACCTGCCCTACGGCAACGGAGCCTACTCCATGACCGTGCTGCTCCCCCACAACGGCCACAGCATAGACGAGATCATGAAAGACCTCACGGCCGAGAAGCTCCTGCAGACAGACCAGAACATGACCGAGCACATCGTTGACCTGAAGCTCCCCCGCTTCAGCATAGAGCAGGAAACCTCGCTCAACAGCATCATAGCAAAGCTCGGCGCCCCGTCAATATTCGATGCCTCCAAGGCCAACTTCAGCCACATGACATCAGCCCCCATGCACATCTCCAACATGCTTCAGAAGGCAAAGATCGAGGTTAACGAGAAGGGCACCAAGGCAGCAGCCGTGACAGCAGCCATCATGACCATGTCGTTGGCCCCTGAAGAGCCACAGCATGTAGAGTTTCACGCCACCCGCCCCTTTGTCTACATCATAAAGGAACGCGCAACAGGTGCCATCTTCTTTATAGGACAGTTTACAGGAGCTGAATAAAGACAATTGGGAAAAGACAATTGGGAAAAGCCAATTTGAAAACGCAGGAAACAGAAAATAAAAAAGCAGAGCAAGAGGGTTGTTTTTCACCCTCTTGTTTTTTTTTAAGACAATAGAGACAATAGAGACAATTTTTAGCTTGTCTGGCTATTGTAAATAAGGATTGCACGTCATTTTCTTCATTACAAATTTACAAAAAACATCTTTTTCCGACAATACAGCACGCTCACTTTTCAACATTTCAAATCTAACATATTTCTATCTACGGCAGAGCCAATTCTTTAGGGACTCTGCCGTAGAGATTGTCCACATAATATGGACATTAATGGAGATGTATTTAAAAAAGCCTACACTATTAATATATTATTTTATTCCCAAAAAATCGCTCAAAGGTTTTATCTTTGCCACAAATGTATTGGAATCTTCTTTTAAATTCGGGATTTTCTTTACATCTATAGGCCTTGTCCTATCAAAATGCAAAACAATATAATAAGGAGCATGTGTAGGTTTAAATCCGTATTTTTCTAATGTCTCCTTTGTCCATATTTGAAAGTGACCCTTAGATTTCAACTTGAATAGTTGACAATTGTCACCCCCAGTATGCAAAAGAACATACTGCATCCTTTCAAAACCGGGAGTAACGCAAAGAGAGCCTTTTGAATCTCCTGCACGAAGATAACAAATGCCTGTTTCTATCATCTTTTCCTTTAATTCTTTTCGACAATGATTTACCATCACCATCACCTCTTCATTATTTTCAGACATCTTATTCTTTATTATATCTGCCATTTTAGAGTCTTCTATTTCTTGCTTTCTACGAATGCCATACATAAGATACTCAAGACTCTGATCGATTCCAATAAATTTCCTATTAAGAAGATTAGCAGCAATGCCTGTTGTGCAACTTCCTGCAAATGGATCAAGAATTGTATCACCTTCATGAGTCGAAGCAAGAATTACTCTATATAGAAGACGTAGAGGTTTTTGTGTCGGGTGTTTTCCACATCTCATTTCCCAAGATGAAAGAAATGGAATGCGCCACACGTCAGACATTCTTGCACCTCCATTCAACTGCTCCATCAATTCGCAATTAAAGAAATGTGGAATCTTCTCATTTTTCCGAGCCCACACTATATATTCTGTTGTGAAATTGAAATAGTTTCTTGATAGAGTTGGTTTTGCATCAGACTTTTGCCAAACAATAATATTAAGTATTTTATATCCAAGCTCTACCATGCATGAGGCAACGGAGAATATATTATGATAGGTTCCTGTCACAAAAATAGTTCCATCATCTTTGAGTACATTACGACAAGCAGACAACCACTTTCTGTTAAAAGCATTTATATTATCTTGGCCTGTAGCTCTATCCCATTCGCCTTTTTCAAAAGACTTCCATGTACCGTTTATACATTTTGAAATGTTCTTAGACAAGAAATAAGGAGGGTCAGCAAATATCATATCGACTTTTTTGTCAATATTACCTATAAGCTCCATTGTATCGCCATGAAGCAACGTAAACTCCTCATTTCCTGTCTGATATAAAGGTTTCATCTTATGCTAAGTTCAATCCCAACTGAAGTTCTCTTCCCCGCGGTCTATAAAATTGATTTATTTGAACAGGCTCATGTAATTCAAAATTAAATACAAGAGCTTCTATCATTGCATGTCTATTTTCAATATGTCCACCTCCATGATAGAAATGTTCTTGAGTCTCAACATTAAAATTATTCCAAAATCGATTCATCATTTCATTTGCTCTAAATTCATTATGATGCCATGTTGACAAAATAAAATGGGCTGGTGTATTTAAAAGAGCATTATATAATGCTTCTTCATTTTCTTCTGTCCATCCATTATAATAATCAACATATCTTCCAAAATATGGAGGATCACAATAAATCAAATCTCCTGCCTGAGCATGATTTATAGTATCTATAAAATTTTGATTATGAAACTCCCAATTAAAGGCACGAATTACTCGCTGAGCAGCAGCTACTTGATTACATATTTTTGTAATATATGCAGGGGCAAATCTTCCAGGTTTTTTACAAAATGGGATATTCCACTGTCCTCGTCTATTAAAGCGCATCATACCATTGAATCCGGCACGAGATAAAAATATAAAATCAAACGGACTATATTCTGTATTAAAACGTTCTTTAATGGCACGATAATGAACATAGCCATCTTCGTCAGATGCTGCTAACAATGCCCCTTCACGCTCCAAATATTCACGCATATTTTGTGGCGTGATTTCTCCATTTAAAACGCCATTATAGAAGTTGATGATATGTGGATTGCTATCTGCCACGTATCTATCGCCACCTACAGGAGCATTGAGTCCAACAACACCTGTCCCAAAGAAAGGTTCAATCCAGTTGGTATTAGCCAAATCTAAACCTGACTGTGCAATCAAATCATTTATCCAAGGAACAAGCTTTGTCTTAATTCCTTGTGATTTTATAGGAGGTACTATTACTGCCATAGTTTATAGCTTTGATAATTTTTGAGCTTGAGATTTTAAATACTCTTTGTATGTTTCCAAATTGTTATAATGCGGAGTGCCTATTCCTGCTGTTCTGGCATCAACCTTGTTGAAATAGCCTTGCCAATAATCGTCAAAAACATCTTCTCCCAAATTGGCAAATGGTCCTTGTCCTTCTATAAGTTCTTGGATGTTGGTTATACCACCTATATTACGAGTGTTTCCACTGCCTGGATTATCTTTGGCTATCTTCCATTTAGGCTGAACAAAGAAAACGAACTTTTCTATGACAGAGTGTATCGCAGATATTTCATCTACAGAAAAGACATGTTTCTCATTAGCGCCAATCACACTCTGCTTATAGAGCATTCCTAACACTATATGTGAACTGTATGAATTATAAGTATAATCCATATTCTTTATTGTATCTCTATCTCTGAAATACCCCCAATATGAGCCAAGGGTTAATCCGTTTACTGATTCACCATCGTAATAACTTGATTTGAAATCAACAGCAAACAAATGCCCTTCGTTGTCTTTAAATGTCAAGTCCGGATAGAAATTCTGCTTTGAAGGCAATTCTAATATCAGGTCATGATCTCGTGCAAATTTATCCAATTTAGGGATAAGCAAAATCTCAATTATCTTTGACACTACTTTAGTATCATTTGTTATAGTATAAACATTTTTATCTATATCAATAAAACCCTTAACAATCCAATCCTGACTGTCGGTTTCAAGATAATCCTTATAACTCTTAACCTCTTCTGTTAAGAGTTCGAAAAATTCTTCTTTTGTCATAACTTAATTTTATTATGATAATATTTCCATTCAAATAAAGCCAACAACTCTCAATATGCCTTAAGAGTCATTCGTGTGCAAATATATCAAAACTTTATGAGAAAAACGATTATTGCAGAAGGTTTCTTTTAAAGATTCATCAATTTTGACATCCATCATATTCCGACAAATAGCACTAACAATATTTAGCGCGAAAAATTTTTAGCATTTTATTTGCTCATCATAACAGCCAAATAAAATAAAACTGCTAACTTTGTAGATAATACAAGGTATAGCGAATGCCCTTAAAATTCATCTAAAAAGATATCCTAATTCTATTAAGTTACGAAATAGGAACAAACTTTGAATAAAACCATTAATCATGAAACAAAAGAAATATGTTTTCTTCAGGTATTATTTCAACGAAGACCCTGATTCTACAGCAGACAATCGAGTAGACAAAAACTACATTCAAAGTCTCTTTGGCGATATTTTCATCGCTGGAGAGAAATTGACTATATACATGAAGAAAGGTAAGAATGAGGTTACTTTGCGAAATGATGTCATTACCAAATGCGACGACATCATAGTGTATCGACTCAACGACGACAAGGACGTTAAGATAACCTTGCCTACGGGTACTGCTACCAACAATATTGACGACTATGCGGACAAGACGGAACTTTCATACCCGTTTTGTCATATAATATTTCACAATCAACCTGGTGTGAAGTATGTGGCTATTGAGAAGAACTATGCTGCCTTCGGTGGCAACTTGAACCGAATAACTAAAATTCTTACCGTCAACTTCAACCGCATGCTCAAACAATATGGTTACACAATTCAGTTTGAAGCCATTTACATGCAAGCGTTGGCATGGGATGTTGTGAAAAGGCGTTGCCGAGAAAACGATGATTACGTAACTCAAATTAGCCTAAATGCCAAACGTGACAAAGAGAATGAGACTTTTGCCGACTTCTCGCGCAACGACAACATTAACGGATTGATACAAGAGGCAGAAGATAACGAAGCAAAAGAGTTTTTCTACGGAAGCAAATTCGCCAAGGGCACAAATGAGCAAAGTATAAAAAACTCTATAGACACGATGTTTCATATAAACCAATTCGTAAACAAAAATCAATGCGAATTGAGGGTAAAACTAAGCAAAAGCGGAGTGATATGCATAAACGACGAAGTAGTACCAATGTATTTCTTACCACATATGGCTATAGAGCGTTTTCAGCAAAGAACCACCGTATCCACTAATGAAAATGACTACGAGCTGCTGAAATGGCTAAATGACTGCATTAAAGACATAAAGAAAACAGAAGATGAAACAACGCCTCCAGCAAAACTCGGTTAACCTTATACACGACTCTCTAAAGGACGACGTCGTTCTGAGGGTTGTGGACATCTGTTGCAAACAATTTGAGAGCCGTATGAATGTCATGCGGTTCTCTACAACCGAGATTTACATCGAATCCGTATCGCTCTTGGATGAAATCAGAAGACAGTCTACCGACTTCGATTTTCCGAATGCCTACGACAATATTTTATGCCGACTGCGCAACTATGATGACAGTCTTGAGAATGTTGATGCGAGGTTGGCTGCATCCGTAATTATTGTTTTTACGGCTTATATCATCTTTATCTGCATAAGCGTGAATGTACATTATAAATATTGGGCTTTTGACTTACTGAAGACTGTTCCTAAAGAGGCTGATTATATGAATATGCTAAAACTGATTGCATCACGACTATCTTCCAGACAACAAGACGAACTAAGAGACTGTATGTGTAATTATATCAAGCAGCCTGACAAATGGCTATCCAAGCAAGTTGAAGACATCATACGCTATAATGGCATGGAGGAAGAACTTATAAACGCTCTTATGCAACATTTCTATAGCGACAACCAACTTGCCAACGTTATTTCCTACATCAAAGAGATAAAGGAGGCCAAGAGCAATCCTGCTGTTTCAAGAATTACGGTTCAGTATATCAAGGACAAGAAAATATCCAACTTCGATAATTCGCACAAGAGCCCTCTTTGGAAAATTCTTCATGATCATGGTTTATACAAAGCAAAAGTTGATAATTGGAATAAAGCCATAAATGTATAGGCTGTTTGGAAGTTTTTCCTTTTGATTCCTTGATATTATCTGTTTATTCCTTATAAATTCCTCGTAAATTCGTCAGAATTCCTTGTCCGCAAGGAATTTCTGACGTTTTTTTGTGCCCTATCGTCAATTATAGCTTTATCCGGGCTATTTTGTTGGTAAAAAAAGCGAAAATTCCTCGGCCAATTCCTTATCAATTCCTTTTGATTCCTTCACATTCCTTGAACGAAGGAAATATTTAAATAAGCTCTCAAACCGCTGTTTGTTTCCATATCTTTGCAGCAGAAATTTCGACACCGGAGTTTCTGCTGCATTTTTTATATACAGATGTCAGCAGTCAAAAACTGAGCACGGCTCCGGTTGCATGTAGGTTAATAACGCCTGTCTTTATCTATGTGAAGTGCAAGATGGCAAATTAAATACAAAAAAACAATGACAAAGGTATTTAATTTCAACTTTCAGGCTGGTTCAAGGAAGACTGATGAACCTCGCCTCATCGGAGACATTCTCGCAGAGATGCTCTCAAGTAATTCACCCCTTGCCAAGGCCATCAGCCTAAGCGTCGCATCGCATAAGTATGCTACCGCAGAAGGGAAAGCGGCTGCCGAAGATGCTGACGCAGAAAGGAAAGCGGCTGCCGCCGGCAATAGCGGATGGTTCCGCAACACGGAACTCTGCTCGGATATCAAAACCTACCTGTGCTTCGACCGCATCGCAAAGATAGGAAAGGTATACAAGGGCTTGTTGCGTCGCGACTCTGACGAACATTTCTCGTTCTTCGAGTGCAGACCCTCTGCCAATGCCATCATCCGCAATCCGCATGTGTTCGAAGGCAAGTATATCAACGTGACGAGACGTTTGATGGACGGACACATCAGGTTCAACTTCAAGGAGGTGGACTTTGGTGGCAGATTCAACCCCATGAGCTTCGCCATCGGCGTGATGAAGGAAATAATAATGGCTTTTAAGTGCCTCGGAGAGGAAGCGGACTGGAGGGCAGAAAAGGAAAACACGGGGGATTAATCCCGTGGGCTAAGCGTTACAGTTACAGTTGTTACAGTTGTTACAAATAGGGTGGACATGTTACAACACCCTTCTTAAAGACTTTATAACTAATTAATAATCAAATAGTTATATATAGAAAAGAAAGAAATCGCTACCCTTGCAAACAAAACTGTAACAACTGTAACTGTAACGCCAGCCCACACCCCACTTCCTCTAAAAGGCTTACGTTCAACAACTTAACAAATTAT
>UQTI01000049.1 GCA_900543975.1 uncultured Prevotella sp. | reverse complement strand
ATGGAGAAACAGGCCTGGAGGCTATGGAGAAACAAGCCTGGATGGCATGGAGAAACAGGCCTGGAGGCTATGGAGAAACAAGCCTGGATGGCATGGAGAAACAGGCCTGGAGGCTATGGAGAAATGACGTAAACAAGCATGACAAGTGTGACAGATAGATATGGCGCGTGACGTTTTAACGACACGCGTCCATGGGCTTTAAGACACAAGAACAACTGTTTTAAAAACCACAAAACAGTTATGTTTATGATAACACAAGCAGTTATGTTTAAGATAAAACCAAACCATTATGTTTAAGATAAAAAGTTACAGTAAGGCAGAACTGGCCATGCTATATTTTCCTGACAGCGACCTACATGTGGCGGTGAACCACCTGATGAGATGGGTCTACAACTGCAAACCTCTGATGGACGACCTCAACAAGACTGGCTACAGAAAACAGGCAAAATATCTGTTGACACAACAGGTCAGAATGGTCGTGGAACATCTGGGGGAACCGTGATTCGAGTTTTGAATTTTGAACACGAGATTATTCGGAACACGAGATTTTTTTGAACACGAATTATATTTTTTGAACACGAATAACACGAATAATTTTTTGATTGAGATTATTGCGTATCAATTATAAATATTCGTGCTATTCGGGGTATTCGTGTTCAAAAAAAATATTCGTGTTCGATAATTCAGAAATCGATAATTCAAAATGCGCGAAGCGCACAATTCAAAATTCAAGAATCAAAATTCAAAAGTCTTTTTACCACCCTTGCCGGATTGCCTACAGCAAGCGAATCGTCAGGAATGTCCTTGACCACTACGCTTCCTGCACCTATCACACACCTGTTGCCAATTTTTACGCCAGGACACACAACAACCCCTGCGCCCAGCCAGCAGTCACAACCAATGGATATGGGGAAACAGGTCTCGACAGGTTTTCGGCGCTCCAGATAGTTGACAGGATGGTTAGGCGTGACCAACCGGCAGTTGGGTCCCAGCTTTGTGTGCGCTCCGATGGTTATCGTTCCGCCGTCGAGCATCGTGCACCCTCTGTTTATGAACACGTTCTCGCCAATCTTCATGCCATGGCCATGGTCACAATAAAACGGCGGACATATCATCGACGAGGCAGGCAAACCAGGTATGAGCTGCTCCATGACAGCACGGTAATCTGTGTCCCATGGCGACATTGTCTGCAACCGTGAGCAAAGACGGTAAGCCCTGACCAGACTATCCTCTACCGATGCGTCAGCAAAACTGTAAAGCTCCTCGTTACGCATCTTTCTCATCTCTTCTGACAGCTTTGCTTCACCCTCGCGGCTCTTTCCTTCTTCCGTGAGGTTCGTTCCTTCCATGAGGTTCGTTCCTTCCATGAGGCTTGTGTTTGCCCTGTTGTTTTTTTCTGTTGTCATATTGTTATTGTCATTATATTCGTTGTTTATGATAACTGCTGTTTGTTACACGAATATTTTTTTGAACACGAATAAAACGAATTAAACGAATTTTTTATTGCACACGGATCTTGAGTGTGAACACGAATATTTTATTTTGAACACGAATCTCACGAATAACACGAATATTCTGTTCACATGAATATTAACAAGAAAGATTCGTGTTATTCGTGTTATTCGTGTTCAAAAAGTGCCGTAGGCAAAAATCCGCTTAGAGTGAGATCCGTGTGCTAAAATTATTCGTGTTATTCGTGAGATTCGTGTTAAAAAAAAATTATTATCCGTGTTCAAAAAATAATATTCTTCGTGTTCAAAAAAAATTATTCTTCGTGTTCGAGAATTCGAAATTGCTGCGCCGCGCGGAAGCGCGCGGCACAGCCTTAAAGCTTCACCTTCTTTTTCGCTCCCTTGCTCTCGTTCGTAATGCGGTTGAGCGAGGTCACGACATAGGTATATTTTGTCTTGCCGTCGTCGTAGGGCAGCTTGTAAAAGGGTTGTGAGGTGATGGCCTGTATGGCATCGGCGTTGTCGAGGTCAATGCGCTCACCCTTTGCGAAGCGGTAGACGACATGCTTCGTTGCCTCGTCGTTCCATTTCTTGCCCTTGGGCTGCTTCCAGAAGAGGATGTAGCCGTCGCTTGTCCATACAGGTTTCAGCCCCTTGGGGTTCTTTGGCGCGGTCTTGTCGATGTAGGGCATGAGAGGCTGCAGGGCCGGCTTCTTCCAGAAGGTGTTGCGGAGCATGGAGCCATAGCGTCCCTGGTCGTCGACCACGGCCTTGGCGTACCACAGCACAGTTCCCTTGACGTTTGGCAGCTGCTGGTGGAGCTGAAACTTGCGCCCCATCTGGTTGCTGTTCGGGTTCTCAGGGTCGGCAAAGCGCACGGTACGGTCCACGCTCTCGCCGATGTAGAGATGTCGCTTTGAGCAGTTTTTGTTCCACCATTTTATGAGCGTGAGATAGTCGGCCGCCTTGTTGCCGATCTCCCAGTAGAGCTGCGGCACACAATAGTCGACCCATCCGTTGTTTACCCACATGAGCACGTCGGCATAGAGGTCGTCATAGTTTTGCAGGCCGCGGGTGTCGCTGCCGTTGGGGTCGTTGCGCTTGTTGCGGTAGATGCCGAAGGGTGAGACGCCAAACTTGACCCACGGCTTGATCTTGTGAATGTGCTCTCCCAGCTCCTTTATGAACACGTTGACGTTGTAGCGTCGCCAGTCGTTGATGTCGGCAATGCCGTTGCTGTTGGCGCGGTAGTCTTGCTCATCGGGAATCTTGATGCCCGCCACGGGATAGGGATAGAAATAGTCGTCGATGTGGAAGCCGTCGATGTCGTAGCGGCTCACGATGTCTTCTGTCACCTTATATATATACTCGCGGTTCTCGGCCTTTGCTGGGTTGAGGATAAACTGTCCGTCGTAGGAGAACACGCTCGACGGGCGCTGTATGGCCACATGGTTCGAAGCCAGCTCCACCGTGCCCTTGGTCTTGGCGCGGTAGGGGTTGATCCATGCGTGGAGCTCCATGCCGCGTCTGTGGCATTGGTCTACCATCCATTTGAGGGGGTCCCAATAGGGCGACGGCGCCTTGCCCTGCTTGCCCGTGAGGTAGCGGCTCCACGGCTCTATGTTGCTCTGGTAGAGGGCGTCACACTCGGGTCGCACCTGAAAGATGATGGCGTTGACCCCGTCTTTTTGCAGCTCGTCGAGCTGATGTGTGAGCGTCTGCTGCATGGCCTGTGTGGACATGCCCTGAAACTGCCCGTTCACACATTGTATCCACGCTCCGCGAAACTCGCGTTTGTCACCGTTGCCTCCTTTCGCCATGGCCCATTGCGGCGCCACGACAAGGAGAAGCAACAAGAAAAGAAATGATGTTGTTTTCCGTTTTATTGTCATGATAAAAAATTATAAATTGCTTGAGTAAGTAGCATTTTGAGCCACAAAATTAATGCTTTTTGATGGATACTCAAAAAAAAAGCCGTGTTTTTTTGCCAATTCGTCCATTTGTGCTAACTTTGCAGTTAAATTTTGCATCAGAATAAAACAACAAGATTTGATAGAGAAACATATCATATTAGAAGACATTGACCCTGTGATGTTTTACGGGGTCAACAACCTTCATTTCCAGATGATAAAGTCGATGTATCCCAAGCTGCGCATCGTGGCGAGAGACAACGTGATAAGGGTGCTCGGCGACGAGGAAGAGATGGCGTCGTTTGAGGAGAACATCGAGAAGATCCGCCAGCATGTGCTGAAATATAACGCCGTGACCGACGAAGACATTCACGACATCATCACAGGCAAGCAGACGAAGGCCGACGGTGTGAAGGGTGTGCTCATCTACAACGTGTCGGGCAAGCCGATAAAATGTCGCAGCACGAACCAGCAGCGTCTGGTCGAGGCTTACGAGAAAAACGACATGGTGTTTGCCGTGGGACCTGCCGGCACGGGCAAGACCTATCTCAGCATAGCGCTTGCCGTGAAGGCCCTCAAGGAGAAGGTCATAAAGAAGATTATCCTCAGCCGCCCTGCCGTCGAAGCGGGCGAGAAGCTGGGCTTCCTGCCGGGCGACATGAAAGACAAGATCGACCCCTACCTGCAGCCGCTCTACGACGCGCTGGAAGACATGATACCGGCCGTGAAGCTGCAAGACATGATGGAGAAGCACGTCATACAGATTGCGCCCCTGGCCTTCATGCGAGGCCGCACGCTGAGCGACGCCGTGGTCATTCTGGACGAAGCGCAGAACACCACAACGGCGCAGATAAGGATGTTTCTCACCCGCATGGGCACCAACACGAAGATGATCATAACGGGCGACATGACGCAGATTGACCTGCCGCGCGGACAGCGGAGCGGCCTGAAAGAGGCGGTCGCCATTCTTGACGGCATAAAGGGCATCGGCATAATAAACCTTTCGCAAAAAGACATCGTGAGACACCACCTCGTGACGCAGATCGTGAAGGCCTATGAACGGCACGACAAGCAGGAGGCGGAAGAACGCGAGGAGCGCAACGCTAAAAAAGAAACAGAAGAATCTTTCAATAAACAAAAATCATAAGCAAAGATGAAAGCACTTACAAAGACAGATTTCCATTTTGACGGACAGAAAAGTGTATATCACGGCAAGGTGCGTGACGTGTACAACATCAACGACGAGCTCATCGTCATGGTGGCAACAGACAGAATCTCGGCATTCGACGTTATCCTGCCCAAGGGCATTCCATTCAAAGGACAGGTACTGAACCAGATCGCAGCACAGTTTCTCGATGCAACAAGCGACATCTGCCCCAATTGGAAATTGGCTACACCCGACCCCATGGTCACCGTGGGCCTTAACTGCGAAGGTTTCAAAGTTGAAATGATTATCCGCTCCATCCTCACAGGATCGGCATGGCGTGCCTACAAGGACGGATGCCGCGAGATCTGCGGCGTGAAGTTGCCCGAGGGCATGAAGGAAAACCAGCGCTTCCCCGAGCCCATCATCACGCCCACAACAAAGGCCGATGAGGGTCACGACATGAACATCTCGAAGGAAGAGATCATTGCCCAGGGCATAATGAGCGCAGACGACTATGCCCAGGTTGAAGACTACACACGCAAGCTCTTCCAGCGCGGACAGGAGATTGCTGCCAAGCACGGTCTGATACTGGTCGACACCAAGTATGAGTTTGGAAAGCACGACGGCAAGGTCTACCTTATCGATGAGATCCACACCCCCGACAGCAGCCGCTATTTCTATGCCGACGGCTACGAGGAGAAATTTGAGAAGGGCGAGCCCCAGAAGCAGCTCTCGAAGGAGTTTGTACGCCAATGGCTCATCGACCACAACTTCATGAACGAGCCGGGACAGACCGTGCCCGAGATGACAGACCAGTATTGCGAGAGCGTGAGCGACCGCTACATCGAACTCTATGAGCACATCACAGGCAACAAGTTTGACAAGACAGCAGAAGAGGGCGACATCGCAGCTCGCATAGAGAAAAACGTTGCCGCTTATCTGGCTTCAAGAAAATAACACTTTTCGGGCGCACACACTTGTCGGCAGAAGGGCTTTCAAAACAACAAACGTTTATCAGGTTGTTACAAGCTTAAAAGCATCTGACAAGGTTTAGCCCGCAACAGAAGAATGGCCGTGGCATAATGGAAAAGGAAAATGCCACAGCCATTCTTTACGCATTTAAGTTGACGAGTTGACAAGGAGAAGAGTTGACACGGAGAATCCCACACCAACCAACAACCATCATGGTTTACGAACAGGAAAAGATAAAACCCTACAAGCAGGACGGCAAGAAAGGCGAACAGGTGGAACAGATGTTCGACCACATAGCCCACTCTTATGACCAGCTCAACCACCGTCTGTCATGGAACATCGACAAGATGTGGAGAAACGCGGCCATAAAAAAGCTGGCGGAGAAGCAACCGCAGACCATTCTCGACGTGGCCACTGGAACGGGCGATTTTGCCATCAAGGCAGCCGAAGCCCTGAAGCCGGCCAAGGTGCTGGGCATCGACATCAGCGAGAAGATGATGGAGATAGGACAGCAGAAGGTTGCCGCCAGGGGCCTGCAAGACATCATAAGCTTCAAGAAAGAAGACTGCACGGCGCTAACCCTGCCAAGCAACAGTTTTGATGCCGTCATGGCGGCCTTCGGCATACGCAACTTTGCCGACCTCGACAAGGGGCTGGCCGAGATGTGCCGCGTGCTGAGACCTGGGGGCATGCTCACCATACTGGAGCTGACCACGCCCGTGAGAACGCCCATGAAGCAGCTGTTTAAGGTCTACTCGCACACCGTGCTGCCCGTCTACGGCCGGCTGGTCTCGCGCGACACAAGCGCCTACTCTTACCTCACGGCCACCATTGAAGCCTTCCCGCAGGGCGAACGCATGGTCGACATTCTGCTCAACGCAGGGTTTACCAAAGCCACATTCCGACGGCTCACGTTCGGCATCTGCACCATGTATGTGGCGACAAAATAGGAATTTCTAACAAAGAACTACAAAACTGATAATTATGGACAAGTATGGACTTATTGGTTATCCGCTCGGCCACTCGTTCTCTATCGGCTATTTCAACGAGAAATTTGAGAACGAAGGCATCGACGCACAGTATATCAACTTCGAGATTCCCTCTATAGAGAACCTCCCTGAGATTCTTGCCTCAAACCCTGAGCTCAAGGGGCTTAACGTGACCATACCATACAAGGAAAAGGTTATCAGCTACCTCGACGACATGAGCGAGGAGGCAAGGGCCATAGGAGCTGTGAACGTGGTGCGCGTCACCCACAAGGGCAACAAAACCCTCCTTAAAGGCTTCAATTCTGACGTCATTGGGTTCACACAAAGCATAGAGCCCATGCTCGAAACCAACACCCACAAGAAAGCGCTCATCCTGGGCACGGGAGGAGCGTCGAAGGCCATACGCTACGGCCTGCAACAGCTCGGGCTGGAAACGCTCTTTGTGAGCCGCACACCAAAGCCAGGAGCAATAACCTATGACGACATCACGGCGGAGACCATACGCGAATATAACGTGATCGTGAACTGCACTCCCTGCGGAATGTACCCAAAGGCCGACCAATGTCCGAAGTTGCCTTACGAGGCCATGGACTCGCGCAACATTCTTTACGACCTCATCTACAACCCCGACGAGACGCTCTTCATGCAACGGGGAGCAGAAAACGGGGCCAACGTGAAAAACGGCCTCGAGATGCTGCTCCTGCAAGCCTTCGCCAGCTGGGAATTCTGGGGAGGAGAAGAGCGCATAAAAACGCTCTGAAAACGAGAAGAAAAAACATAGAACAAGGAAAAACAACAATTTCAACATAATGGACAACTCAAACAGATACATGATGCGCGGCGTGAGCGCTGCCAAAGAAGACGTACACAACGCCATCAAGAACATCGACAAAGGCATCTTTCCACAGGCTTTCTGTAAGATCATTCCCGACATTCTCGGCGGCGACCCCGACTATTGCAACATCATGCATGCTGACGGCGCAGGAACAAAATCGTCGCTGGCTTACATGTATTGGAAAGAGACAGGCGACCTGAGCGTGTGGAAAGGCATAGCACAAGACGCCCTTATCATGAACACGGACGACCTGCTCTGCGTGGGAGCTGTAGACAACATTCTCGTGTCAAGCACCATCGGACGCAACAAGATGCTCGTGCCGGGAGAGGTCATCTCGGCCATCATCAACGGCACAGACGAGTTGCTTAAGCAGATGAGAGACATGGGCGTGGGAATCTATGCCACAGGCGGCGAGACAGCCGACGTGGGCGACCTCGTGCGCACCATCATCGTCGACTCTACCGTGACCTGCCGCATGAAGCGTGCCGACGTCATAGACAACGCCAACATTCGCCCGGGCGACGTCATCGTGGGTCTGGCCTCCTTCGGACAGGCTTCCTACGAGGACCGCTTCAACGGCGGAATGGGCAGCAACGGACTGACGAGCGCACGCCACGACGTGTTTGCCAAGTATCTGGCAGAGAAATATCCCGAGAGCTTCGACCACGCCGTGCCCGACGAGCTGGTCTACAGCGGCTCTTACCGCCTTGACGACAAGGTTGAGGGAGCAAGCGTGAACGCAGGACAGCTTGTGCTCTCCCCTACCCGCACCTATGCTCCCGTGATCAAGAAAATTCTGGACCTGCATCGCGCCGACATTCACGGCATGGTACATTGCACAGGCGGCGCACAGACCAAGGTGCTACATTTCGTGGGCGACAACTGCCATGTGGTCAAGGACAACATGTTCCCCGTGCCGCCGCTCTTCAAGACCATTCAGAAGGAAAGCGGAACCGACTGGAAAGAGATGTACAAGGTGTTCAACATGGGACACAGAATGGAGATCTATGTGGCTCCTGAAAAGGCAGAGGCCATTATGGAGATCAGCCGCAGCTTCAACATCGACGCACAGATCGTGGGACACATCGAAGAGGGAGAGAAGAGCCTCACCATCAAGTCGGAGTTTGGAACTTTTGAGTATTGATTTTTTTAGTTGACATGTTGACGAGGAGATTTGTTGACAAAGAGACGAGTTGACAAGTTGACGAGTTGCGAAACTATAAAAAAATGGCAGACAACAACAACATATTACAGAAACTGGAAGGCTTGGAGAGCCGATTTGAAGAGGTGTCAACCTTGATTACCGACCCTAACGTCATAGGCGACCAGCAACGCTTCGTGAAGCTCACAAAGGAATATAAAGACCTTAGCGACATCATGGACGCACGCAAACGCTACATAGCCTGTCTCAACAGCATAAAGGAGGCAAAGGACATCCTTGCCAACGAGACCGACCCCGAGATGAAGGAGATGGCACGTGAGGAGCTGGCAGAGAACGAGGAGAAGCAGCCCAAGATCGAGGAGGAGATAAAGATTGCGCTCATACCCAAGGACCCCGAAGACTCGAAGAACGTGCAGATGGAGATCCGTGCAGGAGCAGGCGGCGACGAGGCAGCCCTCTTTGCCGGCGACTTGTTCTCCATGTACAAGAAATATTGCGACGCCAAAGGCTGGGCGCTCTCCGTGACAAGCGTGAGCGAAGGAGCCGTGGGCGGTTTCAAGGAGATCGACTTTGCCGTGAGCGGCGACAACGTGTACGGCACGCTCAAGTATGAATCGGGCGTGCACCGTGTGCAACGTGTGCCGGCCACAGAAACCCAGGGACGCATGCACACCAGCGCCGCTACCGTGGCCGTGCTCCCCGAGGCCGACAAGTTTGAGGTAAACATCAACGAGGGCGACATCAAATGGGACACGTTCCGTTCAAGTGGTGCCGGCGGCCAGAACGTGAACAAGGTCGAGTCGGGTGTGCGCTTGCGCTACCCGTGGAAGAACCCCAACACAGGCGAGGTGGAAGAGATCCTTATCGAGTGTACCGAAACACGCGACCAGCCCAAGAACAAGGAGCGTGCCCTCTCGCGTCTGCGCACGTTCATCTACGACCGTGAGCACCAGAAATATATGGACGACATCGCAAGCCGCCGCAAGACCCTCGTGTCGACAGGCGACCGCTCAGCCAAGATCCGCACCTACAACTTCCCCCAGGGACGTGTTACCGACCATCGCATAGGCTACACCACCCACGACCTGCAAGGTTTCCTGAACGGCAACATTCAAGACATGATCGATGCCTTGACCGTGGCAGAAAACGCAGAACGCATGAAAGAGTCGGAGCTGTAAGGGCTACAAGAGCTAAAATTGGCCACAAGAGTTTAAAGCCCAAAGAGTTTAAAATTCAAAAATCAAAATTCAAAATTCAAGAAAATGACCCGTCAAGAGCTAATAAACGAGATATTCAGCAAGAAGACCTTCCTCTGCGTAGGTCTCGACACAGACACAAAGAAGATACCGCAGCACCTGCTGAAGGAGGAAGACCCCATCTTCGCCTTCAACAAGCAGATTATCGACGCAACAGCCCCCTACTGTGTGGCATACAAGCCCAACCTGGCCTTCTATGAGGCGTTCGGCGTGAAGGGCATCATGGCCTTCGAGAAGACCGTGACCTATCTTCAGAAGCACTATCCCAACCACTTCATCATAGCCGATGCCAAGCGCGGCGACATAGGCAACACAAGCGCCATGTATGCACGCACCTTCTTCGAGGAGTATGACATCGACGCGCTTACCGTGGCTCCCTACATGGGCGAGGACAGCGTGACGCCTTTCCTGGGTTACGAGAACAAGTGGGTGGTGCTGCTCGCCCTCACAAGCAACAAGGGCAGCCACGACTTCCAACTCACAACCGACGAACAGGGCACACGCCTGTTTGAGAAGGTGCTCACAAAGTCGCAGGAATGGGGCAACAAGGACAACATGATGTATGTTGTGGGAGCCACACAGGGCGAGATGTTCACAGACGTGCGCAAGCTCGTTCCCGACCATTTCCTCCTCGTGCCGGGCGTGGGCGCCCAAGGCGGCTCGTTGAGCGAGGTGTGCAAATATGCCATGACCAAAGAGTGTGGTCTGCTCGTCAACAGCTCGCGCGGCATCATCTACGCTTCTAACGGTACCGACTTTGCCGAGGTGGCAGCACAAAAGGCGAAGGAGCTTCAGGAGCAGATGGCCGAAGAACTTGCAAAAATAGGATAACACATCAGATTGAAGGCCGCTCCAACAAAAAATAAAGGCCTCTTCATGTGTAGCTAACTTGTATGATGGTAAAAACGACCTCAACGGTTGTTTTTACCATCATTTCTTATACTCACACCATCAAAAACAGCTGCTTTTACAAAAATAAATGACTAATAGTGAGTTTTATAAATAAATTTTACTATTTTTGCAAAAACAATTTTACAAACATATAAAGAAATGGAGTTTACAGCCAAACAAATTGCTGCATTTATAAACGGAAAAATAGAAGGAGACGAAAATGCCTCGGTTAACACCTTCGCCAAGATTGAAGAAGGCAAGCCAGGAGCCATTTCTTTTCTTTCAAACCCTAAATATACGCATTACATCTACGACACAAAGTCGTCAATAGTGCTCGTCAACGACGACGTGGAGCTGGAGAGACCTGTAAGCGCAACGCTCATACGTGTCAAGAACGCATACGAGTGTGTGGCCAAGCTGCTGCAGCTCTACCAGTCGAGCCTGCCCGTAAAGAAAGGCATCGACAGCCTCGCGTTCATAGCTCCAACGGCAAAAATTGGAGAGGGATGTTACATCGGAGCATTCGCCTACATCGGCGAGGGAGTTGTCATTGGCGACAACACGCAGATTTATCCGCACGCCGTGGTCGGCGACAACGCGAAGGTGGGAAGCCATTGCCTGATCTATCCTAACGTGAGCATCTACCACGACTGTCGCCTGGGCAACAACGTGACCATTCACTCGGGAACCGTTATCGGCGCCGACGGGTTCGGATTCGCACCCAACGCCGAGGGCTACGACAAGATTCCGCAGATCGGCATCGTGACCATTGAGGACAACGTGGAGATCGGCGCCAACACATGTGTGGACCGCTCAACCATGGGCAGCACCATCATACGCAAGGGCGTGAAGCTCGACAACCTCGTGCAGATTGCACACAACGTGGAGGTGGGCGAGAACACCGTGATGTCGGCTCAAGTGGGCATTGCGGGCAGCACCAAGGTGGGATCATGGTGCATGTTCGGAGGACAGGTCGGTCTGGCTGGACACATAACCATTGGCGACAAGACGTTCCTCGGAGCACAGTCGGGCGTGCCAGGCAACATCAAGGGCAACGAGCAGCTCATCGGCACTCCTCCCATGGAGCCGAAAGCCTACTTCCGCTCTCAGGCTGTCTTCCGCCGTCTGCCGGAGATGTACAGACAGATCGCGGAGCTGCAAAAGCAGATTGACGAGCTGAAGAACAAACAATTATAAACCTTTAATAGACAACTGCCGCGCGCACACTAACGTGCACGCACATAGATAATGAACACGCATAAACAAAAGTCGTTAAAAGGCAGCTTTTCTCTCTGTGGAAAGGGCCTGCATACAGGTTTGAGCCTCACCGTGACGTTCAACCCTGCTCCTGAGAACTATGGTTACAAGATACAGCGCATAGACCTTGAAGGAATGCCTATCATCGATGCCGTTGCCGAGCATGTGGTCGACACACAACGCGGAACGGTGCTCGGAAAGGGCGATGTGCGCGTGTCGACCGTGGAGCATGGTCTTGCCGCGCTTTACGCGTTGGGAATAGACAACTGTCTGATCCAGGTCAACGGACCAGAGTTTCCTATCCTCGACGGCAGCGCTGCCATGTATATCACAAAAATAGAGGAGGTGGGCATTGAAGAGCTCAACGCCCCGAAAGACTGGTACATCATACGCAAGAAAATTGAGGTAAAGGACGAGGAGACAGGTTCATGCATAACCATCCTGCCCGACGAGGAGTTCAGCCTCACAGCCATGTGCTCATTCAACTCGAAATTTATCAACAGCCAGTTTGCAACGCTCGACAAGATGGACGCGTTCCCTACTGAGATTGCACAAGCACGCACCTTCGTCTTTGTGCGCGACATAGAGCCGCTGCTCAAGGCTAACCTCATTAAGGGCGGCGATCTCGACAACGCAATCGTGATCTACGAGAAGCAGACAACACAGGAGCGTCTGGACCAGCTTGCCGACTTCCTCAAGGTGCCCCACATGGACGCCACGAAGCTCGGATACATTCAGCACAAGCCGCTGGTGTGGGAGAACGAATGTACACGTCACAAGCTCCTCGACATCATAGGCGACATGGCGCTCATAGGCAAGCCTATCAAGGGACGCATCATAGCAACACGTCCGGGACACACCATAAACAACAAGTTTGCACGCCAGATGCGCCGCGAAATACGCAAGCATGAGATTCAGGCGCCCATCTATGACCCGAACGACGCACCCGTGATGGACAACGTGCGCATTCGTGAGCTCCTGCCCCACCGCTACCCCATGCAGCTTGTCGACAAGGTCATTGCTCTCGGAGCGACAAGCATTGTGGGCGTGAAGAACATAACAGCCAACGAGCCTTTCTTCCAGGGACATTTCCCCCAGGAGCCTGTGATGCCGGGCGTTCTGCAGATCGAGGCGATGGCACAATGTGGCGGACTGCTCGTTCTCAACAACCTTGAGGAACCCGAGCGTTGGTCTACCTATTTCCTCAAGATTGACGACGTGAAATTCCGCCAGAAGGTTGTGCCCGGCGACACGCTCATGTTCAAAGTCGACCTCTTGGCTCCCGTGCGCCACGGCATATCTTCCATGAAGGGCTATGTGTTTGTTGGCGACCACGTTGTGTCGGAAGCCACGTTCACGGCGCAGATCGTGAAGAACAAATAAGGCGTTTGTAAATAACAGGCGGAAACGTTTGTGAAGAACAACATAAAAAGATTTTTACAATGAACAACATCAGTCCGTTAGCATACATTCATCCCGAGGCAAAGCTCGGCGACAACAACAACATCGGCCCGTTCTGTTTCATAGACAAGGACACCGTGCTCGGCGACAACAATAACCTGCTCAACAGCGTGACCATTCATCAGGGAGCACGCATAGGAAGCAACAACGAGTTCTTCCCCGGAGCAAGCATCTCAACAAAACCTCAAGACCTCAAGTTTCGCGGAGAGCACACAACCTGCGAGGTTGGCGACAACAACAGCATTCGCGAGAACGTGACCATATCGAGAGGAACAGCATCGAAGGGACGTACCGTGGTGGGAAGCAACAACCTGCTCATGGAGAACATGCACATCGGCCACGACTGCGTGGTGGGAAGCGGGGTCATCATAGGCAACTCGACCAAGTTTGCGGGAGAGGTTACAATCGACGACAACGCCATCGTGAGCGCGACCGTGCTCTGCCACCAGTTCTGCAAGATCGGCGGCTACGTCATGATCCAGGGCGGCTGCCGCTTCAGTCAGGACATTCCTCCTTACATCATAGCAGGAAAGGAGCCCACACGCTATTGTGGCCTTAACCTCGTGGGGCTGCGACGCCGCGGATTCTCAAACGATCTCATAACGCTCATACACGACGCTTACCGTCTGCTCTACTCGAAGACAGTTCTGTCGGAAGGCATTGAGGAGATTCGCAAGAACCTGCAGATCACGCCAGAGATTCAGTATATCATCGATTTCGTGGAGTCGTCAAAACGCGGAATCATCAGATAAGAGAAAACAAAGCCTACTATTTTTTTTGAATGAAAACTCTTATTGTCCTTGTAGGTCCTACAGGTGTCGGTAAGACAGAAACAAGTTTGAATATTGCCGAGAATTATAGCATACCTATTATTAATGCTGATTCTCGGCAAATATTTTCTGAGATACCGATAGGCACGGCGGCACCTACCGCCGAGCAACAACGCCGTGTAAAACATTTCTTTGTAGGAAACCACTCCATAACCGACTATTACAGCGCTTCTCTTTATGAAGAAGACGTGCTGCAACTCCTTGACACGCTTTTCTCACAATCGGACATCGCCATGATGTGTGGCGGAAGCATGATGTATATTGATGCCGTGTGTAACGGAATAGACGACATACCGACCGTCGACGACGACACACGAGAGCTCATGAAGCGCCGACTGGCTGAAGAGGGGCTGCCTGCCCTGGTGGAGGAGCTGCGCACGATAGACCCCGAACATTGGGCCATTGTGGACCGCAACAACCCGCGACGCGTGGTACACGCGCTCGAAATTTGCCACTCTACGGGAAAGACCTACTCGTCGTTCCGCACAAACACACGGAAAAAAAGACCGTTCAACATCATAAAAATTGGGCTCACACGGCAACGCGAGCTACTATACGACCGCATAAACAAGCGCGTGGAGCAGATGATGGACGACGGGCTGCTGGAGGAGGCACGAAAGGTTTGTCGGCTGCGCGGGCTCAACGCCCTTAACACGGTGGGCTACAAAGAGCTGTTTGAACATTTTGACGGACTGACAACTCTGGACGAGGCGGTTTTCAAGATACAAAGCAACTCGCGCCGTTACTGCCGCAAGCAGCTCACATGGTTCAAACGCGATGACACATTGGCGTGGTTTGAGCCCGAGAACATTAAAGAAATTATAAAATATATAGAAAACAATAGGTAGGTTGAACCTATTTTTGTAAATTTGTATCTTGTAAGCAAAACACTAACAAACAATTAAGGTGTAACAGATGAATAAGATTAAACAATGTCTCGCTACGCTATGGCAGAAGATACGCGCTTTCTGGCCATGGTACAAAAATCTGTATAAAGGTCGCGCATGGTACACAAAATCGCTCATTGGCTTTGTGTCGTGCATTGCCGCCTTTTTTATTTACCTCGGAATGGTTGACACCAACTTCCTGTGGCTCTTCGGAAAAAGCCCCGGCTTCAGCAGAATCATGAACCCTGAAACGCATCAGGCTTCTGAGATCTATAGTGCTGACGGAAAGCTCATTGGCAAGTTTTTTAACGAGAACAGAACACCTGTAAAGTTTGAGGACGTGAACCCGACATTCTGGAAAGTGCTTGTCGACACAGAGGACGAACGGTTCTACAAACATCACGGAATAGATTTCACAGGAATGCTTGCAGCTGCAAAAGACATGATCGTGCACCACGACGCCCGTGGAGCATCGACCATAACGCAGCAGCTGGCAAAAAACATGTTCCGCGTGCGCACGCAATATTCTACTGGCCTGCTTGGCTACATACCCGGCATCAAGATGCTGGTCATGAAGAGCAAGGAATGGATTATTGCTACAAAGCTTGAGCTCGTATATGACAAGAAGGACATTCTCACGATGTATGCCAACACGGTAGATTTCGGATCTAACGCTTTCGGCATAAAGACCGCCTGCAAGACCTATTTCAACACCACGCCGTCAGAACTGACGCTCGACCAGATGGCTGTGCTCGTTGGAATGCTCAAGGCAACAACCTATTATAACCCGCGAATAAACCCAAAGAACAGTCTGAAACGACGCAATATCGTGCTCTCAAACATGCTGAGACACAACGATATAAACAGAGCGCAGTATGACTCTATTTCGGCTAAGCCCATAACGCTCAACTATAGTGTGGAGAGCAACTATGACGGCAAGGCGTTGTATTATCGCGAGTATTTGGCAAACTATCTTAAAGATTGGTGCGAGGAGAACGATTATGACCTCTACAGCTCAGGTCTGAAAATATACACCACCCTCGACTCGCGCATGCAGGAGTATGCTGAACAGGCTGCCATAAAGCAGATGAAGATCGTGCAACGCAACTTCAAGAACCATTGGGGCAACGAGGAACCGTGGCAAGACGAGAACCACAAGGTCATTCCAGGATTCATCGAAGGCATTGCAAAGAAGCTTCCTGTATACAAATATCTGTCGAACAAGTTTGAGAACAGCCCCGACTCTATCGACTATTATCTCAACAAGCCACATACCGTGAAGCTGTTCGACTATGAAAAGGGATTTATAGAGGAGCAGATGTCGACCATGGACTCTATACGCTACATGGTGCATTTCATGCATTGTGCCTTCGTGGCCATGGAGCCTCAGACGGGTGCTGTTAAGGCATGGGTCGGCGACATCAATTTCAACACATGGAAATATGACAAGGTAACAGCCATGCGCCAACCTGGTTCAACCTTCAAGCTCTTTGTCTACACAGAAGCCATGAACCAGGGGCTCACGCCTTGCGACAAACGACGTGACGAATATTTCAGCATGCAGGTGTTTGACAAAAAAAAGAACCAAGAGGTTACATGGGCACCAACAAACGCCAACGGTTCGTTCAGCGGCGACTCTATGGCCTTGAAGAGTGCATTCGCACGAAGCATCAACTCTGTGGCCGTGCGGCTGGGACAGGAGATGGGCATTTCACGAATAGTGGAGACAGCCCATAAGATGGGAATAAAGAGTCCGCTCGATGCCACACCTGCATTGGCTCTCGGATCAAGCGACATAAACCTCCTGGAGCTTGCCAACTCTTATTGCACCATTGCCAACGACGGCGTGCATCATGAGCCTGTGGTCGTGACGCGAATTGTCGACAAAGACGGCAAGGTGGTCTACACGGCACCTACAGCAGAAGAACAGGCCATACCCTACCGTAGCGCGTTCTTCATGCAGCAACTGCTCATGGGTGGTTTGCGTGAGCCGGGCGGAACGTCTATGAGCTTCGGAGGATATCTGGGCGACAGCTACAAAGATACCGATTGGGGTGGCAAGACAGGAACCTCAAACAACCACTCTGATGCGTGGTTCATGGGTGTTAGTCCGAAGCTGGTTGTAGGCGCATGGGTTGGCGGCGAGTATCGTTGCATCCATTTCCGCACAGGCGCTCTCGGACAAGGCAGCCGCACGGCGCTCCCCATCTGCGGATATTTTGTACAGGCACTCCTGTCTGACCCCAACTTCAAGCAATATCACGCCAAGTTTGGAAAGCCCAAGGACGATGCAATTCTTAGCAGCATGTACAACTGTGCAAGCTATTACAGCCACTCTAAGCGCGACACGTTGCAGACAGACAGCATTCATGTGGAAGAGGAGATTATGCTCGACGAGGAAGGCAACCCCATAGAGCATACAAAAAACTCGCCTGATGCAACAGAACCGAAAGAAAAGGAGAAGCGCCACGCTCCAACAGAGGAAACTGTAAGCTTCGATAAACTGTAAGGGGGTCGATAAAGAAACAAACATTTGATTTTACAAAATCTGTACAACTATGAATATTGGAGATAAGATACCGGAAATACTTGGCATGGACCAAGACGGAAAAGAGATAAAGGCAAGCGACTATCGTGGTCGCAAGATCGTGCTTTACAGTTATCCTAAAGCCAACACCAGCGGATGCACAACAGAAGCCTGCTCGTTGCAGGCACACAAGGAAGAGTTGGCTGCTGCCGGTTACGACATTATTGGTGTAAGCAAAGACAAACAAACCCTACAGAAGAAGTTTGCCGACGCTCATGGGTTGCAGTTTCCTCTTATTGCCGACACAGAGACAACCTTGCTTCAGGAGCTCGGCTGCTGGGGCGAGAAGGTGACATGTGGACGTAAGACCATCGGCATCCTGCGCACAACATATCTTGTTAATGAGGATGGCGTGATAGAGAAAATATTCACGCCAAACGAAATTAAAAAATACAAAAACGATATGTTCAAACTGATGGCTGACACCAATTGTCTATAAAGCACCAAGCGTCAGGAAGAATATGGCAAAAGAACGTACCACACAAGTTCTGCCATAATTGCATAGAAACTTAAAACGCCATATAAAAAAACAGGATGTCTTACACACAACAACTATCAATTGTGTTAAGACATCCTGTTCTTTTATAGAAATATAATTTCTATTTAGAGAAATATTTTTCCCATTAGAAACCTTATTTACTTATAGAAATATTATTCCACTTATGAAATATTATTTCCCTATAGAAATCTAAATCCCTTTATAGAGACCTAAATCCCTTTATAGGGATCTAAAGTGTTCTTACTTAGCAAAGTATCTCTTGTAGAGACCCATGAAGCCAGCACAATGGCGAGCCTCGTCCTTAGCCATCTCATGAACGGTATCGTGTGTGGCGTCCATGCCGGCAGCCTTAGCGTTCTTGGCAATACGGAACTTGTCTTCGCAAGCGCCACGCTCAGCAGCGATACGAGCCTCAAGGTTGCTCTTGGTATCCTTCAACACGTCACCCAGCAGCTCAGCAAACTTGCTTGCGTGCTCAGCCTCCTCGAAAGCGTAACGCTTGAAAGCCTCAGCAATCTCAGGATAGCCCTCGCGGTCTGCCTGACGGCTCATGGCCAGATACATACCTACCTCGCCACACTCGCCATTGAAGTGGGTCTCAAGGTCCTTGATCATCTCGGCGTTAGCCTCCTCCTTACGAGCAGCACCAAGAGTGTGAACAGTAGCGAAAGCAGGCTGGTCACCTACCTCATCCATCTCCTTAAACTTGCTCTTGGGGGCGTGGCATACGGGACAAGACTCGGGAGCTTCTGTTCCCTCATAGATATAACCGCAAACGGTGCAAATAAACTTCTTTTTCATAATGTTATTGTTTTAATTTTTTGTTATTGTTAATGTTATTGTAATTCAAGCCGTGGTTTTAGCCAACGACCCTGTTTTTTCTTGACATTCAGAACAGATGCCTCTATAATAGAGCTGCACATCATCAACCTTATGTCCACAAACCTCTTTCACCTCATCACAGCTTGGTGCAGGCACATCAAACAAATCGATTACCTTGCCACAATTCTTGCATAAGAAATGTACATGAGGCCGCATGTCGCCGTCGTAACACACATGATGGTCGTCTATGGTTATCATCTGCGCTGCTTTGTTCTCTGCGAACAAGCGCAAGGTGTTATACAACGTCGTGCGACTGAGTGTTGGAATCTCCCCTTTCAAATCGCGAAAGATATCCTCTATCGTGGGATGGGTGGCATGCAACATAAGATATCTCATTATGGCAAGCCTTTGCATCGAGGGACGTAGCCCACAGGCAACTAATCGGTTATACGCATCTGGTTCGTACATATTGTTGTCTTCTTTTTTATTTCGATGCAAAGATAGCAACTATATTTGAAACCGCCAAATAAAATCTGTAATTTTTACAAACTTTTTCTTTTTTCAATTTTATATACATTTCCAATACACCTATATTCCATTCATTATTAATAATATAAAAATACTAAACATTATAACCAACGTTGAGGGCAAAGCAGCTTCGGAAGCAGGCAAGGTCTATAACCTGCAAGGTGACGTGGTGGGCCACTCTCTGAAGAACCTGCCTAAGGGCGTGTACATTTGGAACGGCCGAAAGGTGGTTGTTAGATAAACAGTTTTTCTGACATCCTCAATAGCCAAAGATAAAAATGAACAACTAAAAATTCAGGGAATTATGAAAATAGTTAGGAAAACATACATTAAGCCTGAAATTCACGATGTCAGGATTGGCGAAGAGGCTTTGTGCGGCGATATTTATATTGGCATAAAAAACTCTTCATCGGAAAATTATCCAGGGTCCATGGGTGCTCGGGCCAACGACGGTTTTGACGACGAGCTGGAAGAGATTAACGATGATAACTATATAAAATATAACGATTATACAGGTATTAACCGTTGAAAGATCTCATGACGTTATGCTTGTCGACGGTTAGTGTGTGAGACCGGGAAGACAGGCATGGTCTACATGCATGGTCCAAACAATAAAGAAACAAGCTTATGGCAAAGGCAAAAGCCCTGGCCATAAGCTTGTTTTTTTTGTTTTTTTTTGTTTTGTTTTTTTGTTTTGTTTCTTTATGTGTCTTTATCTGTATGGAAACGGCTGGCGCTTTAGAGCGAAAAGCGAAGAAAATAGATAATTGAACATTCAACAATTCCTAATTGCGGCAACCGCCGCAACAATTCAACATTCAAAATTCAAAATTCAACATTCATTAGAACGGCAGACCCACGGCGAAGTGGAACGAGAAGTCGCGGCTGAAGGAGGGGTGCATGATGGGGTAATGTTCGCGGCTTGTCTCATAGGCAGGGTTGACGGCTTTCATGCCTGCGTCGAAACGCAAGACGAAATAGTCGAGGTTAAGACGAAGGCCGAGACCGTAAGCCACGGCTATCTGCTTGTAAAACTCGTTGAAGCGAAACTGTCCGCCCGGCTGCTCGGCGTAAGAGCGAAGGGTCCAGATGTTGCCTGCGTCTATGAAGAAGGCGCCGTTAAACTTCCAGAACAGGTATGTGCGCAGCTCGGCGTTGAGGTCGAGCTTCATGTCGCCCGTCTGGTTTATGAAGTCGATGCGTCCGTCGGTCCCCTTGAACCTGCCCGGTCCGAGCTCTCTCACGCCCCATCCGCGCACGGAGCTTGCTCCTCCCGAGAAATAGCGTTTCTCGAACGGCAGGATGTTGCTGTTGCCGTAAGGATAAGCAACACCAAACCCTGCATGGAGAGCGAGCGTGTTGTGCTCGTCAAAGGTGAGGAGGTGGGTATAGTCGAAATCGAACTTGGCATATTGTGCGAAGGCAATGTTGAAGAGCGTGCGCTGCCCGTAGTTGTTGACACGTGTGCCCACAGCGTGAGAGAAGGCGCTGAGCAGGTTGCCGGCCGTCTCGATGTTGGCACGCAGCACATGGGTGCCGTCGTTATAGGTCAGACCTGCGCCTATCTTCATGATGAACAGATCCTCATAGTTGTAACGCAGGATGGCGTTGCGGTTTGACACATCGTCAAGATAATCTTCCTTGAAGGTCTTCGAGATCCACGGCATGTAGACATAGTTGAGGTCTACGAGGTCGAAGCGGTAGGTGGTGTGGTGATGGGGTTCTGCCCACAGGTAACGCCATGTTGAGGTGAAGACGCGGCGATGAAACTCGGGACGGTTCTGCAGATTGTAGCTCATGGCGAGCTCCGACTTGGCCGTGCTGTTTCGTCTGAACGAAGACGAGATGAAAGGTGCGAGGAAACGCGGGAAGAGCAGTTTCGACTCAAGCCCATACTCCATGTAGTTTTGATTCTGATAGCCCTCCAACCCTGTTATTGCCTCATAGGCAGCACGCATCTGCACGCTCCACACCTCTGAGCCGTGGAAGATGTTACGGTTCTCATAGGTAAGCGTGGCAGCAGCTCCGAGGTCTCCGGCCGTGTTGGTGCCTTCGGGCTGGAAGGAGACAGAGTTTGGCTTGTTCATGCTCACCTGAATCTGGCAGTCGAGCAAGGCCGTGTCGGGCTGTTCCGTGAAACGAATGTTGGTGTAACGCACGGCTGCGAGACGAGCGAAGCGGTTGTAGGTGTTTTGCAGATCTGTGGCGCTGTAGGGTTTTCCCTCACGCAACGATGTGTTGTCGTGTAACACACTCTCGCGCAGCGGAATGCGGGTGCTGTCGTCGCCGCTGACGTAGCGTATCGAATTGATAAGATAACAACGATGGTTTTGCTCCGGGCTGTTGTTGTTAAACTTATACTTATGCAGATACATCGTTAGGTCGACCTGACGTTTGAGCGCGTCGGCAGAGTCGGCCTCGAAGCTGATAAAATCTTTGTTGAAACGATAATAGCCGTTGTCGTTGAGCAGCCGCGTTATGCGTTTGCGCTCTCCGTTGAGAGCATCGATGGAGAAACGTCCACCCTTTTTTATGGAGCACTCTCCCATCTGACCCGAAATAAACTTTTGCTTCAGGCTGTCGTCTTCGACCACGGTACGCATGGTTCCCACAGAGAAGGGGTCGGCAGGATGGAGGTTGTAGGTCACGCTTGTTTTCTTCTTGTGGCTCTTGGTGCTGAAAGAGGCTGTGGCTTGCAGGTAGCCCATGTTGCGCATGGCCATCTGCAGGTCTGAGCATGTGGCTACGGCCTGGGCCGAGTCGAACACCACGGGCGCTTCGCCCATGGCTCTGAGCACGCGGTTTATCCAACGGGTGGTGTCTTTGCCCGAGAGACAATAGGTGCCGAGAGGAACCTTAAAGAGCGAAAACCACTTCGAGTTGGCTTTCTGGCGTATGTAAGGTACGAGGGGTTCTGTTGCCACGGCTTTGTTGTCGCTCTTAAGCTCCACTTTGGAGAGCAGGCACTCATCGTCGGCAAGAAACTTGTTTGACGAACAGGCTGAAAGCAGCACGGAAGCGAGCACAGGAGCGAGAACATATAAGCTTAAGGCCATCGCGCGACGAGGGCCCGAGAAGAAAGAGGTTATATGGAACAAGTTGTGTTTCAAAAGAATCGTTTCAAAATGGATCGTTATAAAACAAAAAAAGTGATGGCGTCAATACTTGTTGTATATCTGCACATCATCTCTCCTTATATCCGTAGATTTAAAAAAAATTCTACCTTCTTGAGGTAACAGTTGCTTTTAAGTAGTGGATAGGGGAATCGAACCCCTATGCCAAGATTGAGAATCTTGTATCCTAA
>UQTI01000048.1 GCA_900543975.1 uncultured Prevotella sp. | reverse complement strand
AAGAAGCTCAACCACAAGGAGTGTGTGATGTATCGCACCGTGAGCAACGACTTCACCGAGGAGGAAGCAAAGGCTTTCGACTGTGACATGCTCGTGTTCTTCTCGCCGACAGGCATCAAGGCGTTCACTAAAAATTTCCCGAGCTTCACACAGGGTGACGTGCGCATTGCCACCTTCGGACCGGCAACAGCAAAGGCTGTGGAGGCTGAGGGACTGCGCCTGGACCTCGAAGCTCCTACAAAGGAACATCCGTCGATGACGGGAGCGCTGAAGGCTTATTTGGCGAAGAATAATAAGTAAAGCCCCTCCCCCTCGCCGCCTTCGGCGGCTCACCCCTCCCCTTATGGAGGGGAGTGAATACCTAAGGCTGGTTGGAGATAAAAGGGCTCTCCCATCACCGTCTTGCTCTGGCAAGCGACCAAAGATCGAGCTTTTTAGAGGAGCTTTTTGAGATGAGCTAAGGTTGAGAGCTGTGGGCTGTTCTGAGATAAGGCATTCGTGACAGATAAGCTATATAAGCTTTATTGGCTTTATAGGTTTTATAGGCAAGGAAGCAGATAACGATATAACGATGAGTGGACAAGAAGACAGGTTGAAGGCTGTGGAGCCTGAAACGGCAAACTGTGGACAGCAGCAGCGACACGACACGCTCACAAAGAGCGAACGTGTGTGCAGCAGAAACACCGTGGAGCAACTCTTCGGTGGAGGGCAGAGCCGTGCCATGTCGGCATTCCCTATCAGAATGGTCTACATGATAACCGACCGGCAGGAAGGGGAGCCGGCAGCGCAGATGCTCGTCAGTGTGCCTAAACGCTGCTTCAAACGTGCCGTGAAGCGTAACCGCGTGAAGCGACAGGTCAGGGAGGCTTACCGACACCTCAAGCACGGGGTCATCGAGGCCATGACAGCACGACAGCACGACAAGAAGGTGGTCATGGCGTTCATCTGCATCGACAACAATCTGCACCCTACGGACCGCATTGCACGGAAAATGCAGAATCTCCTCTCCCGTCTTGAGGAACGCATCAGCGGCAAGGAACAGGCTCACGAACGTTCTGAACATAGCAGACATGAGTGAGAAAAAACGTCTTGTGGCTGTGGCAACGGCTTTCTTAACGGCCTTCTCAAGGGTCTTATCAAGGGCTGCAACCCTTGTCGCGAAGGCTGCAAAGGTGCTGTTCGGCCTTGTCATGAAGGCGCTGGCGTGGCTCCTGGTGCTGCCCATCTTGTTTTATCAACATTTCATAACGCCCTACACCCCACCCTCATGCCGTTTCACACCCACCTGCTCCGAGTATGGCAGGCAGGCTCTCCTGAAACACGGCCCCATAAAAGGATTGCTGCTGACCCTTTGGCGCATCTTGCGCTGTAACCCGTGGGGAGGCAGTGGCTACGACCCTGTGCCGCCAAAGGGAAAATGGCGGAACGAGACAACAGGAAAGGACGACGGACGGGGTGAGGGAGAAGGAAAAAGAGAAGGAGAAGGTAAACAGCCGCTAACTCTATAAACAATAAAAAAATCAAACATAAGAAAAAACATAAGAAAGATGAAGAATTTCGTAGAAGAACTGCGCTGGCGCGGCATGCTCGCGCAGATTATGCCGGGCACTGAGGAATATCTCAACACCCACATGGTGTCTGCGTATCTGGGCACCGACCCCACTGCCGACTCTCTGCACATTGGCCACCTCTGTGGCATAATGATGCTACGTCACCTGCAGCGCTGCGGACACAAGCCTTACCTGCTCGTGGGTGGAGCTACGGGCATGATCGGTGACCCTTCAGGCAAGAGCCAGGAGCGTAACCTCCTCGACACAGAGACGCTCTACCACAACCAGGAGGCCATAAAAAAGCAGGTGTCGAAATTTCTCGACTTTGACGGCACAGAGCCTAACAAGGCCGAGCTGGTCAACAACTATGACTGGATGAAAGATTTCTCATTCCTCGACTTCGCACGAGAGGTGGGCAAGCACATCACCGTCAACTATATGATGGCCAAGGAGAGCGTGCAGCAGCGACTGAACGGCACATCACGCGACGGACTGTCGTTCACCGAGTTCACCTATCAGCTCCTGCAGGGCTACGACTTCCTCTATCAATATCAGAAATATGGCGTGCGTCTGCAGCTTGGAGGCAACGACCAGTGGGGTAACATGACCACGGGTACCGAACTGATTCGCCGCACGCTGGGCAACGAGGCCGAGGCTTACTGTCTCACCTGTCCGCTCATCACAAAGAGCGACGGCAAGAAGTTTGGAAAGACAGAGAGCGGCAACGTGTGGCTCGACCGCAACCGCACCACTCCTTACGCCTTCTACCAGTTCTGGCTTAACGTGAGCGACGTGGAGGCTGAACGCTACATCAAGATCTTCACAGACCTCGACAAGGAGACCATCGACGCGCTGGTGGCTGAGCATCAGCAGGATCCGGGACGCCGTGTGCTCCAGAAGCGTCTGGCTGAGGAGGTGACCGTCATGGTTCACTCGAAGGAGGACCTCCAGACAGCTCAGGAGGCTTCAAACATTCTCTTCGGAAAGGCAACAAAGGAGAACCTGCAGAAGCTCGACGAGGCTACGCTGCTCGACGTATTTGCCGGCGTGCCCCACTTCACCATCGGTGCCGACAAGCTCGGACAGCCCGCTGTGGACATGTTCACAGCCGACGACTGCAAGGTGTTCGCCTCAAAGGGTGAGATGCGCAAGCTCGTTCAGGGCGGTGGCGTGTCGCTCAACAAGGAGAAGCTTGCTGCCTTCGACCAGACTGTGACCGCCGACGACCTCATCGACGGCAAGTATCTGCTCGTGCAGCGCGGAAAGAAGAACTATTATCTTGTGACGGTGAAGTAAGGGAGCGACAACTCCTCGCTTTGACCTGTCGCAAAGGGTAATGTTAACACAGCGCGGCTTTTCAACAACAGAAAGAGGGCTTTGAACAACAAAATTTGAAGCTTTTCAACAACAAAAAAAATTGTCTCTATTGTCTCTATTGTCTTTAAGACCTTCGCAGCAAGAATGGCATGAGGGAGCGGTGATGAACACAACCTACTTTCTTGCGTTGTTTTAAAGACAATAGAGACAATAGAGACAATTATGAAAAACAATTTCAACATTGTCTTTTAGCGATGTCTTGCCACAACAGCCTAAGCTGTGTGGTAAAACCAAAACAACGTTGTCTTTCAAAAACGGCTTTGTTTTTTCAAAAACATCGTTTGTCGGAGCGCAAGAATGTTCTATTAATGGAAATTGATGTTTTGAAAAATAGACAAATGGCTTATGAAAGGCTCCTTTTGACCACGCGAAACCGCATAATCGTTGTGCAGGTCTAAAAAAAAGGCTGTTTCGTTTGGCTGTTTTTGCAAAAAATTGTAACTTTGCATCCACATTGTCCTATGGTGTAATGGTAGCACAACAGGTTTTGGTTCTGTTTGTGGTGGTTCGAATCCGCCTAGGACAACGTTAAAAAGGAAGCTCGTCATCACGATAGGCTTCCTTTTTTTGCGTTTATAAATATTCGCCGCCTTCGGCGCCGCTTGCTTGAGATTCGCCGCCTTATTGCTCTGACGAGCGGTAAGGTCGAGCGCGGCGACGCTTGCTTGAGGTTTTCGAATTGGGGCTTTGTGCAATCGTTTTCCCACTTTTTTTCATTATTTTCGTTTCATGTGACAAGCAAATAGAAAAAGAGGTGTTAACTTTATGGCCGAAAAGACACTTTAATAATTTTAAAAGAAAAACTATGAAAAAAACAACTCGTTACGGCATTTTTGTGTTGGCGATGCTTCTTTCGCTGGCATCGAACGTCTTTGCAGGCAACAAATATGGCCTGAAAGACAAGATCCAGGATGGCGTCATCCTGCATTGCTTCGATTGGAAATTGAGCGACATCCAGGCTGAGCTTCCCAACATCGCAAAGGCTGGCTTCACAGCTGTGCAGACCTCGCCGCTTCATCAGAAAGAGAACGCAGGTTCAATCTGGTACATGGTCTATCAGCCGCACGACTTTATCATTGGCAACGGTCTGGGAGATGAAGCTGCGCTTAGGAGTCTTTGTAAGGAAGCTCATAAGTATGGCGTGAAGATTATTGTCGACGTGGTGGCCAACCACACCAACGGCAACTTGAAGAATGTTTCTGCCCGTCTGCAAGACGAGAGCCTCTATCACGACTATAAGGGCTACTGCAACGATGCCGACCGCTACTCTGTGACCCACGGCAGGATTGGCATGTGGGACCTGAAGACCGAGGACCCGCGCGTGCAGAAAATTCTGAGTGCCTACATACAGAGCCTTAAGGCCTGTGGCGTTGACGGCATTCGTTGGGACGCCATCAAGCATGTCGGCCTGCCTTCAGAGAACGACTCGTTCATCGCCAATGTCGTGGACCAGGACATGTATAATTATGGCGAGATCCTGAACACGCCAGGCAGCTCTAACCCCGACAAGCTTTTCAAGGAATACACCCAGTACATGAGCATTACCGACAACACCTACGGCAACGACGTGACGCAGGCCTTTGCTGCTGGCGGCACAAGCAAGTTGAAGGGAAATCTGGTGTTCAGAGGCATCGAGGGCAACAAGCTGGTGTATTGGGGCGAGAGCCACGACACCTACTCAAACTCGGGCAGAGACGCATGGAGCAAGTATGTTGACCAGCAGTTTATCGACCGTTCATACGCCATCATGGCGGGCAACAACGATGCCACAACGCTCTATTATTCGCGCCCCTTGGGTAAAGAGGCAAAAGACATCATCTTTGGCGCAAAGGGCAGCACCCATTTCACCGCTCCCCAGGTGGCAGAGGTGAACCACATGCACAACAAATGTGCTGGCGAGCCCAACTGTTGTGTCAGCAACAGCGATCTCATGGCACAGGTGCGCAAGAGCGGTGCCGTTGTTGTTCTTGCGGGCAGCAACACTGACAAGACCGTGACGTTTGCCAACGGCGACGGCAGCGGCAACTGGCTCAAGGCAGGAACCTATACCGACAAGGTGGGCGGCGGAAAGTTTAAAGTGACCAAAACCACCATCACCGGCAAGGTAGGCTCAACAGGCATCGCTGTGCTTTACAAGTAGGCTAAAATAAGACATATAACGGCCTAATGACCGATTGGGGTTAAAGAAAAGAGACAAAATCAGAACATAAAAACGCAACGTGTAAACAAAAAAAGGAAGCTGTCATGAACGATAAGCTTCCTTTTATGTTTATGTGATGAAGGACAGATACCTGCTCACGGCGTATGCGAAAATGGAGAAATTATAGCAATAAAAGAAGTTCAATAATCAGAAACCAAAAAGATAATGAAAAAATCTATTATGTTGATTGCTGCGCTGTGCATGACGTCTGTCATGACATTCGCTCAGAAAGTAATCCGAGTGTCTACCGACAAGACCGACCTCGTGATGAAAGTGTCGCCTAAAGGCCGTCTCTATCAGGTCTATCTTGGCGATAAGTTGCTCAATCCGTCCGATTATGATAACCTGAAGTGGGACGTGTATGCTGCCTCTGACGGATCCGTGTGCCAACGCGGACATGAGGTGTATGCCACATCAGGAGCCGAAGACTTCTTCGAGCCGGCAGTGGCCGCCACTCATGCCGACGGCAACATGACTACCTATTTATATTATAAGTCGTCGGAGCAAAAAGCTGTTGAGGGTGGCACCGAGACCGTGATAACCCTTCAGGACAAGGTCTATCCCTTCACCGTGAAGCTCCACTATGTGGCTTACGCCAAGGAGAACGTCATCAAGGCGTGGAGCGAGATCTCCCACAACGAGAAATCGCCCGTCACCCTCTGGCGTTACAGCTCTACCATGCTCTACTTCAAGTCTTCAAAATATTTCTTAACCAATTATCATAGCGACTGGGCGAAAGAAGGCCAGCCCGAGACAACACAGCTGAGCACAGGAAAAAGAATTGTCGACACAAAGCTCGGCACCCGTGCCGCCATGCAAGCAGAGCCTTTCTTCGAGCTTGGCTTCGATGAGCCTGCCAAGGAGAACGAGGGCAAGGTGATGCTCGGCACGATAGGATGGCCCGGCAATTTCCGCTTCACCTTCGAGGTGGACAACGTGGGTGCGCTGCGCGTGATTCCTGCCATCAACCCTTATGCTTCCGACTATAAGCTGAAGGCTGGCGAGGTGTTCACAACACCCGAGTTTATCTTTGCCATGAGCAATAACGGCATGGGTGAGGCTTCACGCAACCTGCACAACTGGGCACGCCGGTATCAGGTGAACATGGGCATGGACGACCGCCTCACTCTGCTCAACAACTGGGAGAACACGGGCTTCAACTTCAACCAGCAGAGCCTTGCTGAGCTGATGAAGGACGCCAAGGACCTGGGTGTGGACATGTTCCTGCTCGACGATGGATGGTTTGCCAACAAGTATCCGCGCAAGGACGACCATGCTGGCCTGGGCGACTGGGAAGCCACAAAGAGCAAGCTCCCTGAAGGAATACCCGGACTGGTGAGAGATGCAAAGAAGGCAGGCGTGAAGTTTGGCATCTGGATAGAGCCGGAGATGGTCAACCCCAAGAGCGAGCTCTTCGAGAAACATCCCGACTGGGTTATTATGCAGCCGAAGCGCGACACATATTACTATCGCAACCAGCTGGTGCTCGACATCTCTAACCCTAAGGTTCAAGACTATGTGTTTGGCATTGTTGACCGCATCATGACCGAGAACCCCGACGTGGCTTATTTTAAGTGGGACTGTAACAGCGTGATCACCAACATCTATTCGCCCTACCACAAGCAAAACCAGGGCAACTTCTATATCGACCATGTGCGTGGCATATACAATGTGCTCACACGCATACACAACAAATATCCCAAGCTCCCGATGATGCTTTGCTCTGGTGGCGGCGGCAGAATGGACTATGAGATGCTGAAATATTTTACCGAGTTCTGGTGCTCTGACGACACCGATCCCTACGAGCGCATCTACATACAGTGGAGCCTGTCTAAGTTCTTCCCAGCCAAGACCATGGGTTCGCATGTCACCAACTGGAACAGGAACACATCGGTGAAGTTTCGTACCGACGTTTGCAGCTCATGCAAGCTTGGCTTCGACATAGACCTCAAGTCGCTCTCGGCTGACGACTATAAGTTTGTGCAACAGGCTGTGAAAAACTATAACGACATGAAGCCGATGGTTCTCGATGGCGACCAGTATCGCCTGGTTTCTCCCTACGAGGGCAGCCACTGCGCCATCAATTATGTCAGCAAGGACAAGCAGCGTGCCGTGCTCTTCGCCTACGACCTGCATCCGCGCTTCAAGGAGCCGCAGCAGAACGTGAAGCTGCAAGGTCTCAACCCTGCCAAGGTCTACACCGTTAAGGAGACTAACCTCATGCCCGGCAAGACATCGGAGCTTGAGTGTGACGGTAAGCAATATAGCGGCGACTATCTGATGAAAATAGGACTCAGCGTGTTCACACCGCAGGACGGCATAAGTCATGTGCTAATATTTGAGTAATAGATATTTTTTCTACCTTTACGAGGTCGGGCGTTCTTTTCGCCCGGCCTCGTTTTCTTTGTGTGGCTGTTGTTTTTTCGCTCACACCGTTGTTTTTTCCTCACACCTGTGTAAAAAGAAAAATGGCGGGAGCTCAGATATACATATAAAAAAAAGGAAGCTATCATGAACGATAAGCTTCCTTTTATACCTATAGGATGCCTACGGCGTGAGCCACAGGCGGTGTCGCTTCTTACTTGTTAACAGCGTCAGCCAGCTCAGCACCAGCCTTAAACTTGGCAACCTTCTTGGCAGCGATAGTAACCTTCTCGCCTGTGCGGGGGTTCACACCCTCACGAGCGGGACGCTCTGAAACGCTGAATGTGCCGAAGCCGATGAGCTGCAGCTTGTCACCTGCCACGAGGGCTTCCTTTATAGCCTTAACGGTTGCGTCGAGGGCGTTCTTTGCGTCAGCCTTGCTCAGGTTTGCGCCGGCTGCGATCTTCTCGATAAGTTCTGTCTTGTTCATAGAAATGATGTATTTTATTGATTAATAATGTTATGTCGTTTTGTTTTTATGCGACAAATATAGTATTTTCATTTCTTAAACCCAACAAAAAAAGGAAAAAAGTGAGTAAAATAACGAAAAAAAAACGCTTACACATGTTTTTTAAGCTCTTTACGGGATATTTTTCGTAATTTTGCGCCGTCAACGGCTTTATTTTCAAGAGATATTGAAAGGAACGAAGCCGCGTTGCTTGGATAACAAGAAAACAAAAAAAGATGCGAAACATACCTACAATAACAAGAAATTTGCTCATCATCAACGTGGTGTGCTACCTCATGACGATGTTCATGAGCGAGAGTGCGTACGCCTTGTTCGGGCTCCATTTTTTCATGGCTCCCGACTTTAAGGTGTATCAGCTGTTCACCTACATGTTCCTTCACGGCGGCTTCACACATCTGCTGTTCAACATGTTTGCCCTCTGGATGTTCGGATGTCAGGTGGAACGGGCGATGGGCGAAAAGCGATACCTGCTGTTCTATCTCGCCTGCGGCATTGGTGCCGGACTGTTTCAGGAGTGTGCGCAGCTTGTCCATTTCTGGCTCGCCATCAGTGGTGAGCAGGAGGTGACGGGCTTGGGACAGCTGTTCTCCATTGCCAGTGAGCCTCAGGTGGCGCGTGTGCTGAACCTGTGGACCACGGTGGGTGCCTCGGGTGCCATCTACGGCATCTTGCTCGCCTTCGGCATGACGTTCCCCGACGTCAAGGTGTTCATCATACCCATACCGTTCCCTGTGAAAGCGAAATGGCTGATCATTGGCTATGCTGTCATTGAGGTGACCTCGGCAATGGCGATGCCTGGCGACGGTGTGGCTCATCTTGCTCACCTCGGCGGCATGGTCGTGGGCTTCTTCCTCATTCGCTACTGGCGTAAAAACAATGGTTTGGGCGTCGCTGGCGGACGCTACACCCGCGGCTGGCAGACGTTTAAGGTGCGGAAAGGGGGCGCAAAGCCTGAACAGAATGACAACATGACATCAAGCACCGGCAACCCCGACTGGGATTATAACGCCCGCAAGAAGCAGAACCAGGAGGAGACCGACCGCATTCTGGACAAGATCAGACGGTCTGGCTATGACAGCTTGACGGCGGAGGAGAAGAAGCATTTGTTTAATAATAAGTAGCCCCTCCCCCTCGCCGCGCGGAGCGCGGCTCACCCCTCCCCTTCTTGCTCTGGCAAGCGACCAAAGGTCGAGCGAGGGCGGGGAGTGAATGGCCTGGGTTATAGGAAGCCCCTCCCCCTCGCCGCTTCGCGGCTTGCCCCTCCCCGTCGGAGAGGGGAGTGATTAGCTAGGGCTATAAGAATTTTGAATGTTGAATGTTGAATTTTGAATTGTTGCGCTGATGGCGCAATGTTGAGTTTTCGAATTTTGCGCTCGGCTCGTAAAGACGCTTGCCTAAGCAAGAATTTTCCTCTTTAGAAGGGCTATCGAATTCTTCACTCTTCGTTCTTCCCTCTTCCCTCTTCCCTCTTCGTTCTTCCCTCTTCACTCTTCCCTTATAAAGGCGTCAGCCTTTTTTACCTTTAAAAAAGATGAGCCAACTCAAAGACTTTACATTACGACTCGTTGCAGGAGCCAACATCGTGACCATCATCATAATGTTGCTCTTAGGCTATAGCGACCGCGTGAATGCGGCTGCACACCCCTTTATTGGGGTCATCGGATTGGCGTTTCCCGTCTTTCTGGTTCTCAACATCCTGTTTCTGCTGTTCTGGCTCTGCGTGCGTAAGCGCTGGGCTGTCATTCCGCTCCTTGGCTTAATCGCGGGCTATGGACCCATCAGCACCTATAGTCCGCTGAGCATCGTGCGCGGCGCACCAAAGGGGGCGATGAAGGTGATCAGCTACAACGTCTTCTGCTTCCACGGATGGCAGGTGGATGAGAATGACAGTGAGGTGTTAAGCTATCTTGTGGAAGAAAATGCCGACATCGTGTGCTTGCAGGAAGCCGACTGCAGTCCGTGGCACCAGAAACGTCTCGACTCTATCATGACGCCACAATATGCTTACCGCGACACGTCAAGAAACCAGACATCGGGCGGCGATGTTATCATGGTGCTGTCAAAATATCCCATCGTGAAGAAAGAGTATGTGCAGTATGAGTCGAAGAGCAACCACTCATGCGCCTTCTGGCTCCTCACGGGACGTGCCGACACCACCATCCTCGTGGCTAACCACCTGGAAAGCACCGCCTTGCCCGAGAGGGTGAAGGAGCGCTTCAAGAACATGGTGAAGGGTGACCTGAAGGGCGACTCGATGAAGGTGGAGTCGAAAACGCTCTATGCGAAGCTGGCCACAGCAACGGCGAAAAGGGCTCCACAGGCAGAGGCGGTGGCACGTTATGTGAGGGAGCATAAACGCTACCCCATAATCTTGTGCGGCGACTTCAACGACAACCCCATATCTTATGTCCACCACACCATAGCCAAAGAGCTAACCGACTGTTACACAGCCACAGGCAACGGTCCCGGCATCTCTTACAACAGCAACGCTTTCTTCGTGCGCATCGACAACATCATGTGCTCCGACCATTTCGTGCCCTACAACTGCTCCGTGGACCGCTCCATCAAAGCCTCCGACCACTATCCCATAAAATGCTGGGTGAAGAGAAGGGGGAATTAAGTGAAGAGTGAAGAGTGAAGAGTGAAGAGTGAAGAGTGAAGAACGAAGAGTGAAGAATTAGATAGCCCTTCTAAAGAGGAAAATTCTTGCTTAGGCAAGCGTCTTTACGAGCCGAGCGCAAAATTCGAAAACTCAACATTCAAAACTCTTATAGCCCCAGCTATTCACTCCCCGCCCTCGCTCGACCTTTGGTCGCTTGCCAGAGCAAGAAGGGGAGGGGCAAGCCGCTTTAGCGGCGCGGGGGTGGGGCTTCCTGTAGCTCAGGCCATTCACTCCCCGCCATAAGGGGAGGGGTGAGCCGCGCTCCGCGCGGCGTGGGGCTTTAAAATCGAAAAATTCAAAATCGGCTGAAAGCCGACAATTCAAAATTCAAAATTCAAAATTCAACATTCCCCACGCCGCGCTCAGCGCGGCGCGGGGTTTGGCTTTAGCTCTTTTTCCACTTTATTTTTAAATAAACGCCAAAACATTTCTCTTAATCTGAAAAAAATATTAACTTTGCAAGCCTAAGTGTCATGTTGTCAAGTAGTAACCTATCGCCGATTGACATGATGATGACAAAAACCTCCTTGAGACAACACGATGGAAAGGGAGCACCTACCCCACCACCTCCACAGATGCGGATGCTGATCCAAGGAGAAAAGGAAAGAAAAAACAAAAATTTAAAATAACAATAAATCAACATGCAGAACAAAGGAATTGTAATTGTAATGGCCGTCCTCATGACGCTTGCAAGCATCTTTTATCTGTCGTTCTCGTTTGCCACAAAATATTATGACAGCGAGGCCGCCAAGCTGAAAGATCCTGTAGCGCAGCAGGACTACAAGGACTCTGTGAAGTATCTCGGAATCTACTCTTATCAGAAGTGTCTCGAGACACAGATCGGACTGGGCCTTGATCTCAAGGGCGGTATGAATGTTATCCTTGAAGTGAGCGTGCCCGACGTTGTCGAGACACTCGCTGACCACAAGACCGATGCTGCCTTCGTTAAGTCGATGAAGGAAGCAAAGGCTGAAGAGGAGACAAGTCAGAAAGATTTTATCACACTGTTCATCAAAGCTTACCACAAGAACGCACCCGGACATCGTCTGGCTGAGGTGTTCGCAACCCAGCAGATGCAGGGCAAGGTAAGCGCTCAGAGCAGTGACAGCGAGGTGGAGAAGGCACTGCGTGCCGAGTGTTCGTCAGCCATCGACAACTCGTTCAACGTCGTTCGCACCCGTATCGACAAGTTCGGCGTTGTGCAGCCCAACATCCAGAAGCTGGAGGGACAGGAAGGACGTATCATGGTCGAGATGCCTGGCATCCGTGAGCCCGAGCGCATGCGTAAGTTGCTCCAGGGTAGCGCCAACCTCGAGTTCTGGGAGACCTTCAACGCCGACGAGATAGCACCGCTGCTCTCACAGATCGACCAGCGCTTCGCCAACGGCGGACATGAGCAGGCTGCTGCCGACACCGCTGCTGCAAAGGCCGACACCGTGAAGGCTGCTGCAAAGAAAGAGGCTAAGCTTCAGCTCAAGGGCACCGACAACGAGGGTGCCAAGGCTTCAAAGAAGGCCGAGGCCGACATGGCGAAGATGCACCCGCTGCTCTCACGCCTTCAGGTCATCGGACAGGGTCTGAGCGTTGTGGGCTATGCCAGCGTGCGCGACACCGCTGCCGTGAACAAGATCATCTATTCGGCTGTGGCAAAGCAGATTCTGCCCGCCAACCTCCGTCTGCTCTGGAGCGCCAAGCCCGCTGACGGCATACAGGCAAAAAACTTCTATGAGCTTCACGCCATCAAGGTCACAACAACCAACGGCCGCGCTCCGCTTGAGGGCGACGTGGTGACCGACGCCAAGGACCAGTTTAACAACGTCTCTAACCAGCCTGAGGTTAGCATGAGCATGAACACCGACGGTGCCCGTCGCTGGGCTGCCCTCACAAAGGCCAACATAGGCCGCGCCATCGCCATCGTGCTCGACGGTTCGGTTTACTCGGCTCCACGCGTGAACGGCGAGATTGCCGGCGGACAGTCGTCAATCACAGGCAACTTCACCATCGAGGACACCAAGGACCTCGCAAACACTCTTAAGTCGGGTCGTATGCCCGCCCCCGCACGCATCGTGCAGGAAGAGGTGGTTGGTCCTACGCTCGGTGCCCAGTCGATCCAGCAGGGTGTGATCTCATTCATCATCGCCTTCGTGCTCCTTATGCTCTACATGGTTGTGATGTATGGCATGATCCCCGGCATGATGGCCAACTTCGCCCTCATCGTCAACCTGTTCTTCACTCTCGGCATCTTGACATCGTTCCAGGCAGCGCTCACCATGAGCGGCATCGCCGGTATGGTGCTATCCCTCGGTACGGCCGTCGACGCCAACGTGCTTATATATGAACGCACACGAGAGGAGCTCCGCGCAGGCAAGGGCATCAAGCAGGCTGTGCAGCTGGGTTACAGCAACGCCTTCTCTGCCATCTTCGACTCAAACTTCACCTCTATTATAACAGGTGTGATCCTCTACTACTTCGGTACAGGTCCTATCCGCGGCTTCGCCACAACATGGATCATCGGTATCTGCTGCTCGTTCTTCACAGCCGTGTTCCTTACACGTCTCGTTTACGAGCACAAGCTGAAGAAGGACCGTTGGACAAACCTCACATTCTGCACCGGCGTTTCACGCAACCTCATGCAGAACGTCCACTTCCCGTTCATGGGCATCTACAAGAAGACGTTCACCGTGCTCGCTGCGCTGATCGTGATCTTCATCGTGAGCTTCGGTGTGCGCGGTCTGAGCCGTAGCATCGACTTCACAGGCGGTCGCAACTACGTCATCGCCTTCGAGAAGGCTGTAGAGCCTGAGCAGGTGCGTGCCGTGCTCGACCAGGCATTCCCTGGCTGCACATCAAGCGCATTGGCCCTGGGTACCGACCACAAGACCATCCGTGTGTCTACCAACTATAAGATTGAGAGCAACTCACCCACTGTTGACGACGAGGCCGAGACACTGCTGTTCACAGCGCTGAAGAAGGCTAACCTCGTGACACAGAAGGACGTTCAGGCCTTCAAGAACCCCGACATACGTCAGGGAGGCTCAATCATCTCATCTACAAAGGTGGGACCGTCAGTGGCTAAGGACATCACATACGGAGCCATCCTGAGCGTGCTCATCGCTCTCGTGGCCATCTTCCTCTACATCCTCGCACGTTTCCACAACGTGGCCTTCTCGGTAGGTTCTACCCTGGCCCTGGCTGTGGATACCGTGACCGTGCTCGGCGTCTACTCGCTGTGCTGGGGCTGGATGCCGTTCTCTATGGAGGTAGACCTCACGTTCATCGGCGCCGTGCTCACCGTGATAGGTTATTCTATCAACGATAAGGTGGTGGTGTTCGACCGTATTCGTGAGAACCTGCAGCTCCATCCCAAGGCAGACCTGCAGCAGCTGTTCAACGACTCAATCAACCAGACGCTGGCCCGTACCATCAACACCTCGCTCTCTACATTGCTTGTGTTGCTGTGCATCCTCTTCCTCGGTGGAGAGAGCATCCGCAGCTTCGCCTTCGCAATGAGCCTCGGCGTTGTCGTTGGTACCCTGTCTTCAATCTTCGTTGCTTCGCCCATCGCCTACATCGTGATGGGACGCCGCATCAAGGAGGTTCATGAGGAGGCCACTGAGGTAGCAACAAAGTAACAGATTTTACATGAAAAAATAATTCAATTTAATAAAATAACATTTGTGCCAGCGGGCACAAGAGGAAGGGTGTCTACCGTGATGGTAGGCGCCCTTTTTTCGTGGACAATGGTCTGGGGAGAAAGAAGAGAGTGAAGAGTGTTGAGAGCGGAAAGCGGATAGGGTTGAGATAGAGAAGAGAGCAAAGAGAGTTGAGATAGTGAAGCCTTGAATGGCTCATAAAAAAAGAGATCGTCAAAAAAAATTATCGAAAGTTAAGAAGCTGTTTATCCACCTACGGCGGATAAAGTTGTAGAACATAATAAAGTTGTAGAACATAATAAAGTTGTCGGACATAATATTTATTATAAGCATAATATAAGAAAAGCATTTGTCCATTAACTTCTCTCGCGAAGCGAGTTTACTTCCTTATAACTTCCGATAACTTCCTTTATAACTTAAAGACTGTACTCTCACTGGGAATCGAACCCAGATCAAAGGTTTAGGAAACCTCCGTTCTATCCGTTGAACTATGAGAGCATAACCCGTCTGGTGGTCGTTTGCAGACCTGAAAAAACGGTGCTTTGCAACTGTGCTTCCGGCATGAACAAAAGCATGAAACGGCAACAGTTTTTAGTTGGTTGTGCAAAGTTAATGGAAAAAATCGGTTTGCCGAAACATTTATTGTGCTATTATGCCACAATTTTATTAAAATGTGTAAATTGTTTTGGCTCTTTGGGTAGAATGCCTTAACTTTGCACACATTATTAACGGCATAGCCCACCCCAAAACATAAAACTGTAGCAACGGATAATGATATTCTTTGGCAAGTTTTAAAGAAAAGACCGTTTAAGGAAAACATGCGGAAATAGCTCAGTTGGTAGAGCACAACCTTGCCAAGGTTGGGGTCGCGGGTCCGAGTCCCGTTTTCCGCTCCACATAATGACCTGTTGAAGGCGCCAAGAAAAACAATGTAACAGAAACGGCGCTCCAATTATTTTAGACAATGATGCCGCAATGGTGGAATTGGTAGACACGAGGGACTTAAAATCCCTTGGCCAGAAATGGCCGTGCGGGTTCGAGTCCCGCTCGCGGCACTATCCTAAACTTTTTTTTATTATGAGAAATTATCACGTTCTCACGTTAACAGCGTGTTCATTATTAGCACTTTCGTCTTGCTCGAACAAAATGGTTCTTACAGCAGACAATTTCAGCGTAACACCCAATCCGCTTGAGACACAGGCAGGACAGGTGCCCGCTACAATTAACGGTTCATTCCCCGAGAAATTCATGAAGAAGAAGGCCGTCGTGACGGTCATTCCTGAGCTCCGTTATGCCGACGGCACAACACAGGGACAGACAGCCACATTCCAGGGAGAGAAGGTCATGGGCAACGACCAGACAATCTCTTATCGTCTGGGCGGACGTTACACCATGAAGGCTAACTTCAACTACACTCCTGAGATGCAGAAGAGCGACCTCTGGATGACATTCAAGGCTCGCAAAGGCAAGAAGGAGATCACTATACCCGCTGTAAAGGTGGCTAACGGCATTATCGCTACAAGCGAGCTCTACAAGAAGACGCTCTTCAGCGACGGCGGATGCTTGGCACCCGACTCGTTCCAGCGCGTAAGAGCTCAGAAGCAGGAGGCTAACATCAAGTTCCTCGTGAACCAGGCCACGCTGCGCAAGAGCGAGCTCAAGAACAACTCTGTCTCTGAGTTTGTACAGATGCTGAAGAAGATCAACGCTGACCGCGAGGGTCTGAACATCAACAACGTGGAGATCCAGGCTTATGCCTCACCTGAGGGTGGCTTCGCCTTCAACAACAAGCTCGCCGGCAAGCGTCAGAACGTGTCAGAGGGTTATGTTAAGGAGCAGCTGAAGAAGACCAAGGTGCAGACAGGCATCGATGCCCACTATACAGCACAGGACTGGGATGGCTTCCAGCGCCTCGTACAGGCTTCTAACCTCCAGGACAAGGATGTTATCCTCCGCGTGCTCAGCATGTATCAGGATCCCCAGGAGCGTGAGGCTCAGATCCGCAACATGAGCGCTGCCTTCCGCGAGCTGGCTGACGGCATCCTCCCCGAGCTGCGCCGCTCACGTCTCATCATCAACTATGAGACAATTGGCCGCTCTGACGAGCAGATCGAGCAGCAGTATAAGGACGACGCTGCCAAGCTGAGCGCCGACGAGCTCCTCTACCTCGCCTCTCTCAAGGACACACAGGCTGACCGTGAGCAGGTTTACAAGAAGACTACTGAGCTCTACGACAAAGACTATCGCGCTTACAACAACCTCGCTGCCATCGCCATGAACAAGGGCGACAAGGCTGCCGCTGCCAACTATCTGGCAAAGGCACAGCAGTGTGATGCCAACGGTGCTGAGTGGAGCGCAAACAAGGGTCTCATCAGCCTCGCTGACGGTGACCTCCAGGCTGCCGAGGCTGCCATCGCCAAGGGTGCCAACAGCGAGACCACCGCTTATGCACAGGGCGTGCTGAACCTGGCTAAGGGCAACTATGCTCAGGCTGTCCAGCTCTTCGGCAAAAACAAGACCAACAGCGCTGCTCTGGCTCAGATCATGACTAAGGATTATGCCGCTGCCGCTGCCACTCTTGACAAGGTGGAGAACGCTGACGCCATCACCGACTACCTGCACGCTATCGTAGCTGCTCGTCGCGGTAACAAGTTTGCTGCTTCTTCTTACCTCAAGGAGGCTCTCCAGAAGGATCCTTCTCTCCAGAAGTATGCTGACAACGACCTGGAGCTCCAGATCTTGAAGTAAAAAAAAAGAATAAACTAAGATAAAAAACAGGGGAGTGTGTCATGGAAAATCTTCATGACACGCTTCCCTGTTTTTGAATTTTGAGTTTTGAATTTTGAGTTTTGAATTGTCGGCTTTCAGCCGATTTTGAGTTTTCGAATTTTGATTTGTCCTCTTTAGAAGGGCTATCGAATTCTTCACTCTTCACTCTTCGTTCTTCACTCTTCACTCTTCACTTTCATTGTTTCTTATTTTTTAATTTGAACAATTAGGCATTGCAAGGAAAAGAAATTTTCAACAATCATAAAAATTATCCTACGATGAAAAGAGCTTTACATCAGTCTGTTGTACCCCTCATGGCAGTTGTCTTTACCCTCGTGGCGGCACTCGTCTGCACCTCCTGCGGCACCGACAGCCGACATTTCCGCATTGACGGACGACTGCTGCACCTCAACCAAGGCGAGTTCTACGTCTACAGCCCGGATGGCACAATAAACGGTCTCGACACCATAAAGGTGCAGGCAGGACGCTTCAGCTATGAGGTGGCGTGCGACCGCCCCATGACCCTCATGATCGTGTTCCCCAACTTCACCGAGCAGCCTGTCTTTGCGCAGCCGGGAAAGAGCGTGGACCTAAAGGGCGATGCTTCACACCTTAAGGAGATGACCGTGAAGGGAACGGAAGACAACGAACTGATGAACAAGTTTCGCGAGATGATACACAACGCTGCGCCGCCAGAGATGAAGAAGTGTGCACAGCTGTTTGTGCAGGATCATCCAGAGTCGCGTGTAGGGGCTTATCTCGTCGACCGCTATTTCATTCATGACGCAAATCCCGACACCAAGACTGCCGTGCGCCTGGTTGACCTCATGATAGAAAAGCAGCCCGAAAACGGTTATCTCAAACGACAGAAGCGTCAGCTCACCGCCTCTTTCGTGGCAACCAAAGGTGCCGACATTCCCAACGTCTTGGGAACCACCGTCGACGGCAGGACCATAGGCCGTGTGCAGCTCACCAAAGCCCCCGTTACCGTGGTGTGCGCCCTTGCCACATGGAAGTATGAGAGCATGAGCCAGTTCCGCCGTCTCGCCGCCTATGCCGCCTCGCAGCAAGGACGGGTGGCCGTTGTGGGTGTGAGCATCGATGCATCGCCATCTCTTGTGCGCTCACAGCTCGCCTCACAGTTAGGTATCTCTGACTCAGCCTCTGGCTTAGCCTTTGGCCCATCATCTGGTTCATCGTCTGGCTTAACCTCTGGCTCATCATCTGGCTCAGCCTCAGCTGCTGCCCAAGCTTCTTCCAGCAGCCGCAGCAGCTCTACCTGTTATATTGTCTGCGACGGCAAGATGGTGGAAAGCCCCTTCTTCACCCGTCTCGGTCTGACCAGCGTTCCCGACAATATCGTGATAAAGAACGGCCGCATAGCCGCTGCCCATCTCACCGACAACCAGCTCACCGAGTTTATCAAGGAGAAACAAAAATAAGCTGAAAAAGAGAAAGGCAAGCAAACGCTAAAAACTTTTGTACCTGTAACATGCTGACATTCATCTTCCTTTGTGGTGACAAGACCCAAAGAAAGATGAATGTCAGTTTCTTTATAACCATAAAACCATTGTCTTTGTTTTTTTTATCCTGCTATTCTTTGCATCAAGAAGTGAATGTTATTTCATCAAAAACGCTCTATTGTCATCGTACCCCGACCGAGATACATGCGTACCCCGACCGAGATACATGTGTATCCCGACCGAGGTACATGTGTACCCCGACCGAGGTACGATGACTAACAGATTTTTTTCAGAAGACAAACATTATATATATTGTTGAATTTCAACAAGTTTAGAAGATAATAGTGTTTGTCTTTAAAAGGTCCTTTGCTTGACCTTCTTGTTTCTATGCTTTTTCTATCACCCAGTTTTCAATGTTTCCTTTATTGCTGTCAAAGTTTATTGCAACCTTGGTTATCGGCTTGCCGCTTAGCGCAAAGCGGTTGGGATAATTCTTTAGGTTTATTTGCTGCATGGCAGATTGTGCGCTCTTGTTCATAAAAACGCCTTGGTCAGCCCAATTTTCACCTCCTTGTTTGGAACATCGAGAACATAATAGTTGTAGTCTTCATTATATTCTTTGATGGTGATGTATCCGCTCTGGTAAAGCAGGGGCATGATGGTTGGCATGTTCTCCGTAGGAGCGTCAAACTCGCTGGCATCGGCCTCTACCCGTGTGATGACGTCTGTAGGAACGACCTCATATTTGCGCATCATGTTGATGAGGTAAGTTGGTGTGCCAGATGAAAACCAATAGGAGCCAAACTTGTTTTCCGCAAAGCAATTCAACAGGCTGTAGGGGTTGAAGATGTCGGGTGAGAATCTGGTGAAATGATATCCGTCATAATTCTCTTTCAGCCTGTCGACCACTTGCTCCTTCGTTATGTTTCGTCTCATGGCAAGAGCTTCGATGTCTTCCGACATTTGCGTCAGCAGCTCGTCTTTGGTTATGCCACAGATGCCGGCATAATCGTCATTCATGGATATGTTGGTGATGTTGTTAAGCTCACTGAAGATGCTCACCTGCGAGAACCGGGTGATGCCCGTAAGGAAGACAAAGCGCAGCTTTGCTTCGCTATATTTTAGAGGACTGTAGAAGTTGCGCATGATGTTGCGCAAGGAATCTAACTGTTCTTGTTCATGAGCCACATCGAGCATCGGCGCATCATATTCGTCAACAAGCACAACGACCTGCTTGCCCGATTTCTCGTAGGCTGTGTTTATAAGTTCTGTCAATCGGTTGTTGGCATCTATTTGCGGTTGGGTGATCCCCCATTTCTTCTCTTCTGTCTCCAGAATGAAGGCGAGATATCTCTCCAGCTGCTCCTTGTCCATGTGTTTGCCGCCGCTGAGGTCGAAGTGGAGCACAGGATGTTCTGTCCACTCTTTTTCCATCTGCTCGATGGCAAGCCCTCTGAACAGGTCTTTCTTGCCTTCAAAATAGCTCTGGAGGGTGGTTAGAAACAAAGATTTTCCAAAACGGCGTGGACGTCCCAAGAAGAAATAGGTACCGCTGGTGTGGGTCAGGCGGTAAACATATTCCGTCTTGTCTATATAGAGCTTGTCTTCCTTTCGGATGCGCTCGAAAGTCTGTATGCCTAATGGATATAACTTAAGTGCCATAATCTTCGTTGTTTAGATTTTAAATGCAAATTTAAATTATTATTTCATATAAGCAAATAATTAGGCGCATTTATTTTCTTCAAAACGGCTACAACGTGTGCAAAACATTCCTTTTTACTGCTATTTTTTTTACCATTAAAATATTTCTGTTACCTTTGCATTTATGATAGAACAGCTATCGGTTATTGACAATGACGAACTTCTAAAAACCGTTTTTTTATGCTTGTAAAGACCTATTGTGCCGCCGTCAACGGCCTTGACGTAACGACCGTCACCATAGAGGTAAGCCTCACCAAGGGCGTCATGTTCCGCATGACAGGTCTTGGCGACACGGCTGTGCGCGAGGGCAGAGACCGCATGGCAGCAGCACTTGTAAACAACGGCTATCTCTTTCCCAACGCCGACATAACGGTAAACATGGCGCCTGCCGACCTGCGCAAGGAAGGCAGCGGCTTCGACCTGCCGCTCGCCATCGGTGTGCTCGCGGCGTCGAAACAGATTGAGCCTGTGGGTCTTGACCGCATAATGCTTGTCGGGGAGCTGGGGCTCGACGGGGCGTTGCAGCCTGTCAAAGGAGCGCTGCCCATAGCCATGCGTGCCAAGGCCGATGGCTTCGTGGCCCTTGTCGTGCCGCAGCAGAACGTGCGCGAGGCAGCTGTGGTTGAGGGCATCAGGGTCTACGGCATGTCGCAGATGAAGGAGGTGATAAGCATGATCACCGGTCAGGAGCGGTTCCAGCCTGTGAGCGTGGACACACGCAAGGAGTTTTATGACCAGCAGTATAGCACCGAGCTCGACTATGCCGACGTGCGCGGACAGCAGCAGGTGAAGCGTGCGCTTGAGGTGGCGGCGGCTGGCGGCCACAACCTGATCATGGTGGGCCCGCCGGGCAGCGGCAAGTCGATGATGGCAAAGCGCTTGCCTTCCATCCTGCCGCCTCTGACCCTTGCCGAGAGCCTGGAGACAACGCAGATACACAGCGTGGCGGGAAAGATGCCGCGCGGTCTGTCGCTCATAGCGCAGCGGCCGTTCCGTGCGCCCCACCACACCATATCGGAGGTGGCGCTGGTGGGCGGCGGCTTGAACCCGCAGCCCGGCGAGATCTCGTTGGCCCACAACGGTGTGCTCTTTGCCGACGAGCTGCCAGAGTTTAGCAAGACCACCCTTGAGGTGCTGCGTCAGCCTCTTGAAGACCGCCGCATAACCATCTCGCGCAACAAATACACCCTTGAGTTTCCGTGTTCCTTCATGTTTGTGGCGTCTATGAACCCCTGTCCTTGTGGCTATTATGGCGACCCCACGCACCACTGTGTGTGCTCTCCCGGGCAGATTCAGCGTTACATGAACAAGATTTCCGGGCCGTTGCTCGACCGAATAGACATTCAGTGTGAGATCATGCCCGTGCCCTTTGAGGACATCTCCAAGGCTGCGCCGGGCGAGCCGAGCAGCGCCATACGCGAGAGGGTGATAAAGGCACGCGCCATACAGGCTGAACGCTTCCGGCCCTATGAGGGCATTCATTGCAATGCGCAGATGACGGAGCGCATGATCCACCTGTTTGCGGAGCCCGACGCCAACGGCATGAACATTCTTCGCACAGCCATGGACCGCTTCGCGCTCTCGGCACGCGCTTATAGCCGCATCTTGAAGGTTGCACGCACCATTGCCGACCTCGACGGGTCGGAGCGTGTCGAGGTTCACCATCTGGCCGAGGCCATTGGCTACCGCATGCTCGACCGTGGCGACTGGGCTGAGCGGGGCATCGGAAGGTGATTTAAAATAAAGTGAAGAGTGAAGAGTGAAGAGTGAAGAATTCTTTTGTCTTTTAATCGTCACAAAACCAAAACTTTTGAGTAACTTTGCAAAAAATAAATTTTAAACGACAACAATATGGACACACTTAAGAAAGTATTTGCAAAAAAACTGCTCGACATCAAGGCAATAAAGCTTCAGCCCAACGACCTGTTCACATGGGCTTCGGGTTGGAAATCGCCGTTCTACTGCGACAACCGCAAGACCCTCTCGTTCCCCGAACTGCGCAACTTCGTGAAGCTGCAGCTCGTGCATGCCGTAATGGAGCACTTCCCACAGGCCACAGCCGTGGCAGGTGTGGCTACAGGTGCCATCGCTCAGGGTGCGCTCGTTGCCGATGAGCTTAACATGCCGTTCGTCTATGTGCGCTCAAAGGCTAAGGACCACGGCATGGGTAACCTCATTGAGGGTGAGCTGCCCGCTGGCTCAAAGGTGGTGGTCATCGAGGACCTCATCTCTACAGGCGGCAGCAGCCTGAAGGCTGTTGAGGCTCTGCGCCAGGCTGGCTACGAGGTTGTGGGCATGGTGGCAAGCTACACCTATGGCTTCCCCGTGGCTGCAAAGGCTTTTGCCGACGCTGGCGTTGAGCTGCAGACCCTTACCGACTATGAGCACGTCGTAGAGCAGGCTCTCGCTACCGGCTACATCACCGAGAGCGACGTGGAGTTGCTGCACGAGTGGCGTAAGGACCCGGCAAACTTTAAATAAAGGTAAAAAAGTAAAAAGGTAAAAAAGGCTGACGCCTTTGGAAGGGAAGAGTGAAGAACGAAGAGTGAAGAATTCGATAGACTCTTTTAAAGATAAAAAAGCTGACGCCTTTGGAAGGGAAGAGTGAAGAACGAAGAGTGAAGAATTCGATAGAC
>UQTI01000047.1 GCA_900543975.1 uncultured Prevotella sp. | reverse complement strand
CAAACGACACTCTTTCACTATGGGATTGCATCTCGCTTGACGCAGTGCAAAAAGGTCGGAATATTCATGAAGACGTTGCCCAAGACTTGCTTAAACGTGGACTGATAGAAGGTGAGGCTCCGCATTACAGCATTTCTCTTAGCATTGCAAAGAATACTAACCAACTGCCTTCTTACACAAAAACAAAAGGATTGGATAAGGAGAAGTTGCGTCAAATGGTTCTACAATATCTCAGCAATGCAGGAAACGAAGGTGCCAAGCGAGATAGCATATACGAATATCTCAAAGATGTGCTTCCTGCCAACAAGACAGAAGAGCAACAGTTGCGCATGCTTGGAGATTTACTAAAAGTCATGAAAATGGAAGAACTGATAAAAACAGATGGACGGAATTGGTTTCTTCAGTGAAAGAACCGTCGAAATTCGACGAAAATGACGTAATTCCGTCGGAAAATCGTCGAAATGGTTTCAAATTCGTCATAATTCAACAGAATTTATAGCGAAAGCGACCTATTATAGCGTACACCGTCAAAAAGCTGACCGGTTTAGTTGAACTTAAAATTGGATTTATAATGTTATTAGGAAACAAGATAAAATCTCTTAGAGACGAACAAGGAATATTGCAGCGTCAAGTAGCTGCATACTTAGAAATAGACACACCTATGTTCAGCAAGATTGAACGTGGGGATAGACGAGCAAAGAGAAGCCAAGTAATTCAAATGGCAACATACTTCAAAGTGAATGAAAAGGAAATGCTCACCCTTTGGCTTGCTGATAAAATTCTAAGCGATTTAGAGGGTGAAGAGGATTTGAAACTCACCGCCATTGAAACGGCAAAATCCGAGTTAATGGATGTTAATCGCTAATTTGCAGCAAACAATTCATGGCTCAGTTGAAAAGTCGTGGGCTTGTTATTTCCGATGAAGACAAAACGGTACGGTATTTGGAGAGCATCGGGTACTATCGTCTTTCCGCTTATATGTACCCATTCTTGAAAGTTCCAAAGGAAACTCATCTGTATAAAGATGGTACAACTTTCCAACAAGTGTTGAATCTCTATCGCTTCGACAAGAAGTTGCGTATGCTTCTTCTCAATGAGATTGAAAAAGTAGAGATAGCTATCCGTCGTGCCATTATGAACATTCCTGTGCAGATGACAGGAGATTCTTATTGGCTGACAAATTCTGTTCACTTTGCCAACCAAAGAACTTTTCAAGAAACAAAGAACACCATCGACAGAGAATATGCGAAATCAACAGAAAAATTTATCAAGCATTTATGGGCACAACAGATGTAAGTGTTCTTACTCTAAGAATTCAAGAATTGGAAAAGGAAAACGCCAGACTTAAAGCAATTCTTGACAAGAACGGGATTGAATATGAAAGTTTTGAATCAAAAACTTGCGAAACTAATCATTTAGGAGCTACAGCTGTTTCTACATATCAATTAACTTTACAGGATAAAGTAGCCTTGTTTCAAAGTCTGTTCCAAGGTCGTGAAGATGTGTTGCTTATTGTGCCTCTGCACATGGCACACCATCGAGATTGACGAGCCACTTACCGTTTTGTCTTGTAAGCGTCAGCTTGTAGCAACCCTCGTCTGCTATATGTCCTTTGGTGCATATGTCGTGCATCATGAGATAGTTGCGTGCCGTAATTGTGCATGTGGCGTTGGAATCGTTGTCGAGAGACAAGTCTGTAACCTCGTATGTTGGTGTTGCTTCTGATGCATTGAGAACGGCAAGGTCTGAGTCGGAAACGTTAGTGGCAACAAACTTTATCCATTGCTCAGATTCAGGTGTGCATAGGTGTGAAGCCTCTATATAGTGGCATCCGAAATAGTTAGTTGCAAAGTTTAGTGCAACAGCTTCGGCTTCTTCTTCGTTTTTGTCGGTTTGGCACGAAAACAACATGGTTATGAATGTTGCTATTGCCATTATAATGGTTTTGTTCTGTATATTCATATATTATAGGGCTTCTGCTGTTGTGCAGATGCGTTTGCAAATATAAACAAAAATACCGATTTTTTGCTTGTCAAGATAAAAAAAACTAACGCCTTTCTTACGAAAGCTTGCTTTCAGAGATGCTAATGTCATGTTTTCAACAATTATTCTGTCTATGTAAACCTGCTTTTGGTGACATCATGTCTTCGTCTTCGCACAAAAAAGACGGATATGCTTGTTGTTTTGCCAATTATTTTGTAATTTTGAACCTTACTTACGATTCAACATCGAGTTGTGAGATGAAAAGGCAAAGCATGTGATGGCTTTCGCCATTACATAAATATAAATAAGGTCGATATACGACCCTGAAAAAGCAATGTTAAAATTTTTGTCATTAGGAAGCAGTAGCAGTGGTAACTGCTATCTTATTTATACAGAGACCGACGCAATGTTTATTGATGCCGGTGTGGGAGTTCGTACGCTTAAAAAATATTTTAACCAGTATGGATTGTCCATGAGCAAGGTTCATAATATTCTTATTACTCACGACCACGCAGACCACATTAAGTCGGTGGGAAGCCTCAGTAACGATTATAAGCTTGAGGTCTATACTACCCAGAACGTTCATGCGGGCATAGATCGCAATTACTGTGTGAAGAAGAAAATTGCAGCAGAGCACAAGCATTATATAAAAACAGGCGAGAAATTTCAGGTCGGTGAGTTTACTGTTACAGCATGGCATGTGCCCCACGATAGCACCGACAATGTGTGCTATCAGGTGGAGCATGAGGGAGTCGTGTTTAGCATAATGACCGATGTGGGACATGTTACGGACGAGCTGAAACAAGTGGTGGCAAGTTCCGACTATCTGGTTATAGAGGCCAATCATGATGTTGAGATGCTTATGCGTGGCAATTATCCTGAATATTTAAAACGCCGTATAACCTGTGGAACGGGCCACATGAACAACAGCTTGTGTGGTCAGACTGTTTTGGAGAATGCCAAGCCACGTCTCAAGCATGTGTGGCTTTGTCACCTTAGCGAGGAGAACAATCATCCAGACCTTGCACTTAAGACTGTTCAAGACATTTTGCAAAAAGGTGGCATGAAGGTTGATAATGGTTTTGTAGAGGTTCTGCGTCGCAAGAATCCACAAGGCGTGTATGAACTGAAATAGTAAAAAACGACGACTATGACCCATATAGATTTGTCCATTCTTCTCCCTTCTTATAACAACGTTTGTGTGTCATTGGTTCAAGCCTTACAGCGTCAGGCCGATGCCCTTAGGGGTAAATTAGACAAACCGTTTCGTTATGAGATAATTGTTGCTGATGATTGTTCTACCGATGCTGCTTGTATCGACGCCAACCGTGTCATCGGCGACATGCTCCATTGTCGCTATTTAAGGATGGAACAAAATGTGGGGCGTGCTCAGATAAGGAATGTGCTCATATCAGAAAGCCGTGGTGATTATGTGCTACTTATTGACAGCGACCTTTTCTTGTGTGATGACAATTATCTCTACAAATATGCTACATCAACCGCCGATGTTGTTTATGGTGGAACGCGTATAGGTGGTGAAGGTTTAGCCATGGTTGATAACGAGGCTAATACAGAAAATTTGAAAGGCAACCTTCGCTATATTTATGAGAAGAAGGCAGAACCTTCGCACCGGGCGGTTTTTCGTCAGCTCCGTCCCAACCAAGAGATAAGCGTTTGTAATTTATATGCCCGACGCGACATCATGGAGGCTCATCCATTCGATTCCCGTTTTAAAGCTTACGGTTATGAAGATGTTCTGTTTGGCAAGCGTCTTGCAGAGAGTGGTATCGAGGTTACACATATAGACAACCCTGTGCTTATAAATGAATTTGAGCCAAACTCTGTGTTCGTGAAAAAGACAGAAGAAGCGATCCTTACCCTTTGTCGTTTTGAGCAAGATCTTGAAGGCTACTCAAATCTTAAGACAAAAGTGACCACTCTTGGTCGTTATATCCCTTTGTCTCTGTTCAGATTGTGGCATAGAATTATGAAGAACAAAGAAATGCGTAACCTTACAGGGTCAAAGCCGAGTCTGTTGTTGTTCAAACTATATAAGCTGGGCTTCTTTCTCGAAAACCGAAAGGTCAAGAAATAAAAAAGACAGCATACAGATTCATCTTGTTCTGTATGCTGCCTTACTTGTTTCCTTTGCTGAAGATAGCTTTTAGGCTCTTCTTCCTACTGTTTTTCCTCCAGTTTCTCTTTCAGATATTTTGCTGTGTAGCTTTCTTCACAATTGCATATCTCTTCCGGTGTGCCGCAGCATACGACGTAGCCGCCTTTGTTGCCGCCTTCAGGTCCGAGGTCAATTATATAGTCGGCGTTTTTAGCAACGTCGAGATTGTGTTCAATGATAACTACTGTATGTCCTCTTTTGATAAGAGCATTGAAGGCTGCCAGCAGACGCTGTATGTCGTGGAAATGAAGACCCGTTGTTGGCTCGTCAAAGATGAAAAGGGTAGGGGTCTGTCGTTCCTGTCCTATGAAATAGGCCAGTTTCACGCGTTGGTTCTCACCTCCTGATAGCGTTGAGGAGCTTTGTCCTAACTTTATGTAACCCAGTCCCACCTCTTCAAGCGGTCTCAGTCGGTCCACTATGGTCTTCTGTTCATATTTGCTGAAGAACTCAATAGCTTCAGATACCGTCATCTCTAACACGTCATAAATGTTTTTGCCATGGAACATAACCTCCAGTACGTCTTTCTTAAAGCGTTTGCCGTGACACACCTCACACTCGAGCACAAGATCCGCCATAAACTGCATCTCTACGGTTATCACTCCTGCTCCTTTACACTCTTCGCATCGTCCTCCCTCGGCGTTGAAAGAGAAATATTGTGCCGTGAATCCCATCTGTTTAGCCAGAGGCTGGTCAGCATAAAGCTGTCTTATGGCATCGTAAGCTTTTACATAGGTGGCTGGGTTTGAGCGTGTGCTCTTGCCGATGGGGTTTTGGTCCACCATCTCCACATGCTGAATGGCTTGCCAATCACCCTCCATTGACGAGTATTCACCAGGTATCTCTGCCACCTCATCAAGTCGGCGTTTTAGGGCAGGGTAGAGAATGCCCTTTATAAGAGACGACTTTCCTGAGCCGCTGACACCCGTCACAACGGTCATTATGTTAAGAGGAATTTTCACATCAATGCCTTTAAGGTTGTTCATTCGTGCCCCTTTCAGCTCTATGGCTTGGTTCCAGGCCCGTCGTGACAAGGGCATGCTTATATGCTCATGTCCGTTAAGATAGTTTACGGTGTGACTCTTTGGAGAAGTTTCTTTTGCTACATCGTCCAGTGAGCCTTCATAAACAATTTCTCCTCCCAGACGTCCTGCATCAGGGCCAACGTCTATTAACCAGTCGGCAGCCCGCAAAATGTCTTCGTCATGTTCCACTACGACCACGGTGTTACCAATGTCGCGCAGTTCTTTAAGAACATGTATGAGCCTGTCTGTATCTCTACTATGCAGACCGATGCTTGGCTCATCGAGCACATATAGTGAGCCAACCAATGAGCTGCCAAGTGATGTGGTAAGATTTATGCGCTGACTCTCGCCGCCACTGAGCGAGTTGGATAGACGGTTAAGCGTGAGATATCCCAAACCTACCTCCACCATAAAGCCCAGTCGGTTATTTATCTCTGTTAGCAGACGCTTGGCTATGGTGCTGTCGTGCTCGTCCAGCTGTAGCTCTTTAAACCATTGCTGAAGGTTGTTAATTGGCATCTCTACAAGGTCGCAGATGCTTTTTCCACCCACTTTTACCCATGTGGCTTCCTTCTTCAGACGTGTGCCATGACATACAGGGCAGACTGTGCGTCCGCGATAGCGGCTCATCATAACCCTATATTGAATCTTATATTGGTTGTCTTTAACCATTTCAAAGAACCTGTCTATGCCTATCTTCTCGCGGTCTGACGGTAGACCATGCCACAGCATGTCCTTCTGTTTCTGCGTGAGGTTATAGTAAGGCTCAAAGATCGGAAACTTATCTTTTGGTGCTCTGCGGCAGAATTCATTTTTCCATTCTCCCATCTTCTCGCCATGCCAGCATTGCACGCAGCCATCGTAGACACTAAGGGAGGTGTTTGGAATGACCAATTTCTCGTCTATACCCATAACCATGCCGAAGCCCTCACACTCAGGACATGCTCCGAGAGGTGAGTTAAAAGAGAACATGTTGTCGCTAGGCTTCTCAAACACAATGCCGTCGGCCTCGAAACGAGTAGAGAAATCATATACGATGTTTGATGGAAGGAAGACCAATCGGCAAGTACCGTCACCCTCAAAGAACGCTGTCTCAGCAGAGTCGAGCAGTCGTGATATGCTATCTTTTTCATGGCTCACCGACATGCGGTCTATAAGCAAGTAGATGTCGTGTGGGTCAAGAGTGTCTATTTTTGCCTGATCTTCAAGCAAATCGTCAATGCGCAAAAACTCTCCGTTCGCCCATATACGCGCATAGCCTTGTTGCAGATCCATCTCTAGCTGCTTAGCCAGCGTTCGTCCTTCGATGACATGTAGCGGCGCAAGGACGGCAAACTTAGTGCCGTCCGAATAGTTGAACGTGCAATTAAGCAAATCTTCGGTGTTGTTTACCTTTACCTCCTCTCCGCTTATAGGTGAGAATGTTTTTCCTATTCGTGCGAAGAGCAGTCTAAGATACTCATAGATCTCTGTGCTTGTGCCCACCGTGCTTCGCGGGTTTCTTGAATTGACCTTCTGTTCTATGGCAATGGCAGGGGGCAAGCCTTTTATAAAGTCGCACTCGGGCTTACTCAGACGTCCTAAAAACTGCCTTGCATATGAGGACAGCGACTCTACATATCTTCGTTGTCCTTCAGCATAGAGTGTGTCGAAGGCCAAAGACGATTTTCCTGAGCCCGACACTCCAGCTATGACCACCAATTTGTTGCGTGGTATCTTCAAGCTCACGTTCTTGAGGTTGTTCACCCTTGCGCCCTTTATTTCTATATATTCGTCCATGACATTTGTTTTTAAAGAAGAGAAGGCGTGCCCTATAAATGAAGATATTTATAGGACCCGCCTTTTTGGTGTTTACAAGTTCTTGTTCTTATTCTTATTAGCTGTTCATAGACAGCAGAAACTCGTCGTTGTCGCGTGTGTGTACCATACGGTCGTGTATGAAATTCATCGCCTCTATCGGGTTCATGTCTGAGATATACTTGCGTAAGATCCACATGCGGTCGAGCACCGTCTTGTCTTGTAGCAGGTCGTCGCGTCGTGTGCTTGAAGCGACCAGGTTCACAGCAGGGAAGATACGCTTGTTGCTCAGCGAGCGGTCGAGCTGTAACTCCATGTTACCTGTACCCTTAAACTCCTCAAAGATAACCTCGTCCATCTTAGAACCTGTGTCGATAAGAGCAGTAGCGATGATTGTCAGAGAGCCGCCGCCTTCGATGTTTCGAGCTGCACCGAAGAATCGCTTAGGCTTCTGTAGGGCGTTGGCATCAACACCACCGGTGAGCACCTTGCCCGATGCTGGTGACACGGTGTTGTAAGCTCTGGCAAGACGAGTTATTGAGTCGAGGAATATGACCACATCGTGTCCACACTCGACCATGCGCTTTGCTTTCTCCAACACAATGCCAGCAATCTTGACATGACGTTCTGCCGGTTCGTCAAACGTAGAAGCGATAACCTCTGCGTTTACGGTTCGCGCCATGTCTGTAACCTCCTCCGGTCGCTCGTCTATAAGCAACATCATGAGGTATGCCTCGGGGTGGTTAGCTGCAATGGCGTTAGCGATGTCTTTCATCAAGATGGTCTTACCTGTCTTAGGCTGTGCAACGATGAGCGCACGCTGTCCCTTGCCTATAGGTGAGAACAAGTCGACAACACGTGTGGAGAGGTTGTTTGTCTTGCGGTCTCCACAGAGGTTAAACTTAGCATCAGGGAAGAGAGGTGTGAGGTGCTCGAAAGCAATGCGGTCTCTCACCTCTGCCGGGTTGCGTCCGTTTATCTTGTCTATGCTGGTGAGCGGGAAATATTTCTCTCCATCGTGTGGTGGACGTACATGACACATCACAACATCGCCCGTCTTCAGTCCGTAGCGTTTGATCTGCTGTACTGACACATACACATCGTCAGGAGACGACAGATAGTTGTAGTCGCTTGAGCGAAGGAAACCATATCCGTCGGGCATTATCTCCAGTACGCCGTTTGCTGTTATAATGTCAGAGAAATCGAAATGTTCCTCTTCTTCCTCTGCTTGCTGTATGGGCTGATTGTATGTTGGAACCATTGGCTGCTGCATAGGCATAGTTGGGTTGTCGAACATATCGTAGCTCGGCACAGCCCCTTGATCTTCAATGGGAAGATCCACCACGGTAATAAAGTCGGTACCGTCGCCAGGATCTCCTGCCCATATACCGTCTTCTATCTCCTTATGCTTGGGCTCGTTGTTCTCATTGTGTGCGTTCATCTTGTCTTTGAGACGAGCTATGAGAGTAGAGTGGTCTTCTCCCATTTGGTCGTTTGCTCCATTGTTAGATGTTGCGAACTGTTCTTCAGGTACGAAGCCATTGTTCTCGTTGTTGGCACCTTCGTTATAACTGTTTGTGTCTTCATTATAATCGTTGGTGTTGTTGTCATAGTTGTCTCCGTTATAATCGGTTTCGCCCTCGTTGTAAGTGTTATTGTCTTCTTGCCCAACTTCTTGTGTTGGCTCGTCTTGTTGTAGGGCGTTTTGCTCGTCTATGATCTGTGTCTCTTCTGTGCTGTTTTCGTTCATAGCTTTAGCTGCCTCCTCTGCAGCTTTCCTTGCAGCTTCTGCCTGTGCCATGAGTTCCAACTCTTTTTTCGATTTTCGTCCACGGTGTTTCGGCATGGCCGCCAGAATCATCTCTGGCGTCATCTCTTCAGCCATTGGCTCGTTTTGTGCCGTCTGTTCAGCTGTTGTCTCTGCATCGTCTGCGTTGGCTGTTTTGTTTTTCTTCATATCAAAGTTTTCACCGTCTTTGCCGTTTACGGTATAGACGCGGTCTGTGTCTTTCTTTACAATTCTTGTTCTGCGTCTTTTTGTGCCGAGTGGGTTTTTGCTTCCTTCCACTTCTGCTTGTCTGTCGAGGATAGCATAAATGACATCTTCGATGTTAGAATCTTCGTTGACCTCCACACCGAATTCTTTAGCTATACCCAACAATTCGGGTATCTCTTTTGATGATAACTCTTCTTTGCTATACATATAAATGTAGAAATATTGGATTGTTTTGGTGTTTCCAAAAAATGAAAACTCCCTTTGTGTTTAATGATGCAAAGGTAATAAAAATAATGAGAAACAGAAAATAATTCTTGTTTTTATGTTCCTGTTTAAATTTCTTTAACGTGTCGGCAAAATATGATGTCTCGTATATAGAGATGAGAGCGAAAATAGGGTATTAGTGATGTGTAAGGAAAAGTTGTGTTATGAAATAAATGGGGGGTATAAAATAAGAAAGAGGCAAACTCTAACAATGTCAGAATTTGCCTCCATCAGTTTATTTTAGCTAAGAGCTAAGTTAATTGTTTTCCCAAATTTTGGGTTGTTCAATTACTCGCCCTTCTCCATCTTAGCCTTCAGAGCAGCGAGAGCATCGATGTCGCCCAGAGTGGTGCTGGCAGCTACATTGTTGATAGCAGGAGCCTGCTCCTTCTTTGCAGCGTGCTTGCGTGTGGGCTTAACGTCGTCCTTGCCCTGCTCGAATGTGCGGCTGTGTGAGAGGATGATACGCTTTGTCTCCTTCACAAACTCGATAACCTTGAAGGGCAGTTCCTCGCCCTGCTTAGCCTGTGAGCCATCCTCCTTAACGAGGTGCTTAGGAGTAGCGAAGCCCTCACCACCCTCGTCGAGAGTGATAACAGCGCCCTTGTCCATCATCTCGGTGATCTTGCCAGTGTGAACAGAACCAGGTGTGTAGATCTGCTCATACTTGTCCCAAGGATTCTCCTCAAGCTGCTTGTGACCGAGGCTCAGACGGCGGTTCTCCTTGTCTATCTCGAGAACAACAACGTCGATGTCAGCACCAACGTGTGTGAACTCTGAAGGATGCTTAACCTTCTTTGTCCAAGAGAGATCGCTGATGTGGATGAGTCCGTCAACGCCTTCCTCAAGCTCTACGAAGATACCGAAGTTGGTGAAGTTACGAACCTTAGCTGTGTGCTTGCTTCCAACGGGATACTTAACCTCGATTGTCTCCCATGGATCTTCCTTAAGCTGCTTGATGCCGAGAGACATCTTGCGCTCCTCGCGGTCGAGAGTGAGTATTACAGCCTCTACCTCGTCGCCTACATGGAGGAACTCCTGAGCGCTGCGGAGGTGCTGGCTCCAGCTCATCTCTGAAACGTGGATGAGGCCCTCTACGCCGGGAGCGATCTCAACGAATGCACCATAGTCGGCGATAACGACAACCTTACCCTTAACGTGGTCACCAACCTTGAGGTTAGGATCAAGAGCATCCCAAGGATGAGGAGTGAGCTGCTTCAGACCGAGAGCGATACGCTTCTTCTCGTCATCGAAGTCGAGGATAACGACATTGATCTTCTGGTCGAGCTGTACAACCTCGTGGGGATCGTTTACGCGGCCCCAAGACAGGTCGGTGATGTGGATGAGTCCGTCAACACCGCCGAGGTCAACGAATACACCGTAAGAAGTGATGTTCTTAACAGTACCTTCGAGGATCTGGCCCTTCTCGAGCTTGCTGATAATTTCTTTCTTCTGTGCCTCCAACTCAGCCTCGATGAGGGCCTTGTGAGAAACAACAACATTGCGGAACTCCTGGTTGATCTTAACAACCTTGAACTCCATGGTCTTGCCTACGAACACATCGTAGTCGCGTATAGGATGAACGTCGATCTGGCTACCGGGGAGGAATGCCTCGATGCCGAATACGTCAACAATCATACCGCCCTTAGTGCGGCACTTGATGTAGCCCTGGATAACCTCCTCGTTCTCGAGAGCGGCGTTAACGCGCTCCCAGCTCTTGCTCAGGCGAGCCTTCTTGTGAGAGAGTACGAGCTGACCCTTCTTGTCCTCCTGGTTCTCGACATATACCTCTACGGTGTCGCCAACCTTAAGCTCGGGGTTGTAACGGAACTCAGAAGCGGGGATGATGCCATCGCTCTTGTAGCCGATGTTTACGATAACCTCTTTCTTGTCGATAGAGATTACAGTGCCGTCTACAACCTGGTGCTCAGACACTTTGTTAAGGGTTTCGTCATAGGCCTTCTCGAGGTCCTGCTTGCTGACGTTTGCATTGCTACCGTTCTCAAACTCGTCCCAATTGAAGTCTGCCAACGGCTGCACGTTCTTTAAATCTGACATAAATTATAAAATGTTAAAATAAAAATTAATAAAGTTAGACTTTATGTTAATGTATAAAACTTTTGAGCTGCAAAGTTACTCATTTCTCTCTAAAGCACCATAAGTTAAGGGCTTGCGAGTGATATAAAACACGAATATTTAATTATTATTAACTTTTATAGCCTGCAATTTTCAGAAAACCAAAGCGTGGAGCAAACTTTATGCCCTTTAGGGTTTCAATGCTCAGCTTGCTGTCTTTATGCATACTTTTCTCTTCAAATATGCCTTTCTTTATTAGAGTTGGATAAAATGTGCGGATGTGCGAATAAAGGTTGGTTCCAAGTTGCTCCGACTTTTGTTCCAGCGCTTCAAGAAAGAAGCGCGGTCTTGGTATGGCGTAAGTAAGTGTAAGTAATTCGAAAGCGTTTAGTTCACTGCACTCCTTGCCGAAATAAAAAACTGCGCCGTCCTCCATGCCATATACATTGGGAGCAAGCTCTATCATATTGATATAAATCTCCAAAATGTCGTCCTTTGGGACATGATAAAGGTTTTCCGCCAATACAGCCAAAACGAGTTCTTCTGCCTTCCTGTACAGGGTACGCTCCGAGGTAAGCATTGCGTTTTTTATCAATTGCTGGGTAATGGTGCTACCGCCTACAGAAAAATGTCGTGAGTTTATGGCATTTCTCAGGGCCATGGCCAGCGTTACATCGCAAAAGCCGTTGTGTAACGGAAACATTGGGTCTTCGGTGCATATTACGGTTTGCCATACTTTAGCAGGTATTTCTTCCATGATGTGGTAAATGTGTCCAAGATGGTTGCGTTTCTTCAGCAGTTCAATAATGTAGTTCTTGTCTATATGTATAGAAGAATTTGCCACTGTAAAACCTAATGGGGCATTTGTGGTATACTGTATACGCGGAAAGCGTTTCGTGTTGTCATGCTCGTATCTTGCCATAATGTCTATGTGGCTGCTGCTTTCGACCATATTCATAAATGTAGATATAATGTTGTTTCCGAAAATAGTTTTAAAGGCATCGAGAGAGAAATTCCTAAGTTCAAGGATAAAACCTTTAAGTGCACCTTTTTTCTTTATCTTCAGCTTAATTTCTACATTATACGGCAGCACTATGCAAACAATATATACCTTTGGCTGGAAGTTAACATGCAATGTACAATAATCAAGCAGTATCTCGCTGCTGGCCATTCTTGCACAAAACAAACTTACGTTTTCAAAATTCACAACAATACTCACATACCGTTTAAGCACATTAATTCTTTTTATATTAGTATTAACATTATCGTACATGACAATAATGTTCTTTCTTTTCAAGAATTGGCAAATGGATGTTATAATCCATTTTAAAATAATGTTGCTCATAATGCTCTTTTTGTATTGGACAATATTGCTTTAGAGTATAGTTCCTTTAAAATAGAAGAAAAGCTACTGTTCTGGCCGCGTATGTGGGAGAGGTGAAACAGCACCTTGCTGCTTCGGAATATTCCATAACCGCTATTAAGAAACCTTATATAGCGGTCGAAGTCATCATCGCCCCAACCATAATAGTTCTCATTTTCGTTACCCAACAGGGCAAAGGTCGTGCGCTCCATAAGCACGGCACCGCCAGTAAGCACATGGTTTTGCAACCTCCTCATCTTCTGCATCTGCCTTGTAAGCACTCCCATTTCGTTGGTCTTCATATAAATGTTTCTTATTATAACCGATGTATCAAGGCACACACCATTATAAGGAATTGCAAGTTTGGCTGTTCCTGCCCGCAACTGTTCAATGCACTCGATTATGGCATCGTTATAGGCAATTACATCAGCATCCCATATCCCTACAAACTTTGTGCTTACATTATGCAGCATATCGTTGAAATGCCATGTTTTGTATAGGGTGGGGTCATCGTCTTCAACATACTCGTACATTACGCTGTCGGTAGTCATCTTTGAAAGGATGTTGTTGCACACGGCAGCAGCTTCACGCACATATATGTTTATGTCAAAAAATGAATGGAGATTATTTATCACAGCGATGACATTTTCAAGTCGCTGCAAGGAGTCGCCCCTATATAATATTAGTATTGTGGTGTCTTTAGCATTGTATTTCATAGCTCTTCTCCTTTCATAGTTTTTTCCGTCAGCATGACGCCTGTCAGACCATTGAACAGCCCGATATTATGTTGCCTGTACTTCCTGTTTTCATATAAAATTTTAAGTTCGTTCGAGTTGTCTATAAGTGCCAGCATCTTCTTTCTCAGTGTTGCGGATAGTTGTTGGCTGACATTCATTTCTCTTAACAGCCAAAAAATGCCGCTCACTCCATCGGCAATATATATAGCTCCTTTTACTTCATTAAGAACATTGTCTATGGACAAGTTGCTTTCAAGTATGGATATATAATCTTTCCAACAGTTGCCGAGTGAGCATGCAGAATACAGTTTATTTAAAGCGAACAACATAAATAGCCTGTTGGCATGTAGCTGTGGCAGTTGTCCAACAAAAAGTCGCGACATCTCTGCCAAGGTTCTTTCTATGCGCATTTTGTATATATTGCATTTACAGGCTGCGGCCAAGGCAAGCAGAATATTTGGCATGACATATTTGAGAGAGAATGTGGATGGTTCGTAAATTTCGTTGGTCGACACATTCTCAAGTATATTGTCAATAATCTGCTTAAGTAGGGCGCACCTAATGGTACGCTCCTCTTCTTTGCGGTCTTTGTTCTCCGCAATCATCCATGCCTCAAAATACGCGAGATGTGCCAATGTGAGCAGCGAAGGGGTTCTCTCACAATGGCGGTAGCCCATTTCCCTGAACACCAGTGCGTCCACTTCTTTTGTAAGACTGTCCAAATCCACCACCTCCATACCTTTTTTTTCCAATTGGTATGCGGTAAAGACAATGCCTGTAAGTCCATGACTGAAATCTATGTTACCGCAAAGTTGTGGCAAACTTTGCATAATGTCTTGCCATAACTGCTGGGCTGCATCTTTATTGACCTCGGCAAGATACAGGCATACACCAGCCTTGCCTTCCCAAAGGCCTAATGGTAGTTGGCTGGCCATATCCAATATTTCTTGGGTATTAAGTGTCATAGTAAAAAGTTTTGGAAATTTAACGTTTAAAGAAAATTCTTGTAAAAGGAAGTACCTTGCACAGCACAGGTTCTTCGCTTGTTACAATTTCTGCCGTTCCCGTCATTTCTGACAATAGACGTGCCGTGCGTCCATAACTAAACTGTAACGAGTCTATGTCAATCTTTATGCAATATCGGCCATTGTACATACGGTCGGTCAACTGTACTATGTGGCCGGACAATGTGCCGAACTCGTTCCTCGGATAAATGTCTAGAGTTACTTTGGCCTTCTGCCCTTTTTCTATTTTCCCGTAACAGGAACTTACAACAAAGGCCTCGCACTTACAGGTCCCGTTGTTTATGCCTAAATGTATGGGTGCCGAAACCGTATCCTTGTATGGTACAAAAACACTAAGGCATAGTATGATGGCAAGCACAGCTATTATTGTAATATTGCTGCGTATGAGCAATTCCGATGGTATGTTGCCTATTATCTCGTTGTTGTCGTCTCTAAGTGCACTGTTTGGTTTCTTGCTTTCTTCCATATACGTCATTGTTTTCGCATTTTACAGTTTTCACGTTTCATCAGCCAAGCTGTAGCTGGTTTCTTACCAGTTCATAATATGCGCCTCTTGCAGCAACAAGATCGTTGTGCGTTCCTTGCTCCACAATTTTGCCTTTCGACAGCACAATGATATTGTCGGCATTGCGCACCGTGCTCAGCCTGTGTGCTATCACTACCACAGTGCGGTTCTTGAAAAATGTTTCAAGGTTTTGCATTATACACCTCTCATTGTTGGCATCAAGCGAGTTGGTGGCCTCGTCAAGGAAAATATACTTTGCGTTCTTGTATATAGCACGGGCTATAAGCATTCGTTGCTTTTGTCCGCTACTCAATCCGTGCCCGTCGGCTCCAATATGTGTGTTGTAACCCATGGGGAGCGAGTTTATGAAACTGTCTATACAGGCTTGGTGCGCTGCGCTCACCACACGTTCGTAGTCTACGTCACTGTCGCTTACACCTATGTTGTTAAGTATGGTGTCTGAAAATATAAAGCCTTCCTGCATGACAACGCCGCAGCAACGGCGCCATTCCTTCACGCTGTAAGAAGATATGTTTCTTCCTCCAAGCAATATGTCGCCTTCTGCTGGCTCAAAGAAGCGGAGGAGCAACTTAAGGATTGTGGTCTTGCCACTGCCGCTCACACCAACAATAGCCGTTACCTTGTTGGCGGGTATAGTCATGGACAAATTTTCTATAACTTTATGCGAGCGTGGGCCGTCGTACTGAAAGCTGACGTTGTGTAGTTCTATATCACTACTTTCGGGTATATCTGAACATAACACGCTGTCTTCATGCTCCTCGTTCTCCATGTTTTGTATTTCTTCCATGCGCTCCATGCTTATTTTGGCATCCTGCGATGTCTGTAGGAACGTAACAAACTGGTACAGGGGCGCATTTATTTGGCCTATAATATACTGCAGGGCTACAAGCTCGCCCAATGTCATATGTCCGTCAATAACGGCTTTTGCCGAGATAAATGTTATAATAATGTTCTTTATCTGGTCTATAAGGCTACCGCCTATGTTTTGCATATTTCCAAGAGTAAGACTCTTGGTGTTTATATTGAACAGTTTGGCCTGTATATGCTCCCATTCCCAACGTTTTGTCTGCTCGCAGTTGTTAAGCTTTATTTCCTGCATGCCATTTATAATTTGTATCACAGTGCTTTGGTTCCGTGACATCTGTTGGAAATGCATATAGTCGAGCTTTCTACGGCGGCGCATAAAGGCTGAAATCCATGTTATGTATACGGTGCTGCCTACAAAGAAAGCCGCAAGTATGGCGATGCTGTATGAGGACATTACAAACACATACACTACAAATGTGACGGCAGAGAGCGCTGTGCTTATAAGTGTTCCTGTAAGGAATGTGTTTATTCTGTCGTTGTCCTTTATTCGCTGCATTATGTCGCCTATGTTCTTGGAGTCGAAAAAGGATATGGGCAACTGCATAAGCTTGCTCAGAAAATCTGACACAAGCGATATGCTTATGCGTGTGGTGACATGAAGCATAAGCCAGCTGCGGCATACATTGTTAACCATCTGTCCAGCAACAAGACACAACTGCGCTATAAGTATAAGCATAATAAACCCAATGTCGCCTGTGCCTATGCCTACATCAACAATAGCCTGTGTTAGGAACGGAAACAACAAACTTATAACACTGGCCGCTACCATTGCCAATAAAATGTGGGCTACAGCACGTCTGTATGGCAACAGGTATTTCATAGCCTTAAGCAACAGGCTGTTGTTGTTTTCTTCATCTTCATCTTCCTCTTCGTAAAATTGCGGCTTAGGGCTCAGCAGCAGGGCGATGCCTCTTTTCTCTCCATCTTTGTCTTCTATCTGCAGCCACGACTTTAGAAATGTTTCTTCATCATACTTCAGTATGCCTTCGGCTGGATCTGACACTATAATAAGATGCCTTCCACGTCTTTTCTTTATGGCATACACTACAACAAAATGGCTCTGGTTCCAGTGTATAATGCATGGCAGATGGGCGTTGTTCTTTAGCTGTTCCCAAGTAAGCTTGGCACCAAGGGTGCGCATGCCTATGGCTTCGGCAGCATCGCTAATCCCGAGCATTGACACACCGCTCTTTGTTATATGACACAGATGGCGAAGCCGCTGCTGAGAGAAATATTTCCCGTAATATTTGGAAATGCTCTGCAGACAGGCGGCTCCACAATCCATCATGTCAAGCTGCTGATATGACGGTTTGTTCATCATTTCTTTGTTTGTTATCGTCCGCTTGCACGACTGCTCGTTGTTGAATCTGAGTATGCACGGCGGAATTTCGAACGGAAATTGTTGAAATCATACCTTATAGACAATGAAATGCCTCTTGAATCGTACATTATATGTTTTTTTTCATATACATTCAGATAGGTAAATTCAGACACGGTAGGAGAGATTCCTCTGTTAAACAAATCTTTCGCCTGTAGAGATACGCGCAATCTTTTCTTGAAGAAATTTGCCGATATTCCTATTTTGGAACTTAGCTGATATCCATATCTGTATCCAACGTTCATGCGAGGAGAACAATAGAACAAGTCGCCAAACAGTCTCCAATTTTTAATGAAAGCCCAACTTGCATTAAGCGAGAACTTACCTGTGAAATTTTGTTCTTTGTATTTGTTCTTGTCTACTGAATAGCTTACTTTTGAAAACTCCATTCCTCCAAAAAATGTTGAAGAGAATTTTCCGTCCTTGCTGTCCAAAGTATAGTCAACCCCTAAGTCGACTCTTTGAAACAAGTCGGAATTTATAGGCATATATTTTATTACATTGGTTCCATTCTCGTTAGTGTTGGCAGGTATTGATGCGTCATATCCCCATGCATAGCTTGCGCTGAAAGACACATCAGAGACATTGGCACTGAAGGTGAACATATTTCCGTAGGTTGGACGTAGTGCAGGATTACCTGTTCTATAATGTAGGGAATCTATAAACTCAACGACAGGATTCAATTCGTATATTGCAGGATTGGAGGCATCTCTTAGGTATTCAAGCTCAAAGAAATTGTCCCCTCTTTCATATTGCAGTTTAATGTTTGGCACGAAAAATGAGTAATGTGTCTTTATAGGCTGTGCATTTTGCTCATAAAGTTTGCTCGCATTATATTCATATCTTACACCCAATTCTATTCCAATGCCATTGTCAAAAAATTTGCCTCCCTTAAAGAAAGCTTCAGCCCATGTGTCATGTCGTTTTGAAAATTGTTCCACTCCATTATTACAAAATGGATTGTTGTTCCGTATGTGACCATAATGGAAGCCTACAATCTCTTTTTCAAATCCCTTGATCTTAAATGAGTAGTCGCCGTCCAGCGTCAAAAATTTATATCTGTCACGAGTGTACACATTTGCGTTTGTCAACTCGTTCTTACTGTATGTATGCTCTACTATATCACGGTCATATCCTGTTGACTTCTGGGTGTAACTTGCTGTAAGATTAAGAGCCGACTCTCTTGAGCGTGTAAACGTATAGCCTAACGTATAGCTGTTGTCTCGTGAGTCGGAATAACGTGAAAGATATTCGTCTTCTTTTTTATAGTTAACGCCATCGTCTGTAATGTCATGACTTACTGAAGTATAAGGATGACGGCGGTAATGTCCTCCTGAATACTGAACTGCAAGGAGGCTCTTTTTGCTTAACAAGAAGTTTAGACCAGCGAATATGTTATAGTAATTGCTTCGCGAGATATTTGTACTATGTGAGTAATCCTTATACAAGTTGTCGGCTGAGTGTGTAATTATATTGGTGGTATTGGTGTATGACAAGGAGCGGTCGTGGTCGAATCCAAATGACATATTTCCGTATATAATTCCTTGTTTTCCGCTTACATCCATAGTAGAACTGTTGCTTACTTTTCGGTTAAAGGATGTACCATTGCTTAAAGACATTCCTAAATAGTCTTTTATAGGTCTGCGCATAGTTATGCGTATAACAGCCTGTGTGCCTGCCTTGTATTGCACATCTGGCTGTCTTATAATCTCTATTTTTGTAACAAGGTTCGATTGCTGACCTCTAAGCTCTGCTGACGTATTTACTTTTCTGCCATTTACATATACAATAGCTTTGCCACCGCCTATAATTTCAAACTGTTCTTCTTGTCCGCTTCTACTTACAGTTACACCAGGTGTCCATTTTAGCATATCTACCAAGTTTCCGGCATCTCCAATGTGTGTACCTTGGATATTCGTAATTGTATAGTTTCTTCCCCTATGATGAATGTCTATCTTTTTTGCTCTAACCTCAACTTCCTTTATGTCAACAGTCTTTAAAGGACGTATGTCGCCAAGATTTATGTCGGTGCCTGCTATCGTTAAACTGTCATTGTAAACAACTTTATTGTTTTGAAGTATCTCAAATGTATAACGTCCTTTCTCTAATATGCTAACATTAAATGTTGGCTCATAAAACGTGCTTTCTACGTTTGTTCTATTCAGAGTGTCACAGCTTGTCAACACAACTCTAAAAGGCTCCATTTGTGAAGTTGTTACAAAGCGGCCTTTTATATCAATACCATAAACTTTGCTACTTAAAATACAGCAAATGAAAAATATTAATAGATGTCTCATTTTTTACAAAGGTTTTAATTTCTATTTAATATTGCTACTATCAAGAAAATCTTCTATTATTTGGCGTATACGTTTCTTTAATACAGAACAATGAACTTGCTGGTGCTGCTTGATAGCAGACTCGCGGTCGATAGGACACCCTCCTCCACAAAGTGGCAAAATTTCACAATTGCAGCATTTGTTGTCATCAAATGGAATGAAATCCAAGGCATAGCAAGCTTGCTTCTTGATATTAATATCGTATGAAAGTATATTGCCCACAGTCTTTTTTTTGTTCCCAAGAAATTCCAAACATTTATATATATTTCCGTCTGGTCCTATCGCAAAATCAGATCTGCTTCGTAAAGGACATGGAGCAGCTATATTTGAAATGTAATTGATCGCCTTATTATTATCATAAAATCTGTCAAAGTACTCTTCTTCTGACAGACAATTTTCACACCCTTTAAAGTTGTTCCTATTTCTGACAAAATTATGGCTAATTATAACACGTTTTTTGTCTATATATTCCCCATACCTTTTTTTTATTTCCTTGCAAAGCTTTTCGTATGATAAAATGTTTTCTTTGTCCAAATTCACTTTAAGTACAACACGAATATCAGAAAGACGTAGTACATTATCAACATTTTCTAATATGTGGAGATATGTTCCTTTTCCATTGGCGAAAAATCTTTTTGCATTATGCTGTTCTTGTTCACCGTCAAGGGTTATTTGTATAGAATTAATGGAGAAATGAGTTAATTTTCTGATCATGTCGTCAGTAAGCAAAGTACCATTTGTTATTATGGATGCAGAAAATGTAACATTGTGTTCTTTCAAAGAATTGCTTATCTTTTCTATTACTTTGAAGTTCATAAGTGGTTCTCCTCCAAACCATGTGACATTAATCTCGTGTTTCCTTTTAGCCACCAAATATTTTACTATAGCTTCAGCAACATCTTCTGACATCATTTCATTAGACTTATTTCCTTCTTCGAAGCAATATGGACATCGCAAGTTACAAGCCATTGTTGTTGCAATGCTTACGCTTATATTCTTGTTGTCAAAGAGACGACTCAAATAGAAATATTTGTATAACTTTAAATCCTCATCCTCTGCTGTTACGAACCCTTTATCAATGAGTAATGAGTTCTCAATAGAAAAATCCTCTTTCTTTATGCGGACCATTGCTTTGGACAATGTGTTGTAAGCTAAAAAATATGTCCCCTTGTCTAAGAGAATGTTAAATCTTGAATATTTCATAATATAACTTGGTGTGTTAAAAATAAGTTGGTGTTCTAAATTAATTTTAAAACATTGCTTTTATATGGCATGCAATATGTGAGATTAATTTTGAACACCTACTTATTTTATGTTTGTCAGATTGCCAATTGAAAAACAGAATTTCAGATGACAGTCTAGTATTACAATTCTTTTGCCTTAGACTTAATTATCAGGCCTCTCAGAAAAATTATGAGAACAGTAATCTCTATCACAATGAAAGAATAACTTTCTATAATCTGAAGCGCAGTACTTATGGGGGCAGTCTCTGTAGCCTCCAAAGATGTCGCCAAGCTCGTCATCACTTAACAAGCTTGCATTATTGCTCATGCCAGTGAGCAATAAACTCGTTTCTTGCATTTTTTCCATGATTTTAATTTTTTTTTATTCCTATTAAGCTTAAAACTGATATCAATTTTATCGACTACAAAATTACTAATTCTAAAATGAAAAATTCGAAACAAAATCTTTCAATTATATATGAATTTCTTTCAAATTGATTATTGTATTATATTTTTTATCTGTTTTTGAAGTTTTTTTTCTATTTTTGCGGATAATACAAGTGAGAATTGAAGAAATATGACTGAAATAAATGAAATGGAAAACGAATGTGTACAAAATGGAATGGCCTGGCTTCCCATTTCCAATCATAGTAAATATATGGAAAAACTGCTTAAAGGAGTATATACAAAGTGTTTTGTGCTTGAAGACTCTTTTAAAGTTTCGCATTTGTCGTTAGGAGTTGATACGCCTCGAATTACATTTAAAAGCCATTCGCACAATTTTTATCAGATAGTGTGGATAAGAAAGGTCTGCGGACAACACACTGTCAACTTTCAGACGCGCGAGATTGCAGACAATTCTTTGTTTTTTATTGCTCCAAATGCCATTCACAGTGCTGAGCTTTTTGGTGAAAACGACATTGTCTATATATCTTTTAAAGAAGATTTCTTTGTCTATTTATGTCCAATGATGGAGACATTTATCCGATACAATGTGTTTGGTATTGCCTCTTCGTTTTTCCTTCTTTCTGTTACTGATGAACAGGCAGACAAGCTTAAATCTTTTGTTGATGCCATGCAGGAGGAACAGGAATGTGACAAATATCTTAGTTCTAAAATGTTGCGTATGGGTTCCCTTCTTACGCTGTTTATAATAGAGATAAAGCGTCGTCTTATGGATGCAAAACTTGATAAGAGGCCGTCTTTTGGTTATAGAAAGGTTCAAGAGTTCATAATAGCGTTGGAGAAAAATCTGCACAAGACGCACCGGGCGCAGGATTATGCCGAGAAGCTTGGCATTTCATATGTATCATTATATAGATATGTAACCACCATTTTAGGTGTAAAACCTTTGGACGTGATACATAATGAACTGGTCACACACGCTAAACGTATGCTTGCGTCCTCTTCTCTTTCCATAAAGGAGATTGCCAAGAATTTAGGATTTGACGATGAAGCAAAATTCGTAAAAATGTTTGGTGACATTACGGGGGTACAACCAATACAATTTAGAAAACATAGCATGGGGGACTTTTAAAGCTTATATGAGTTCATTTTCTTAAAAAGTAACCCAATTATTTATTAAAATAGCTAAAAATAGAATAGAAAAACAAGTAAAAGTTAGTTTGCTGTTCAAAAATTAGCTATCTTTGCGTAAAATAAGCTGCGGATCGGCAATTTAAACAAGTTTCATTGCTCTCGCACTTGCATTATTTTTGCAATATGATATTGGATTTAGAACATATAGGTAACATACCAGTCAGTACTTCGGTAATAGCCTCGTTGTTTACAAATATTGAAGCAGGGAATCAGAAAGTGCGTAATCTTGAGGCGGCTCATAAGATTATCCGCCTCAAGAAGGGGCTTTATGTGGTCTCTCCAAATGTGTCTCGTGTTGCTCTTTCAACAGAACTGATAGCCAATCATCTTTATGCTCTTTCATACATATCAATGCAGACGGCTTTACGCTATTATGGCTTAATCCCAGAAGCTGTATATACTACCCAGTCGATGACACTAAAGCATTCTCGTTGTTTTGATACTCCGGTAGGACGCTTTGAGTATAAGAACATGTCGAGAGAAGCTTTTCCCATAGGAATCACAAGCGTCAATATGCAGAGCTACGCCTTTCTTATGGCAACCCCCGAAAAAGCACTCTGTGACTTGATTGCAAATTCTCCCAAGGTTAACTTACGCTATCTGAAAGATGTTGAGGTCTATTTGGAAGAGGACATCCGAATGGAAATGGATGATTTTAAGAATATGGACATAAGTATATTTGAGCAATACGTTCAGGTTGGCAAAAAGTCTAAATCCATAGAATCTCTAATTAAATATTTAAGGAAATGAGCACAAACGAAATATTCAATCAAATGCTTTCGGGCGATTTTTCGCTTTATATGAATTTTTTTTCTTCAAAATAATGTCACTAATGTCACCACGCATGATAGCTATCTGACAATCAGCTGTTTACGGGTGACATTAGAGGCTTTTTCTAATGTCACCTAATGTCACCTAATGTCA
>UQTI01000046.1 GCA_900543975.1 uncultured Prevotella sp. | reverse complement strand
TCTTTGAGGAGCTCATTAAGCCTCTTTGACGACCTCAAAGAGGCTTAATGACAAAGTAGGGGTGTATTTAAGGGCTGTTAACAATTCGTGATTAGGTTTTAACTATAATTTTGCGCATCGTGAAAGAATAAAGCCTTGTTTGCTATCTTTCTGTCATTCTGTATATTTATGCAAAACCGGGGTAAAAACGCTCCTCTTTTAACATTCTGAGATCCTTTGCAAAGCATGTTTGAAAGCCCAAGCATCATCACTTGAAGATTGTAGACATGCCATTTACGATGCGTAACCATGGTACTTACGATGCATAACCATGCCATTTATGAAGCATAACCATGGCACTTACGATGCGTAACCATGGCACTTACGATGCGTAACCATGGTACTTACGATGCGTAACCATGGCATTTACGATGCGCAAACTGCAATCTTGCTTATCTTTTGCCTTCGAACGACTCAAGCCAATGATCGATGAGCATTCTTGCCAGACTAAGCTTTTCGGGTATGGTTGGCAGGTTGTGACGGTTGAACCATCCGCCGTATGCCAACTCCGACTGCTGCAACTTTATCTCACCTCTGGCATAGTCGGCATAGAATCCCACCATAAGTCCGCAAGGGTAGGGCCACGGTTGCGAAGCATAGTAGCGAATGTTCTTTATGTCGAGCGATGTCTCTTCCTTCACCTCTCTCTTTACGGCTTCTTCGAGAGTTTCGCCGGTCTCTACGAACCCCGCAACAAGGCCGTAAAACGGTTTCTTGAAATTTTTTGCGTGAACAAGCACAACCTCGTCACCACGGCTTATTAGCACAATAATGGCTGTCTGCAACTGTGGCCATGCTTCTTTTCCGCAACTTGTGCAGCGTTTGGATATTTCGGTGTGCATGACCATCGGAGCACCACATGTAGAGCAGAAACGGGTGTTGTTGTTCCAATAGAGCAGCTCATGGCATTTTCCTGCCTTCAGATACATCTCTTTGTCGAGTTTGTAATATGAGGCCCGAAGGTCGCACATCTCGTAACCGTGACAACCGTCGGCCTCATTTGCTACGCTTTCAAGAAAAACACCTGTGGCTTTGGTGTCAACAGTCTTTACTTTGCAGCCGTTGAGGCTTGGCGAAACAACAAGAGTCTCGTCGCCGTCGTTCAGATTTATAGGGCACTCTTCTCCCGTAGGAACAGTGTAGCCTCCTTCTGCCGTGCGCTGGAGCAAGAGGTCGTGGTGGTTGAAAATAAACCAATAATACATATAATTATGAGCTATAATAGTTGTTCTTTCGTTTTTTGCTGTTTCTGTCTTTCTGCCTTATTTCGTTTCAGAATTTTTGCCCTGCCGTTTTTTTTGCACATATCCCTCAGCACTTTGGGTTTTCAATGTCTTTTTCTTTCCTTTCTTGCGTTTCAACCCGAAAAGGTCGGATAAAGAAGAAAAGTCTTTCTTCATGAGAAGACCTATACCCTGGGTGTTGAGACTGTTGCGCGTGAAATAGCGGTCGTTGGTCTTGTTGTAGAAGTTGATGGCCAGGTTGCCGTTGGGGTAGAGCAGGTACTTGAGGTCGAAATCGCCTATAAAGCTCGTCGTGGCGTTGGCGTTGTCGCGGTATCCGAACTGGCCGTCTACAAGGAGACGGCCCGACAGCAGACGGCCCGACAGCAGACCTTCATACTCGGCATTGTTGAAGCCTTCGGTGCCGGTTGAAATGTTGGCTCCGAAGTTCCAGTTGCTGTGTGAGGTGAGGCTTCCAAGAACCTCGTTTACCTGTTGCATGATGGTGCCGCTCAATATGCTCTGCATCGCCAGCGATGCCTGGCTCTGCTGGTTGGGGTTGTCCACGCCAGCGTTGTTGCGGCCCTGAGCCATGAAGCGGCCAACGGCCAAGAGATAGAGCACCTGTTGGTTCATCTCTTCCTCGCTGTTTATAAGGCTGTACACCATCTGTCTTGCATCAGAGCTTATGGACGGTATGTCCAAGCTAAAGTCGACATGTGGTGCTGCCGGTGTGCCCGATATGTTCATTATGCAGTCGACCTTCGTATTGTTGCTGGTGAACGACTTTCCAATGTTCAGGTCTGCCAGGCTCACACTTGCCAACGAGTAGACCGCGTTGAGGTTCAGCGTTGCAGCAAACGGGTCGCCGCCAAAGTTTATCGTTCCTCCTTGTCTGAAGAGGAAATCGCGCTTAAGAAAATTTTGCACCGTGAGCTTATAATGCCCTGTGTCTACGACATAATTGCCGAAGAGGTCAAATCCGCCTTTGTTAAAGTAGTTGGCCTTCAGCACGCCGTGTCCGTTAAGCGTAATGTAGTCGCCGCTCTGGTTGTCCATGAGCAGTTTTATGGTAGCGTCGGGTGTGCAGTTGATAAGGAAATTGATCTTCATGTCCGAAGCAATGTCTCTCTCCTTGTCTTCTTCTGCGTCCTTGCTGCTTGCTATGTGTAGCGTGTCCTTTTCTACCTTGTGGCGCGAGGTCCATGTAAGAAAATCTTGCGTTCCTATTGCGTCTGGCGAAGCCACATTGTACACGACAACACTTCCCTTTTCAGGCACTCCGTTCACGTTTATGGTCACCTCGCCGCTTCGTCCGTTTATGTGGCAGTCGCCGGTCATGTAGGCCGTGCCATAGAACGTGTTTCCGTCGAAGGTGTGTGTGTCGTACGCCAACAGGTGCTGCGCCTCTATTCCTATGTCGTAGGTCAGACGTGTGAGGTGCTGGTGCCCGAGCTTTCCGTTCACAATGCCAATGTTCCCGTTTCTGTCGTATATGGTGTCGTTCTCAAGGTAAATGGCATCAGGGATGCATCTCACCCTTGCGTTCTTCATTGTGTAGGTGGTGTTGAGAGGTGTAATTCTCATTGATCCACTTGCCAAGAGCTGTCCGGTGAGGTTTATGTTGCTCAGCGGTCCAGCCACGGTCACTTTGCCGTTAGCCTCGCCATCGATGTTGTCCATAAAGCTTGAGCAGAAACTGTGCATAAACTCTATGCGTGTGTGTTTGGCCGTGATGTCGAGTTTTATGTCATTTCTTTGCGGCGACACGTTTCCCTCTATTATGGTTCGTCTCTCCGTGCCGTTGTTGTCGAGACGGTCTATTGCCTCTGCCGCAATGTCTATCTGTTTGAGCGAGTTGTTGAGGTCCACGTTGGCGTGAAGTGTGCCCATTCGTCCATTCTCAAACCTGAAGTCGTCAACCCTCAGACGAGCATAAACCTTCGGCTGTTGGGCGAAAGGAGCCGCCACGGTAGCCGTTCCTGTGGCCATGCCGGAGAATTCTACCGAGTGGAAATTGACGAGGTTTAAAATATAACTGATGTTTATGTCCTTCAGCTCCACGTTCAGCGAGTCGTTAAGATCCTTCGTCGCTCTTCCGTCAATGGCAATGCTCTGCTTGTCGTGGCAAATTTTGAAGCCGTTCACGCGCAAGTTGTCCTTGGCATATTCAACCGTAGCAGGCAACACCTGCCACACCGTGTCGCCAATAGTTACGACCGATGGGTTCAGTTCCACATGTGCCACCGATGTGCCTTCCTCGTTCTTGTAGAAGTGGGTGCGTGTGCTGAGCGTTCCCCTTACGGGTTGGTCTTCGTTGTCGTTCAGTCGCAGTATGGCTCCCAGCGTGTTGTTTGCCGCATTTGCATCGAGCATGTAAGATGTTATCTTGTTGTTGGCCATTAGTTTCTTCAACCTCATGTCCGTGTGCAACGTGTCGTTGGTCGTTCGTGCTGTGATTGCCAAGTCTTTATATGTGGTGCCGTTGTAGGCAAACGCAGGCAAGTTGACCTTCATGTCAACCTGTTCGTTGTGGTCATCGAGCATGGCCTTTATGGTGAGGGGTTGGTCCACAATAAAGTTGGCTCCTGTGAGTTTTCTCAGCAGACGCGTGTCGCTGATCTTGGCACACATGGTGAAATTGTTGCTGTGCTTCTTTTCGTATGTCAGCGTTGTGCCAGGGAGCGACTGGATATGCTTTGCCACAATATTCTTCATGCTTGTCAGGATAGAGTGATAGTTGAACTGTCCCGTCAAGCTCATCTGGCAGAAGTCTGAATTGAGCGAGAGGTTATGATCCTTGCCGTGGTCATGAGATGTTATTGTTATGTCGCCCGGCACAATGATCTCGTCGCTGAAAGCGAATGTCATGTCCGTAAACGTGATGTTGCCCACAATGTCGTTAAGGCTGTGTCCGCTAATGTCGGCCTTAATGTTCATGTTTGCAGCAAGATCTGCTTGTTTGGTAAGCACTCCAATGGCAGCAGGGTAGAGGTTTCTTATCTCAGCCGTGAGGTTAAGACTCGGTTTCTTTGGCGAGCGGTCGGCTGCACCCTCCACGTTTATCTGTCCTCTTGTGTCGTTGACTGCAATTTTTCCCCTTATGGCTGTGCCTTGTGTCGTTATGTCTGCCCTGATGTCTTTATATGTGTTCTTTTTAAATTCTATGCTCTCCACCACGCCGTTCACCGTCATGTGGTCCATGTCCGTGCCTTTAGCCTTGATGTGAGCCGCCACGCCCGCCACGTCGCACCCGTTTATCACGCTCGCTACGTTAAAGTTTTTGGTGTAAGCTTCAGCTGTCATGTTGCCGTTGTGCCGTCCCGCCATAAGCGTCAAGTTTCCTGCCGAAGAGAGTAGTTGTCCGCGCATCGACACATCGTTGCGGTTGCCTCCCGCCGAGCCCTTGAACTGAACAAAAAGCTTGTCGTTTATTGTTTCTGGCCATGTTGTGCCCGTCGCTTTGCATGCCATTTGTGCAAAGGCAGCCGTGGCATGTAGATCGTTTATGTTTACGTTCCAGCGTCTCGCGGCTTGCATGTCGCTCAATGCTCCGTTGGCTTTAAGACGGAAGCCACCGTCGGTTGAAGCTACAGAGAGGTTCTTTATCGTAAGCGCCGAGCTTGTGCCGCTGAACGTCGTGTGAAGGTCTATGCAAGTCTCACCAGCTCCATTTGAGCTTCCAGCACCAGGCGCCGCGCCATAGTCGTGTCCGTTATTTTTGGCCGATATGCGTAGTGAGGGTAAGAGGAAGGCAAAATCGGCAGGTGAGATGTTGCTTCCGTCTATGCTTCCGCTGTATTGAAGCGTTGCGAGTATTATGCTGTTCTTATCTGTTGAATAAGAGGCTGTTATGTGTGGTATGCTGATGTTGCTGTTTGGCAGTTTTAGATTAAAGTTTCGCAACTCAGCCCCATGTCTTCCTGCTGTTGCCGCGAAAGCCAATGAGCGTAGCTGCAGTCCGCCTTTCTCCTTAAGGGCAAGGCGTTTTATCTTCACCGCAATAGAGTCGGGTGTAAGCTTGTTAAGGATGATGTGTGCACTAATGTCGCGCAACTCCACATCGTTTGGCGTCATCTTCTGTGTGCTGCATGTGTGCTCCTTCTGTTGTCTGAACGAGAGAGCACCGTTGCGTATGATGAGCGAGTTTATCTGCAAGTCTATGGGTTTGCTTTCCTTCTTCTCCTTCTGTTGCAGCGAGTCGGCTATAAACTGGAAGTTGAACTGTCCTTTCCTAACGTCTTTATACACGTTTGCCTTCATTCCGAAGAGCTGAATGGCGGAGATGCTTATTTTGCCTTTTGCAAGCTCGTAAAGGCTGATCTTGACCGACAGACGCGATGTCTTGAGCAGGTTCTCACCCCATTGGTCTGGCACGTTCACATCGTCAATGATGAGTCGGTTGAAGAAGCCAAGATCTATGCGTCCCACGCTCACCTTTGTTCCAATCTTCTCACTCAGAGCCTCGCTCACATATGTAGCCAATGAGCGTTGCACCATGGGCACATGGAGCATCGCTACAACCACAAGATAGGCTCCCAGGAGGCATCCTATGGCTATATTTATTATGTGTTTAAAGTGTTTTATCGCCTACAGTTTTACCAGTTTTACAATCCTTTTTTTGTAAGTTTGGCAAAATTAGCACATTTTTTTATCATAGCGAAGCAAAAGGACGATTTTCTCTTGCTTACTTTTGATTTTTTTTCGTAAATTTGCATCGCAATTTGCACAAAGGCTATGGCAAGTCCACCGCCGCATGTACAAAACATGTGGTTACTTATAAGAATGATAATAGTGAAATTTCCTACAAGATAATTTTTATTTATACTTAATATTTTTATGGCGAATGTAATTAAGTTACGCAAAGGCTTAGACATCAACCTCAAAGGCAAGGCTTCAGACAAGGTGGCCACTTTGGGCGTTGGTGGTCTCTACGCCCTTGTTCCCGACGATTTTACAGGTGTTAAGCCCAAGGTGGTTGTCAAGGAAGGTGACCATGTAAAGGTGGGTGACGCCCTGTTTGTCAACAAAAATTGTCCCGAGGTCCAGTTTGCATCTCCCGTTAGCGGTGAGGTCACAGCCGTGCTGCGCGGCGACCGTCGTAAGCTCCTTCGCGTTGTCGTGAAGGCTGATGGCGAGCAGCAGTATGCTTCGTTTGGTTCTTGTGACCTGTCATCGCTCGATGGCGAGGGTGTCAAGGCAAAGCTTCTTGAGGCAGGCCTCTTCGGTTTCATCTTCCAGTTGCCTTATGGCGTGTCTACAACACCCACGACCACTCCTAAGGCTATCTTCGTGAGCGCGTTCCGTGACATGCCTCTGTCAGCCGACTTTGAGGTGGAGCTGCGTGGCGAGGAAACCAACTTCCAAACCGGTCTTTCCGCTCTCTCAAAGATCGCGAAGACTTATCTTGGCATCAGCGCCCAGCAGACAAACGCCGCCCTCACCTCAGCCAAGGACGTAGAGGTGACCGTGTTTGACGGTCCTTGCCCTGCTGCCAATGTGGACGTGCAGATCAACCATCTCTCGCCCGTGAACAAGGGCGAAACAGTGTGGCGTGTTGATCCCACCTTCGTGCTTTTCATCGGACGTTTGTTCAACACAGGCCGTGTCGACATGACCCGCACCGTGGCTTTGGCTGGCAGCGAGATGGCCGATCCCTCATACGTCAAGACCATGTATGGTGCTCAGCTCAGTAGCGTGGTCGGCTCACAGCTTTCAAGCAAGAACGGCGTGCGCCTTATCAACGGTAACCCACTGACAGGCGTGAAGACCTCGCTTGAGGACGGCTTTGTTGGTGTGCGATCATCAGAGGTGACCGCCATTCCTGAGGGCGACAACGCCGACGAGATGCTCGGATGGATCATGCCGCGCCTCGACCAGTTCTCTGTTAGCCGCAGCTATTTCAGCTGGCTCTTCGGCAAGAAGAAAGAATATGTTCTCGATGCCCGTGTGAAGGGTGGCGAGCGCCATATGATCATGAGCGGCGAGTATGACAAGGTGCTGCCCATGGATATCTACAGCGAGTATCTTATCAAAGCCATCATAGCCGGCGACATCGACAAGATGGAACAGCTCGGCATTTACGAGGTCGCTCCAGAAGACTTTGCCTTGGCCGAGTTTGTTGACTCGTCAAAGCTTGAGCTGCAGCACATCGTGCGCGAAGGCCTCGACATGCTGAGAAAAGAGAACGCATAACAATAAACTAAAAATTACAAAGAGAAAAGTATGAATTTTCTAAGAAAATATCTTAACGACATCAAGCCCAACTTCGAGCCCGAAGGAAAGCTCCACGCCTTCCGTAGCTTGTTTGACGGCTTTGAGACTTTCCTGTTTGTACCCAACAACACATCTAAGACCGGTACCAACATTCACGATGCCATCGACTCGAAGCGCATCATGAGCTTCGTGGTCATTGCCTTGTTACCGGCTCTGCTGTTTGGTATGTACAACGTGGGATATCAGAATTACAAGGCTGCCGGCGCTTTGGCTGACGCTTCGTTCTTCTCAATGTTCATCTACGGTGCCTTGCAGGTGCTTCCTAAAATTATCGTAAGCTATGTGGTGGGCCTCGGCATCGAGTTTGCTTGGGCACAGTGGAAGGGTGAAGAAATTCAGGAGGGCTTCCTTGTGTCGGGTATCATCATCCCGCTTATCATCCCCGTGGGCTGTCCGTTGTGGGCTCTTGCCATAGCTGTGGCTTTTGCAGTGGTCATAGGCAAGGAAATCTTCGGCGGCACAGGCATGAATATCTTCAACGTGGCTCTTATCACACGCGCGTTCCTCTTCTTCTCATACCCCACAAAGATGAGTGGCGATGCAGTATGGGTTGCCAACGACACAATCTTCGGCTTGGGCAACACTCTGCCCGATACGTTTACCTGCGCCACACCGCTTGGCCAGATAGCTCAGGGTGCAGCTGTTAACAGCAACCTCTGCGACATGATAACCGGCCTTATCCCTGGCTCCATTGGAGAAACCAGCGTGATAGCCATAGCCATTGGTGCTGTCCTGCTGCTTGCCACAGGCATAGCCTCATGGCGCACCATGCTCAGCGTGTTTGTGGGAGGTGCTGTAACAGCTTACATCTTCCAGGCCCTTGGCATGACACCTATTTCTTGGTATGAGCACCTCGTGCTTGGTGGCTTCTGCTTTGGTGCCGTGTTCATGGCTACCGACCCCGTGACCTCGGCTCGCACACAGTGTGGACAGTTCTGGTATGGAGCCATTATCGGCATCATGGCTGTCATCATCCGTGTTATGAACCCGGGCTATCCCGAGGGCATGATGCTTGCCATCTTGTTCATGAACATGTTTGCTCCGCTCATCGACTACTGCGTAGTGCAGAAGAACATCTCTAAGCGAATGAAACGTTTAACCAACAAATAACCACAATCGGAATATGGAAGAAACAAAGAAAAAGGGTCTGAACACAAGTTCAAACTCCTATACAATCATATATTCTGTCGTTATCGTAGTTATCGTTGCGTTCTTGCTTGCTTTTGTGTCTTCTACACTCAAGCCGCAGCAAGACGAGAACGTGGCTCTCGACAAGAAAAAACAGATTCTCGCTGCTCTCAACATCCGCGACATTGACGGTGCCGAGGCAACAGAACAATATAATAAGGTGATAACAGCCGACATGATCATCAATCGCGACGGCACAACCATAGCCAAGGGTGAGCAGGGTGGCACAAAGACTGGCTTCCTCTGCAACAGCGCTTCCACCAAGGAAGGCAAGCTCGCTCTCTATGTGTGCAACGTTGACGGTCAGACCAAGTATGTAATACCTGTTTACGGCATGGGCCTTTGGGGAGGCATCAGCGGCTATATTGCCCTGAACGCCGACAAGCAGACGGTTTATGGCGCCTACTTTAACCATGAGGGCGAGACCGCAGGTCTTGGTGCCGAAATTAAAGATTCGCGCACCTGGCAGGCACAGTTTAAGGGCAAGCACCTCTTTGCAGCCGGTAAGGAAGGTGTGGCTCTCTCGGTTGTGAAAAAGAATGAGGTGAGCGACCCCACAACACAGTGTGACGCTGTTACAGGTGCCACACTCACCTGCCACGGTGTGAGCGACATGCTGAAGAACGGTCTCGGCGAGTATACAAAATTCTTAACATCAAAATAAAAAGGAGGAACACGAATTATGAGTTTGTTTTCAAAAGAGAATAAGGCTGCATTCACCAATCCTCTGAACCTCGACAATCCCATCCTCGTACAGGTGCTCGGTATCTGCTCGGCCCTCGCCGTGACATCGCAGCTCAAGCCTGCCATCGTGATGGGTCTTGCCGTGACGGTGATTACAGCATTTGCCAACGTCATTATCTCAATTATCCGCAACACCATACCTAACCGCATTCGTATCATCGTGCAGCTTGTGGTCGTTGCCGCTCTCGTGACCATCGTGAGCCAGATTCTTAAAGCTTTCGTCTACGACGTTAGCGTTGAGCTCTCGGTTTATGTAGGTCTTATCATAACCAACTGTATCCTCATGGGACGTCTTGAGGCGTTCGCCATGCAGAACAAGCCTTGGCCCAGCTTCCTCGACGGTGTGGGCAACGGTCTTGGCTACGCTTACATCCTTGTTGCTGTTGGCGGTCTGCGCGAGTTCTTCGGTCGTGGCTCTCTGTTTGGTTTCCAGATTATCCCTCAGTCTGTTTACGATGCAGGCTACATCAACAACGGTATGATGACCATGCCCGCCATGGCGCTCATTCTCTTGGGATGTGTGATATGGGTTCACAGAGCTTACTTTTATAAAGAAAAATAATGTTGAATGTTGAGAGTTGAATGTTGAATTGTTGCGTAACCGCAATCGGCTTAGCCGATAATTCAAAGTTCAAAACTCGAAACTCAAAATTCAAACAATGGAACATTTAATAAGCTTATTCTTTAGATCTATTTTCGTCGACAATATGATCTTCGCTTTCTTCCTCGGCATGTGTTCGTTCCTTGCCGTGTCGAAGAATGTAAAGACATCATTGGGTCTGGGTCTTGCCGTGACATTTGTGTTGCTTGTCACTGTGCCCGTCGACTATCTGTTGCAGACCAAGGTGCTGGGTCCCAACTGTCTTGTTGAGGGCGTAGACCTTTCTTACCTGAGCTTCATCCTCTTCATTGCCGTCATTGCCGGCATCGTGCAGCTTGTGGAGATGGTTGTCGAGAAATACTCTCCGTCGCTCTATGCGGCTCTCGGTATCTTCTTGCCCCTTATCGCCGTAAACTGTGCCATCATGGGTGCTTCGCTCTTCATGCAACAGCGCATAAACCTCGACCCGTCTAATACACAGTATATTGGCAATGTTGTCGATGCCATCGTTTACGCTCTTGGTAGCGGCATTGGCTGGACCTTGGCCATCGTGGCTATGGGTGCCATTCGCGAGAAGATGCAGTATAGCGATGTGCCAAAGCCTCTTCAGGGTCTCGGCATTACATTCATCACAGTAGGACTCATGGCAATGGCCATGATGTGCTTCTCTGGTCTTAAAATATAATAAGGAGGACTCAACGTTATGAACACATCATTTATAATTGCAAGTATCGGAGTTTTCCTTATTGTGATACTCCTGTTGGTTGTTATCCTGCTTGTGGCTAAGAAATTCCTCAGTCCGAGCGGCAATGTTAACATCCTTATCAATGGCGACAAGAACCTTAACGTGCCACAAGGCTCTTCGCTCATGACCACGCTTAACGAGAATGGCATCTTTCTGCCTTCAGCATGTGGCGGCAAGGCTAGCTGTGGACAATGTAAGGTTCAGGTGCTTGAGGGAGGTGGTGAGATTCTTGACTCGGAGAAGCCTCACTTCACACGCAAGCAGATCAAGGATCATTGGCGCCTCGGATGCCAGTGTAAGGTTAAGAGCGACATGAAGATCAAAGTGCCCGACTCGGTTATGGGTGTCAAAGAGTGGGAGTGTACCGTTATTTCCAACAATAACGTGTCTTCGTTCATCAAAGAGTTTAAGGTGGCGCTGCCTCCTGGCGAGCACATGGACTTCATTCCTGGCTCTTATGCTCAGATCAAGATTCCTGCATACGACTGCATTGACTATGACAAAGATTTCGACAAGTCGCTCATTGGCAAAGAATATCTTGGTGCATGGGAGAAATTCAACATCTTATCGCTTAAGGCCCACAATCCCGAGCCTACCGTGCGTGCCTACTCAATGGCCAACTACCCCGATGAGGGCGATATCATAACCCTCACTGTCCGCATTGCCACAACACCGTTCTTGCCTCGCCCGCAGGTGGGCTTCCAGAACGTGCCTACAGGCATTGCCTCTTCATATATCTTCTCGCTCAAACCTGGTGACAAGGTTATGATGTCGGGCCCTTATGGTGACTTCCATCCTAACTTCACCTCTGGCAAGGAGATGATATGGATTGGTGGTGGTGCCGGTATGGCTCCGCTTCGCGCTCAGATCATGCACATGACCAAAACGCTCCATACACGCGACCGCGAGCTCCACTTCTTCTATGGAGCACGCGCTTTGGGTGAAGCCTTCTTCCTTGAAGACTTCTGGGAGCTGGAGAAGGAATATCCTAATTTCCATTTCCACCTCTCGCTCGACCGCAAGGATCCCGTTGCCGATGCTCAGGGCGTTAAATATTATGAGGGATTTGCCGTTAATTGCATTCGCGACACCTATCTTAAGGACCACGATGCACCCGAAGACTGTGAATATTACCTCTGCGGCCCTCCAATGCTTATCAAGACCGTTACCGACTATCTCGATTCGCTCGGCGTAGATCCTGAGAGCATTATGTACGACAATTTTGGTTAATGTTTTTGTTGTCTTGTAGATAAGGACAGCGAATAGACCACAAAAATCTTATTATTTTCAAGGCCACTACTTTTTTTAAGGTAGTGGCTTTGTTTTTTTCGATTTTTTTGTGTTGTTTTCTGTGGTTATTGCTAATTTTGCAAATTGAAACTATATTTTTAATTAAGAAATATTTGTAATAACTGATAAAATTGAATATATGTATTTTACCGGACTTATCATCGCTGTAAGCACATTTCTTATCATAGGTGTCTTTCATCCGGTGGTTATAAAATGTGAGTATTATTTCGGCACACGTCTGTGGTGGATTTTTCTTTTGCTCGGCTTAGCGTTCATCGTGGCGGCGCTGTTTATAAGCAACGTGCTGGCTTCGGTGCTTTGCGGCGTTACGGGAGCCTCATGTCTGTGGAGCATTGGTGAGATTTTTGAACAGAAACAAAGAGTGAAGAAGGGATGGTTCCCAATGAACCCTAAACGAAAGGCCGACTATGAAGACTGAATTGGTGTTTGTAGGCAAGACCTCCGACAAGCGTTTTGAGGCTGCCATCGACGATTATGTCAAGCGTGTGGAACACTACATGCCTGTGAAGCTCACCGTCATCCCGGCTCTTAAGAACACGAAAAATCTGAGCGAGGAGCAACAAAAGGTGGCCGAGGGCGACCTTATCTTGAAACAGGTGCAGCCAGGTGACACGCTCGTGCTCTGCGATGAGCGCGGCAAGGAGATGCGAAGTGTTGAGTTTGCACAATGGCTTGAAGCTCTGCAACAAAGGGCTCGCAAGCTTGTGCTTGTGATAGGTGGCCCTTACGGTTTCGCCAAGGCCGTTTATGATCGGGCCGACGCTCTTGTGTCGTTATCACGCATGACATTCTCACATCAGATGGTGCGTCTGGTGCTGGCTGAGCAGGTTTATAGGGCCTGCACCATCATTAAAGGCGAACCTTACCATCATGAGTAGACGCATTGTGTGGGTTGATATGGCTCGCGGACTGGCCATGCTCACCATTCTATGGGCGCACACCAGCGTCTATTATGCCGATGGCTTTGCATCGTCTTATACACTGACGGTGCTTAACGCCTTGGCTGTCTTCTTCTTTGTGTCAGGCTATCTCTTTATGTCTCCCGACAAACAGTTTTCTGTAGGGCACAAAATGCGTTCGGTTTTCAGAAGTTTGGTTGTGCCTTACCTCATCTTTACGCTTGCCATGGCTTTTCCTAAAGCTGTGGCTCACGGTAGCGACATCAATCTTCTGTCGCTTATTATGCCTGTGCTCAGCGGCGAAGCTTCATGGTTTGTGTCTTCGCTCATTGTAGTCCAGGCTTATTATTGCCTGGTCTTGTTTGGGTGTCAGTTCCTTTGTTCTAATGGCGGAGTAAGAGCATTTGCTTTTGAGACATTTGGCGTGTTTCTTCCCTTTATGGTGTTTGTGTGCTTTTTTCGATACTGCTCCAACATATTGTCTGTTTCTACTATTGCTCTAACTTTTGTCTTTACAGGTCGCCTGTATAGAATGGTGGAGTGGTGGTTTGGAAATGTGCTCTCTGAAGGAAATATTAGAGAACGTAAAATTACAGAACTAAAACATTTTTTCGTTTCAACATGTCACCGATGGCGTTTGCCGTTGCTTCTTGTGCTTGTTTGTGTGCTTGTTTACATAAAGGTTTGGGAATGGAAACATGATGTAGAGATTATCTTTTACGTTGTGAAGATTCCTTCGTTTTTGCTGTTTTATGTCGACACGTTGCTTTCATGCCTGCTGGTTGTGGGTGTTTGTAAGGTGTTGCCGCACGTTAAAGTGTTGGCATGGTTGCGCTGGACAGGTAGCCACAGTTTGGTGTTCTATTTCGTTTGTGGCGGCATCCCGTTGCTTGTGTCGCGTGTTCTGCCTTCGTTTAACGGCAACGTGCTGTTGCTCCTTCTCGCTTTCAGCTTGGTGTGGGTGTTCTCTGCTGTTGTGGCGTTGGTGGTCTATAGGTTTGCCCCTTGGATTGTGGGGAGACGATAATAGAGACAATATGGAACAAAATTTTAATATGCCGTAAAGCTGAGGATAACCTGATGGAAAAAACGTGCTGTAAAGAAACGTACTGGAAAGTTGACGTGATAGAATAACAAAAAAGCAACCAACATTGTTGGTTGCTTTTATGAGGTGCCTGGCGGATTCGAACCGCCGTAGACGGTTTTGCAGACCGTTGACTAAGCCACTCATCCAAGGCACCGTGGCATCATTTCTGATTTGCGGTTGCAAAGGTACAACATTTTATTTGTTTTACCAAATGTTTTGCACACTTTTTTTATCTTTCTTTTTGCTTTTATCTGCTTTTTCCTTCTTTTATCCTTTTTTTCTCACTCTCTTATCCCTTTTTCTTTGCTGTCCTTGCTTGCAGAATACTTTCACGTCCTTTCTTTTGGTCTGTCATCGTATGGTCTGTCATCGCAACCTTTCTTGTCTTTAAGAAATTTCTTGTCATGTTTTTTTGAGCACGCATCTTTAATAGGGCAGCCATAGCAACGGCCTCCCGCATTTTTTATAACCATCCTTATGCGCCATGCGGCATAAGATAGGGCGATGAGTAATATTGTTATTACGATGATTAGCTGGAACATGGAATAAGATGTTTAGTGAAGAGAGAAGAGTGAAGAATGAAGAATTCCTGTGCTTTGCTTCATTGTTTTCCTTAACAATCAGCCTTAGTATTGAATTCTTCACTCTCCACTCTTCGTTCTCTACTTTAAACGCTTTGCTTTAGTATGCGAACAGCGGATAGTTTTTCATCGTTTCGTTCACCTTTTTGCGCACGTTAGCAATAACCTGTTCGTTCTCAGGATCGTTGAGCACCTCCTCAATGAGCTCTGCAATGAGCACCATGAGGTCTTCCTTTGCACCGCGTGTGGTGATGGCAGGCGTTCCGAGACGGATGCCTGATGTCTGGAAGGCGCTTCGTGTGTCGAACGGTACCATATTCTTGTTACAGGTAATGTCGGCAGCCACAAGAGCGTTTTCAGCTACCTTTCCTGTGAGCTCAGGATACTTGTTGCGAAGGTCCACGAGCATAGAGTGGTTGTCAGTACCGCCGCTCACGATGTCGAAGCCACGCTTTACCAGCTCATCGGCGAGCACGGCAGCATTCTTCTTTACCTGTGTGGCATATTCCTTAAACTCGGGTTGCAGAGCCTCGCCAAAGGCAACAGCCTTGGCTGCGATGACGTGTTCAAGTGGTCCGCCCTGCGTTCCTGGGAACACGGCCGAGTTGAGCAGCTGGCTCATCATCTTGATCTGGCCCTTAGGCGTTTTCTTGCCCCATGGATTCTCAAAGTCTTTACCCATGAGAATGACGCCGCCACGTGGACCACGAAGACTCTTATGGGTTGTTGTTGTCACAATGTGAGCATACTTTACAGGATTGTCGAGCAGTCCGGCGGCAATGAGACCTGCTGGGTGAGCCATGTCGATCATGAGCAGGGCTCCCACCTCGTCGGCAATGTGGCGCATGCGTGCATAGTCCCACTCGCGCGAGTAGGCCGATCCTCCTCCAATGATGAGCTTAGGCTTGTGCTCTTTTGCCAGGCGTTCCATTTCGTCATAGTCAACGCGTCCTGTCTCCTTGTTCAGCGAGTAGGCCACGGGGTTATAGAGAATGCCGCTGGTGTTGACATGGCTACCGTGGCTGAGGTGTCCTCCCATTGAGAGGTCAAGACCCATGAATGTGTCGCCAGGGTTGAGCACAGCCAGCAACACGGCTGCGTTGGCCTGTGCGCCGCTGTGAGGCTGCACGTTGGCAAATTCGGCGCCGAAGAGTTTGCAAACACGCTCAATGGCGATGTTTTCAATCTGGTCTACCACGCCGCATCCGCCATAATAGCGTTTGCCAGGCAGTCCCTCGGCATACTTGTTGGTGCAGTAGGAACCCATGGCTTCCATCACCTCGTCGCTTACAAAATTCTCACTCGCGATGAGCTCCATGCCCTTTAGCTGGCGCTGGTGCTCCTTCTCGATAAGGTCGAAAATTTCTTGATCTCTCTTCATTGTTCTATGTCTTTTTTGTATTAAAAATTCTTTTTATAATAGCTCCACGTTGTTGATGTCCTGTTCCTTGTCGCAGTAGTGACATTTAATCGTGCCGTGTGTCTTGTCGACCACGTTGAAGACGGTCTGCATGGGCTCGTTGTTTGTAATACACTTAGGGTTGTTGCATTTCACGATGCCTCTCAACTCGTCAGGTGTTTCTACGGTTTTCTTTTCCACCACCTCATAGTCTTTGATGATGTTAAGTACGATCTTAGGTGCCACGACCGAGAGACGTGAGATCTCCTCGTCGGTAAAATATTTGTCAGACACCTTTATAATGCCTTTGCATCCTACTTTTTTTGAGGGATAGTTGTAACCTATTGTCACGGGTGAACTGAGCTCTTCGAGCTTGAGCAGCGTTGCCACCTGATAAGTTTTTTCTGCTGGTATGTGGTCAATCACGGTGCCGTTTTTAATGGCGGCGACCAATCGTTCTTTCTTGCTCATTGTGTTATGTGTGTTTGTTTTGGGGTGTTATCTTTCAATTATTGTTTTGTCATTTCTGATGTCATCGAGCGTTATGCCGAGTACATGGCAGAAGATGGCTTCGCGTGCGTAGAGACCGTTCTGTGCCTGCTGAATGTAGTAGGCGTGCGGATCGTCGTCTACGTCATAGGCAATCTCGTTGACACGCGGCAGTGGGTGCATGATCTTCATGTTCTCTTTGGCGTTTTTCAGCATGGCGCGTTTCAGAATGTAGACATTTTTTACGCGTTCATATTCCATAAGATCAGAGAAACGTTCTTTTTGAACACGCGTCATATATAAAATGTCGGCATCGGCAATGACCTTGTCGTTGAATGCTGTGTGTTCAAAATATTTTATGTTATGCTCCTTGCAATAGAGCTTATACTCGTTGGGCATTGCCAACTCTTTAGGTGCAATAAAATGGAATGTGGGGTTAAAATGTCGCATGGCCGTTATAAGCGAGTGCACTGTACGTCCATACTTGAGGTCACCTATGAGGTAGATGTTGAGGTTTTCAAGCGTCCCTTGCGTCTTGTAGATAGAGTAGAGGTCAAGGAGACATTGTGACGGGTGCATGTGTGCTCCGTCGCCAGCGTTGATGATGGGCACAGGTGCTACCTCGCTTGCATATTGCGCAGCTCCCTCAATGTAGTGGCGCATGGCAATGACGTCGGCATAGTTGCTCACCATGAGAATGGTGTCCTTTAGTGTCTCTCCTTTCGACACGCTTGAGGCTTTAGCATCACTGAAGCCTATAACCTTGGCTCCCAACCGGTTGGCTGCTGTCTCAAAACTGAGTCGTGTGCGTGTTGAGGGCTCATAAAAGAGGGTTGCTACTATTTTTCCTTTGAGAAGTTCTCTGTTGGGATGTTTCTCAAATTCTGCTGCCATCTGAATAAGGTACATAATCTCGTCCTTGTTCAAGTCGGCGATTGTCACAAAATTGTGTCTCATCTTTTGTTCCTTAAAAAATTAGTATGGAAAAATTTTTTTCGGGTGCTAAATTACAAATAATTTTTCACACATTAGCCTTTTTGCCGTTATTTTGTATAAAACAGCAGCAAAATATTTTTTTTAGAACGTAAAAGAGTGCTTATAAACTTGCGCAAGCCCCTCACGGCTAATAAACCCTCAGCGTGTCGCCTACCTTGATCTGATAGTCGGGTGAGAGATGGTTCTTCTTGTAGAGGCTCTTCAGGCGTATGGCGTAGGTCTGTGCTATGCTGTACATGCTCTCTCCGTCTTTCACGATGTGCGGACGGTTTTTATAAGCTTTTATAGCCTTTTTACGTTTCTTCTTGAGATAAATAATGTCGCCTGGCTCTATGCGGTCTTTCCAATGGCGCTCGTTGTGCTTGGCGATGGCTCTATAAGAGATGCCCACCTCCTTGCCGATCTTCTTGAACGTGTCGCCCTGGCGAGCCACAAGATAGTAGTTGTCGTTATATATCTTGATGGGGTGCAGACGTTGTCCTGGCAGAGCTTTGTCCTTGCTTGTGTGCGTGGCCATAAACTTGTCGTAGCTTGTGGCGTGGTCAAACTGGTTGAGCTTGTAGAGCTCAATTATGCCTATAAGCTTGTTGGCATACTGAGGATTTGTGGCGTAGCCACAGGCTTTCAGCCCTCGTGCCCATCCCTTATAGTCAGTCTTCTTTAAAGAAAACAGTCGTGCGTAGCGTGTGTTGCGTGCAAGAAACTTGCTATGATCCTCAAAACTTTGGTGTGCGTTTTCATAGGCGCGGAAACATTCGCCTCGCTCGTCGTCATCGTGATACATCGTTCGTCCTCCCCATCCGTGACATTTTATGCCAAAATGGTTGTTGCCTTGTGTTGCGAGCACGCTCTGTCCGGCACGGCTCTCAAACAGTCCTTGTGCCAGCGTTATGCTTGCCGGAATGTTGTAACGAAGCATCTGTTCTATTGCCAGATCTTTATATTGGTCCACATACTGTTGGTAAGCTTGGTTCCAGCGCATCTGGGCGTGGGCTGAGACAGAGGTGAAAAATAAGAGGCAGGCTGCAAGCCATGCGAGACAGGGGTTGAGTCTTGAAAGGGCGAGGATATGAGGTTTTATCATTTGTATGTTCTGTTTCTTTTGTTCCGAATGTTAATGCAAATTTATACGAAAGACAAAATTCCTCATTTTTTGCGACATACACAAACATTTGGTCACAAAAAACTTTAATTGTCAGTTGACAAGTAGACAAGTTGCCGAGTAGGCAGGTAGACGAGTAGCCAATAGATGGGTAAATGAGGAGCTTTTCATTAATCAAAAGAGGGGGAGGCACGCGCTCTTGGTCGTGAAAACCGTGAGCTTGTGTCTCCCCCTCATTTCTTGTGTAAGAATTTATTTCCTATTCGTTAACAGCAGCCAACTGAGCAGCCACCTCGTCGTTTATGCGCTTTGCAAAGTCGGCAACCGACATGGTGGCCTGTTCGCCGCCACCCTGCTTACGCATGGCCACGGTGCCGTCGGCAGCCTCTTTCTCACCCACCACAACCATGTAAGGCACGCGCTTGAGCTCGTTGTCACGAATCTTGCGGCCAATCTTCTCGTTGCGGTCGTCGATGATAGCACGCACGCCGGCAGCATCGAGCTGGGCAGCTACCTTGCGGGCATAGTCGTTATACTTCTCAGAGATAGGCAGAATAGACACCTGGTCAGGTGTAAGCCACAAGGGGAAGTGGCCGGCTGTATGCTCTATGAGAACGGCTGTGAAGCGCTCAAGCGAACCGAAGGGTGCACGGTGAATCATCACAGGTGTCTTTTTGCTGTTGTCCTCGGCTGTGTACTCAAGACGGAAACGCTGCGGCAGGTTATAGTCGACCTGAATGGTTCCGAGCTGCCAACGGCGTCCGATGGCGTCCTTAACCATAAAGTCGAGCTTAGGACCATAGAAGGCTGCTTCGCCAATCTCCTCACGAGCCTCCAGTCCTTTCTCCTTGCAAGCCTCGCGAATGGCGTTCTCGCTCTCAGCCCATATCTCGGGGCTACCGATATATTTCTCGGTGTCCTTGGGGTCGTGCAGAGAGATCTGAGCCTCGTAGTTCTCGAAGCCGAAGATCTTGAACACCTTCAAGATAACGTCGATAACGTTCTCAAACTCTTTCTTAACCTGATCCTGACGCACAAAGATGTGGGCGTCGTCCTGTGTGAACGTGCGCACACGGGTAAGACCGTGGAGCTCACCGCTCTTCTCGTAGCGGAATACAGTTCCAAACTCGGCAATGCGCAATGGCAGATCCTTATATGAGCGTGGCTTGCGTGCATAAACCTCGCAATGGTGAGGACAGTTCATTGGCTTGAGCATATACTCTTCGTCCTCCTCGGGTGTGTGGATAGGTTGGAAAGCGTCCTTGCCATAGTGGGCATAGTGACCTGAGGTGACGTAGAGGCTCTTGCCGCCGATGCCCGGTGTTATGACCTCCTGATAGTTGTATGGCTTGAGCAGAGAGCGGAGCAACTCCTGCAGGCGCAGGCGCAGCTGTGTGCCCTTTGGCAGCCAGATGGGCAGACCCTTGCCAACACGGTCGGAGAACATGAACAGCTCCATCTCCTTGCCAATCTTGCGGTGGTCGCGTTTCTTTGCCTCTTCTATCATGGCGAGGTGCTCATCGAGCATCTTCTTCTTGGGGAACGAGATGCCGTAGATACGGGTCATCTGGTCGCGCTTGGCATCGCCACGCCAGAAGGCGCCGGCAACGCTTGTTATCTTTACTGCCTTTATTGCTCCGGTGCTCACGAGGTGAGGACCGCGGCACAGGTCGGTGAAGGCTCCCTGTGTGTAGGTTGTGATGGTGCCGTCTTCAAGATCTTCTTCAATGTGCTCACACTTATATTCCTGTCCTGCTGCCTTAAACACTTTCAGGGCCTCGGCTTTGGCGACTTCTTTGCGCACCACGGGCTCGTTCTTCTTTGCGAGCTCCTTCATCTTAGCCTCAATCTTGGGGAAATCGTTCTCGCTGATCACGTCGCCATTCTTAGGCATAACGTCATAGAAGAAGCCGTTCTCAACGGCTGGTCCAAAGCCAAACTGTATGCCTGGATAGAGCTCCTGCAGGGCCTCTGCCAACAGGTGGGCTGAGGTGTGCCAGAATGTGTGTTTTCCCTCCTCGTCATCAAACTTGTAGAGGGCTATTGTAGAGTCCTCATTGATGGGGCGGTTCAGTTCAACTGTCTCACCATTTACACCGCAACATACAACGTCGCGAGCGAGAGCCGGTGAAATGCTCTCGGCGATTTGAAAGCCAGTCACGCCCTGTTCATATTCACGAACAGAACCGTCTGGAAATGTGATTTTAACCATAACAAATTAGTATTATATCGAGTTGGTTGCAAAATTATACATTTTTTCTTAAAGTAGTAACTTTTATCTTAAAGATTTTCTTTGCCAACCAAAGTTTTTCATTTTTCTTTCTCAGGCTCATTCTCACCATTGTCTGAAGAGTTCTAAGCCGAAGCGCACGCCAAAGCCGTCGAAGCGTCCGTTTTTCTGGCCCACGAACAGACCTGTGGAGAACAGGCGGGTGCAAATGCCGTAGCCGTATTCTATGTAAGGATGTAAGCGGCTCACGCTCAGCGTGTTTATGTAGATGCGCTCCTTCTCGATGTAGCGTCCAACGTAAGGAATCCATGCGGCAAGAAGAATGGGCGACTCATAGGTCAGGTTGGCACGCACATAATATTTTGACACGTTGTACCAATTTCGCCCCAGCAGCTCAAACGAGTTTGCCCAACTGTCGTTCCATCCGCCAGGAATGTTGTTCTCGCGAAAGTTGGTGTAGTCGAGAAAATACCACTCTTTTCCCTTGTGCGTGTAAAAACCTGTGCCTAAGCGCATTTGAAGGCTTGATAAGCTTGGCAGCGGGCGCTTGTATTGGGCATCAAACTCGTAGCGCTCATACTCGATGGTTGAACCAAAGAGTCCCTTTATGCTACGCTCGTAGTCAGCGGCAATGATAGGGCCGCTATAGCCCAACGGCCTGTATTCTATGCCGAGGTGCGGCGCCGACGAGACAAAGTGGGGGCTTTTGCCAACAGCTGCAAACGACTGACGGTCGATGGCGGTGCGGCGGTGAAACACCAGTCCTGCTTCTATGCCGAACTTCGGCGAGAAATCGTAATGAAGCTTCATGTCAAGCTCCATGTCGCGGAAATAGTCGAGTTGCAAGCGGTCCCAGTTTATCGTGTCGCCCTTCTCGCTCTTTATGGCGTCTGCCACGAGCGAGTTGGTTATATGGTTGCCGTTGCCAAACTCTACCTCTATGTAACGGTTTTTCTTGTAGTTGAGGTAGAAAACGGCTGGTATGGTGAAATAAAACTGCCGCTGCTTGAACGAATATCCCGACTTGAAGCGCATCTGTAAGCGTTGCAGGTCGTTGAACACATAGCTCATGCGCACGTCAAACTTATAGGTGAAGCCGCGTTTGCCGCTATAACCAAAATAAAGGGGGTTGAGGAGCGGGTTTATGCGTAAGGATCCGCGCTTTTCGGTGCCAAAGTCGGAACTTATGCGTCCAAGCATCGTCTCGCCTACGGCATCCCACATCTTCTTTGCTTTGTCGCGCTCGCGTTTGTTGGCTGTGGTGTCGTTGCTTGCTTTGTGTGCGCACGCCTCATGCTGGGTAAAGATCCGCTCATCGCCAGGTGTAAGAGGGTAGGGACGCACGCGGTCAAGGAGGAGCGTGTCGTTGGCGTTGGTCGTACTGTCGGCAAGGAGTTTCGGCAGGCCGAAGGTCGACTCGTAGCGCGAGCTTATCTTGTTCCCTATAAATTTAAACTGTGCGTCAAGCGCACATTGCTGTGGCAGGAGCGATGAAACGCCTTTAGTGCCCATCTTTACAGAAAGCGAGAAGTTGATCATGTCATATTCGCCATTAAACGTAGCTGTCAATATCTTTCCCGTTCTGGTGTCAACGGTTGCCATGCCGCTCACAAGCTGCGTGCTCTTGACCTTGGGGCGGAATGTTATGGTTGTGGTGCCATCGAAGAAGGAGATTGTGCGGTAACGGTAGAACCTGCGGTTGTGGCGGTTGAAGGGAGAGAGAATGAAGTCGCTTATGAGTGTCTGTCCGTACACGTTGGGTGTGAGATATTTCACCAATGTGGGCAATGTCTTGCGGTTGTGTGGCACCGTGCTCCGTTGCAACACGCGGGTTACCTTGACAATGCGGTCTTTCTGCATCTCTATGCGGTCGTAGGCCTCTCCCACATGGTGTCGCTCTCCGCTGTGCGCCACCGTCCACATGGTAGGCACGGCAAGGAGAATGAAATTGCGTCGGTCTGTCGACAGGCGATATTTTATGTATGAAAACGAGGTGGTGTCGCTCACGGTGGTGTCGACGCTCTGCGGATATGCGAACACGCTGCCCAATAGGGCAGAACGCTGCTTGTCGGCGCTGATGCCAAAAAGCTGTAGGCTCACAAAGGCCATGACGGTTAATATGATTGTTCTGGCGTGTCTCATTAAGTGGCAAAGGTAATGCAAATTGGAGACAATGCAAAATAAAAGAACCTTTATTTTCATTTTCTCTTTCTTCTGCTCCTGGCTTTCATCTTCTTTTCTTCTGCTTGCAAATTTCGGCTTGTCTGCTTTTGTCTTACGTTTTCTTTTTTTGTCTTTTGGGTTTTTAGGGCTCAGTGGAAATTTAGTGGGGATAAGCATAAATCTTTGCAAGTCTATACAGAAAGAACTTTTCATCAACGATACCCCTTAGCGATGCTCTGAAGGCTTTG
>UQTI01000045.1 GCA_900543975.1 uncultured Prevotella sp. | reverse complement strand
TCTTCTGCATGTCGCGTATGTTCTTCACGCCTTTAAGATTGAACAGTCCGCCCACCTCGCCGCGCGTTATCTTTCCGGCGATGTCGCTGCTCTTGGCTTGTCCGGTGACGATTGTTCCCGTGACGGAGAGGTTTAGCTGTCCGATCTTCTCCTGTAGCGTCATCTTGGCCATCAGGCCATCGATGAACCGGTTCATCTGAGCATCGTCGGCAGCTTGTGTCTTTGCCTGCATGCTGCACAAAGGCAACAAAGCCAAAGATGCCAATGCTAAAAATCTTCTGATTTTCATAAGTATGTGATAAAAAGAATTAAAGGTGGGTCGAAAAGACGACCCACCTTATATATTATTAGCTTATCGCTTAACCGTTAATCGCGACCATAGCCCGGGTTCTGCTTCAGCTTCTGGTTAGCCTCAAGAACAGAATAGTGGATGGGGAAGCGGTTAAAGTTAGGGTTATTGGTGGCCTTGTGGTCCCACCAGTCTTCTGTGACGTAAGCATCCCAACGCACAAGGTCGGTACGGCGGCGAGCCTCAGCCACAAACTCCTGCTGCCACTCGTCGAGCATGCGATACTTGTCGAGGTTGGCGGCGGTTACGGGGTCGGGGTCGTTGCCGTTCACAAAGTAGCGCTTGCGCACGGTGTTAATGAGCGTGGCGGCTCCAGCCTTGTCACCCAAGCGCATCTTACACTCGGCCAACATGTAATAGACCTCAGCCAAACGGATGATTGGCACATCGGGGTTGAACATCAGCTTCTTGTCCTCCTGTGTGGGGCGTGGACTTAACTTTGTGACGCGAATGCCAGAGTTTTCCTCGGCAGTAGCGATTGTTGAAGGTAAGTCGGCAACCGAATTATACATATAAGAGCCATCGGCCTTCTTGTAAAGGTCGTTCTTCACACGAGTGAAATAGGCCACCTGGTCTACCTCGTTGATGATCTGACCCTTATACTCGCGGCTACCGAGGCATACCCATTCGGGATTGAGCGGGTTCTGCAACTTGCCCACGATGAACATTCCACGGTATTTGCCGTCGCCTAAATAGACATAATTCTGCTTGCGGATGTCCTTGTCGTTGAACTTGGAGTAGACGCGACCCAATTTTGAGGTGTAGGGCTTGCCTGTGGGATCAAGACTTGGCATCAGACCAACAGCGTTGTTGGAGCTAGAGTTTTCAACACCACCCAAGTAGTTGCGGTAGTTATAAGGCACCATGGATGCCCAGCGCGTGCCGTCGGTCTCAAGCTTTGCGTTCTCGCTCGGCACGCTCCAGATGATCTCAGGACACGTTTCGTTGTTGAATCCGAAAATGTTGGTCCAGTCGGGATCAAGCGCATACTTGCCATACTTGCCGTCGATGATGTCCTGACAGATGGCAGCACACTCGCTCCACATCTCCTTGCGTATGTAAGATTTGGCGTTGAAATAGAGCTGAGCCTTCATTGCGGCGGCAGCTGCAGCGTTGATGGCACCCGTTTCCTTTGCGCCAAGCTCTGTCTTTACGGGCAGTCCCTTCAGCGACACTGTGAGCAACGAGTCGATGAAAGCAAAGGTCTGCTCGTCGGTTGCGCGTGGCTTCGTGTCGCTTCGTGTAGTGGTGTAAAGCGGCATGCCGCCGAAGAGGTCAAGGCCCTTAAGATAGAAATGGGCCACGAGCGCCTGCAGCTGTGTGAGCATCGACTCGCGTGTGCCTTCGGGGAATCCCAATTTGTTGAAATCTACGTCCTCAAGGTCTTCAAGCGCATCCCACGCAAGGGCGGCTCCCATCTGCGACATTTTCCATCCCTCAGAGATGCATGTCATGTCGTCCGTGTACTCGTGATGGTGGATCTTCTGATAGTTTCCACCGTCAAACCAGTCGCTACCTCTTGTTGGCAACATGAACTCATCGGTGCCGAGCTCCTGTAGACGCCATACGTTTTCTTCATGTGCAGCAGCCCATCTCCAGTGGGTAAAAGGACGCGCATAACGTTGATACACGGCCTCTTGGCTGGTGTAGAATGTCTCTGGGGTGACCTGAGTGTAAAATTCGGGGTCGACGTTGCATGAGGTGAGTGCCGCCGATGCGACAACACATCCAATCACCGACTTCAATATGTTTTTGGTTTTCATAATATTCGTGATTTTTTTTAGAAATTAAACTGCATACCAAAAGTCCAAGTGCGTGCCATGGGATAGTAACCTTCCCAGAACTTCTCTGTACCCTGATCCCATCCTGCGATGTTGACCTCGGGGTTCATGCCGCTGTAGCCAGTGATGCAGCACACGTTGCCGCAGGTACCCCACAGACGAATGTTCTTTACAAACTTGGTGTATTTCGTCATGTCGAAAGTGTAACCCAAAGTTATGGCATCAATCTTCAGGAAGGTGCCGTCCTCAAGGTAGTAATCACAAATCTGCTTCTCGCCACGGATGTGGTCGAACTTGCCATAGGCGTCTTTCAGCACATTGTAGTTGCCGCGACCCTGGATGCCGAAGTACATGTTCATGGTGTTGAAGACATCGAAGTCGATCCAGCTACGCATGTTGATGCCGAGATCCCAGTTCTTATAGGTGAACGTGTTGTTCCATGATGCTATGACCTTGGGGTTGTAGTCGCCCATGTAGCGCTTGTCAAGCTCGGTCTTCTTCTCTGCAGGAATGACGTTGTTGTCCTTGTCGTAGAGAAGGAAGTTGCCGTTATCGTCAAATCCAGCCCATTTCCAGATGAAGAACTTGCCGATGGTTGAGCCTTCCTCAATGCGTGCTGCATCGCCCGGTGTGCCAGGAGCGGGGAAGCCGTTGCCGTTGAAGTAAGAGTTGTTGCCCCACAGGGTCTTGATCTTTCCGCTGTTGTGGCTCAGGTTAAGGTTGGAGGTCCACACAAAGTCTTTTGTCTTGACGGGAACACCACCAATCTCAAACTCCCATCCCTTGATCTGCATCTTACCGATGTTCTGCCACTGGGTGGGCTGAGTGAAGGGAGGCTGCGGCACAGTTACCTCGTAGAGAAGGTTGTCGATGTTGCGCACAAAGTAGTCGAACTTGCCATAGAGACGTCCGCCGAAGAGCGAGTAGTCGATACCGAAGTTCCACTCCTTCTTCTGCTCCCATCCCAGATCGGGGTTGACGTTCTGCGACTTTCCGTATGACTTCTTCCAGTTGCCGTTGGGCAAGAGCCAGTAGGCATCGGAGCCGAGCATGTTGGCCATGTAGGTTGACGAGAAGTTGTTGTTACCTGTCACACCGTAGCCGACACGCAGCTTCAAGTCGTCAATCCACTTGATGTTCTTCATGAACTTCTCACTTGAGATGCGCCATCCTCCTGAGAGTGACCAGAAATCGGCCCAACGCTTGTCGCTTGAGAACTTTGAAGAGCCTTCGTGACGTATCGATGCAGAAAGCATGTAGGTGTCGTTGTAGGCATAGTTGGCACGTGCGAACACTGAGAACAGCTTCTCTGTAGGTGCCTTAGACGACGACATTGAAGCCTTGCCATCGCTCAGACCGGTTCCCTGACCTATGTCCCAGAACTTAACGCCGTCAACGGAGAAGTTATAGTTTTCCATGTTGAAGCCCTCTTGGTTATACTCGAAATAAGAATAACCTGCGGCTGCGCTGATGGTGTGTTTCTTAAACTCGTTGGTGTAAGTGAAATAGCCCTCAGATGTAATGTTCTCTGTTTTAGAGAATCCGAGATAAGCTGTTCCTTTGTGGTTGTCCTCTATAGAGGTGCGGCTATAGCTCGGGTTGTAGGTATGGTTCTCCCACTGGCGGTTCTCATAGCCAAACGTCTGCTGGTAAGTCAATCCCGGCACAGGCTTGATGAAGAGTTTCATCACCATCTCGGGCTTGAACCACTTGTTGGTGCCCTCATAGGTGTAGAGGTGGGCATCGGCCACAACGTTATAGTCGAGCGTCTCGTTCTGCCAGATGTTGAATCCTGTCTCCGAGTTCTCGTCGTAGGGTGAGCGCGTCGGGTTGTTGAACAGAGCCTGCTGGAAGTTGGGCCAGTGGTTGTTACGCGATGCCTGACGATAGTCGACCATCGGCTTAAACTCGAGCCATCCGTCAAAGAGCTTGAAGCTGGCGTTGAAGCGGCCACCATAGTCTTTGCGGCTGTCGACAATGGCCATACCGTCCATCTTGTTATAATAGAGCGAGGTATAAACCTGTGCCTTGTCGGTGCCATACTGAAGCGAGAGGTGATGCTTGGTCGAGAAGTTCTTGTGGTTGATCATCTCGTCCCACCAGTCGGTATCAGAGCCGTAGTCGGTGCCGATGTTGTGCTCAGCATACTCGCGTCCAGACAACATCTTCGGTGCGTTGTATGTCTGGCGGTGAGAGAACTCGTTGGCATACGTCAAATTGAGTTTGCCGCTTGTGTTTGTGCCGCTCTTTGTGGTGATGAGAATCACACCCGAAGCAGCGCGTGTGCCATAGATGGCACCTGCAGAAGCATCCTTAAGCACATCGATAGAAGCAATGTCCTCCTGTGTGAGCGAGCGGATGTCGCCACCGGGGAAACCATCGATAACGATGAGCGGAGCACGTCCTGCATTGATTGACGTCATACCACGCAATTGGAAAGTAGTCTCTGAGTTGACAGAGCCAACGTTGTTCATCACCAGACCGCTGATCTTGCCTTGCAGAGCGCTCGACACGTCGGCACCGCCGACACCTACCATGAGGTCCTTGCCCTTGATTGACGTGATGGCACTTGTAACCTCCTTCTTGTCGAGTGTGCCATAGCCAATTACCACGACCTCGTTAAGATTGGAGATGTCTTCTTCCATCTTGATGTTTAGGTCATCTTGAGCACTTACACGCTTGGTCTTGTAACCCACGCCCCTAATTTCGAGCATCGATTTCTTGTTAGGCACCTTGATGTTGAACTTTCCATCAATGTCTGTAACGGCAGCATACGACACATCGGCGCCTACCACCCTTACCACCACTCCCGTGAGTGGCTCACCTTTTGCATCGGTAACAGTGCCCTTAACACGACCGTCCGAAGCTGGCGCAGCCATGCCATGCTCACCTGCGGCGAAGGCAGGCATCATGACCGAGTTGCCACCCAACAAAGCCGAGACAATTAACGCTTTGGTTGCATAGTTTTTCAGGTTGTCATACATAAACGTAAATTTTAATTTTGGATTGAAACATTTATTTAAAAGGTAATCAATTTCATTTTAGAAACGCACCATTTTTGGGTTCTCTTGTGTTCTCTTGGCATTAAGCAAAGTAACGCCTCAAGAAACAAGGCAAGACATAAAATAATTTCAGCCGTTGCCTTTGTCATCATCTTGGTTGAAAGCCCATGTCTTGGGAACATAACGGATGCTATGACGCAGCATCTGAGCGAAGACGAATGTGACCTGTGATCCATTACGCCCCAAGACACGGGAAATCAAACCAATCCAATCAATCTATTATACCAATACTAAAAACCTACTTGTGCATTCATGGTTATGGGGTAAACGACATGACACGAGCCCCTAAGCGTCCAGACTCATAGTCATAGAAATCAGAAAATAAAAAGCGAGGAGAAATCCTCAGTTGTGTTTGTCATGGCATGCGACACTTGCTCGTGCCCTGTCGTTTTTATTCTATTTTGCTACAGGATAGCTGCTCTTCACAAACGGGGCGCTCAGCAGATACTGGGCACTCACCTTGACGCTCTGCTCAACAGGCATTGTGCATTGCTCTATCTCAGCAACGATATAACGCACACCTGCTGTCTTGGCGTTGCGGAAGATTGCATCCCATCCCACCATGCCGCTCTGACCGATCTCGCGATGATCCTTGCAGTGGTAAGACTTGAAGCGTCCGGGATAGCGCTTGAAATATTCTACAGGGCTTGACGCGCCACGCACCGTCCAATACATGTCCATTTGGAAGAACACATACTCGGGGTTGGTGTGCTCAAGCATGTAGTCGTACATCACCTGTCCCTCCACCTTCTCAAACTCGTAGTTGTGGTTGTGGTAGCCGAAGCTTAGACCTGCCTCCTTGCACATCTTGCCGATGGCATTGAGATAACGACAGTAGACGTCAAGGTCATGGATCGACTTCTGTAGACCTATCCACGGGTTAACGATGTAGCTCATGCCTGCTGCCTTGTGGTCAGCAATACATTTCTTCCACCAGTCAAGGGCCTTTGTGAAATCGCCAGAAGCGAGCTCTTCTGCCGTAAGACCATGGTTGACATGCGAAGAGAGCACTTTCATGCCTGCCTTCTCTACGTCAGCCTTGAAATCTTTTGCCTTGCGGTTGTAGAACGTGCCGTGCTCCTGGTCATACCATGCAGCCTCAACTGAGGTGTAGCCCATGGCATGAAGGCGCGAGAGCAGCGAGGTCCAACGGGCCTCGGCCTTGCCGTCCTTGTTGATGTCGTGCACAAGGTCGCGCACAGAGTAGAGTTGCAGACACAGCTCCTTCTTCACGCTCTTCTTCTGCTTAGCATGTCCATTCTGTTTCTGCGCTGCCACGCTGAGTGGCAGGCAGAGCAAGAATGCTGCTAAAAAAGAAAAAATCAGATTTCTTTTCATATTTTGATTTTCTTAAGAAACTGTCAATCAATGTTTTGTTGTTTCGTCACACGTCAAGGGCTTTAATCCATCACCTTGATGCGTATGTTACGGAACTGCACGCTGTCGCCGTGGTCCTGAAGACCTATGTAGCCCTCATGCTTGTCGCCGCCCATGTTGTTGAGCAACTCGAAAGCGTAGGGGAACTCGCCACCCTTCTTAAACTTGCTGTTCTGCAACATCTCCGTCCACTTAGGCGTCCACAGATGATACTCAACAACATTCTGTCCGTTCTGACCATGAATAACGGTTCCTTTGTACACCATAATCTTAACCGAATTCCATTGGCCATAAGGCTTTGAGTTCTGAGGCTTGGCAGGGATCATGTCGTAAAGCGAAGCCGCCTGTCTGTTGCCGTCAACCCCAAGCTGTGCATCAGGATGGTTGGCGTTGTCAAGCACCTGATATTCTGAAGAAGACTGCCAGATGGGCAAATACTCAAACTTGCCGTTCACCTTTCCCATCACCTCCTGAGCCATGTAGAAGATACCTGAGTTGGCGCCTTTCGTTACCTTATATTCCAATTCGAGCGTAAAGTTCTGGAACTTATGCGCAAAAATAAGGTCGCCACCGTCAGCAGCATGTGCCTCGCCCGTGCCCGAGCCTTTGAGCGTTATCGCTCCATCCTGCACGGTCCAGCTCTTAGGAGCGTTGTCCATGCCGTAGCCACGCCATCCGTTAAGAGTCTTGCCGTCGAAGAGCACGATGTAGCCATCCTTATCCTTGGGGAAGGATGCAATGTCTACATTTTTCTTGTCAGCAACCTTGAGCTCATAATCTTGGTCGGCAGCAGCTGTGTCGGTTGAGCATTCGCATCCCGCACATTTGCAATTACACTGACATTTCTTATTGCCGCAACCTGTGATGAGCAATGCGGCAGCTACTGCTAATAAAATCTTTTTCATTGTTCCTTGGTTTTAGGTTTGGGACAAGAGAAGATCGACAAATTAAAAAAGGAAATGCCTTTTATAAACGGTACCATCTTCCACTTGTCAACAATCTCTTGTCCCTTAAACATCACTTAAGCTCTTTCACCTTAATGTTCTTGAACCATACGGTGTCGCCATGGTCCTGCATGCCAATGTAACCTTCGTGGTTATCACCGCCGCAGTTGTTGAGCAGGTTGAAAGCAACGGGCCACTTTGCCTGAGAGAACTTGCTCTTCTGCAGAAGCTCGGTCCACGCTGGTGTCCACAGGTCATACTGAACAACCTTAACACCATTCTGCCAGTGCTCTACATGTCCGTTGTCACAAACAATCTTTACATGGTTCCACTGTCCGTAGGGCTTAGAGTTCTGAGGCTTTGCGGGAATCATGTCATAGAGAGATGATGACTTGCGGTTGCCGTCAACGCCCAACTTGGCATCAGGGTGATTCTCGTTGTCGAGCACCTGACACTCAGGAGCTGAGATAAAGATTGGCTCTACATATCCCTTGGAGTTCTTAACCTCCTGACCAAGATAGAAGATACCTGAGTTGGCGCCTTTAGACACCTTCCAGTCCATCTCAAGCACAAAGTTCTTGAACTTGTGTGCAAAGATGATGTCGCCGCCTTCGCCTTGTCCGGCGTTAAACTTGAGGCAGCCGTTCTCTATAGTCCAGCGTGCGGGCACATGACCCTTGCCATAACCACGCCATCCGGTGAAGGTTTTGCCGTCGAACAACGTCATGTAGCCTTTGCTGTCTTTTGCAACACTGATGGTCTTGTTTTCATTACCCATCAGTTCGGTAGAAACGTTAATCGACACTTTCTTCTGTGCTCCAGCAGGCATAACACCAGCGATAAAGGCCATAAAAGCCATTGAACATATAATCTTTTTCATTGTGTTTCTTTTTAGTTAGTTATACTTTGGCGATAATTATTTCGGCATATCAGGCAACTTCCATCCGTCGCGATAGGTATGTTTGATCAGTTCCTGCGACAGCTTGATAGCATTCTGCGGCTCTGTCCATGTCTTGTTGAACGAAGGATGGCCGTTATGGATGGTGAATCCGTCCTTAATGCAGGTTTTAATAGTCTCGTTCTCGCCAATGTTGGTGAAGCGCATGTTCTCGCCATCCCACTCAAGCACCTTGTTCAGGCCCTGGAGACGCACTGCGAGCACACCCATCACAACCATCTCGTTGAAGGGGCCTGCCTCAGAGAAGTCAGAGTTACACTTGTGACGATACTTCGGACTCTCCTTACAAGCGTTCACCCAGTCCATCTCATGGCTAACCTTTACGCGGCGTGCCACCTGAGGAGCGTTGGGCTTGCGGCCAGAGAGCAACCATGGGTTTTGTCCGTAGCATCCGCAGATGAGGGTGTCCTTTGTTCCATGGAAGATGGTCAGACCACCACCGGCCTGCATCAGCTCCTTGCCTTGTGGGAAGCCCTTTGGACGGTCAGGCATCAAGCCGCCGTCATACCAGTGAACCTCAACCTCGGGCATGCCGACCTTTGGCATATTGTCGCGTGCGGGGAATGTGAGCTTAACGTGCTGTGCCTGGGGAGCGCATGCGTTGAGAAGCAGTGTTGAAGAACCTTCAACCTTTGTGGGATAGCCCAGATGCAGAGCCTTGAACGGCTGATGCATGATGTGACAAGCCATGTCGCCGAGAGCGCCTGTACCATAGTCCCACCATCCACGCCAGTTCCATGGCTGATAGACTTTGTTGTAAGGATTGAGGCGTGCAGGACCAGTGAAGAGATCCCAGTTGAGCGAAGCAGGAATGTCATCCACGGTCTCAGGCTCGTTGAGTCCCTGTGGCCAGATAGGACGGTCGGTAGCACAGTCAACGCGTGTCACCTCACCAATCTCACCATTCCAGATCCAATCGCAAACAGTCTGTGTGCCGTCCCATGATGCACCCTGGTTACCCATCTGTGTGGCTACACCTGTTGACTTGGCAAGCTTTGTGAGCAGACGTGACTCATACACCGAGTGTGTAAGAGGCTTCTGGCAATATACATGTTTGCCGAGCGTCATGGCATCGGCGGTGATGATGGCATGAGTGTGGTCGGCCGTGGCGATGATGACGGCATCCATGCTCTTTCCCATCTCCTCGTACATCTTGCGATAGTCCCAGAAGCGCTTTGCCTTTGGGAATTCATCGAACACGCCCTTGGCATAATCCCAGTTGACATCACACAGGGCAACGATGTTCTCAGTGTCCTTCACAGCGTTGATGTTAGAATGGCCAATACCGCCAATTCCCACTACACCGATGTTAAGTTTGTCGGTAGGAGAGATGTGACCATGGCTCTTGCCAAGAATAGAACTTGGAGCAATTGTGAAGCCGGCGATTGCGGCTGCTCCCGATTTAAGAAAGTCTCGTCTTGAAATAGGCATAATTATTCGTATTAAAAGTTAAATAATAGGTGTTGAAATATCAATTGTTTTTCTCACATGAAGCAAGCCGTAACCGTTGGTCATGTTGCGGCGGCGCTCTCTTATCTGTTCAAGCGTCTGGTTGTCGCCTATTGACGGCAGGCGGTTGCGACGGCTGTCATCAAGGAAGCGTTTCGCATACTCGGACGCTACAGCCGAATCGCGCAAGGTGGGCAGACGACGGTCAAGGCGTCCCTTCTCTATGCTGTCTGCAAAACGGTCGATGAGCACGTCTATATTCTTGCCGCCAAAAGGACGTTCAATGCGCTCGGTGCGTGTTACACCATGCAAATCGACAACGGCGGTTTTGAAATCGTGTGACATACGCACAATGCCCTTTGTTCCGATAAGGTCGATATAAGAGTTGTGTGTCTGGTCCTTAGACAACTGTCCGTAGACAAACCCCTGGGTTATGTCGAACACCACTCCGTTCTGGAACGTGCCGTGACACTGCACCCACCAAGGATCCTTATAGTCCCACATGCGCAAACCCTGGGCATGCCATGTAGAATACTCGGAACCGGCATACCAACGGGCAATGTCGACATAGTGCATGCCGCAATCGTGGAAACAGGGACCTTCATATTCGTGACCCTCACCAGGAGCCAGTCCAGGCGTCATGTGACACACACGGATGATAGCCAGCTCACCCAGTTCACCCTCGTCGATAAAACGTTTCATCGTCTCATGATACCAAGAGTTGCGGAGATAGAGATTGACGGTGGAGAGCACATTCGAGTTTTCCGTTGTGCGTACCACATCCCACTCGCGTTCCACGGTGTCGGCCACGGGTTTTTCCGAGATGATGTGCTTGCCATAGCGCACGGCCTTATCTATTTGTTCCTTGCGAAAGTTGGCCAATGTACATAGCGCCACTACCTGCACCTTGGGATCCTCAAACACTATCTGTTCGTCGGCAACAATAGTTGAGCTTGGCGACAACTTTGCGGCGTAGTCGCGTGCCTCCTTGTTCACATCACAGATGTAGGCCACCTCATAACGTCCGTTCTTAAGAAACTTGTCAAGATACTTGCCTCCCATTCTGCCAAAGCCAATTATGCCGACCTTTATCTTTGAATTGTCCATTGTTGTTAAGTTTATTTTTTCAAAGCGTAAGCATTTAACGTGCCACACTTATTTTATTTAGATTTAGATTAATCGTCAGAGATGTCCTTTTGGGCTGGCTTCACAAGAAACGCACTCAGCTCCCACAAGATGTAGATGGGAATGAACACGGACATGAGCGTGAAGGGGTCTGAAGAGGGCGTTATGAACGCAGCCACAATCAGCAGGGCCACCATTGCGTGACGACGGTATTCTCTGAAGAAACTGCGGTTGAGCAGTCCCATCTTGCCGAGGAACATTGACACAAGCGGCAGCTCGAAAATTATGCCCATCATGAACACCAACATAAGGAAGTTGTCCATATACGAGTCGAGCGACAGCTGGTTGCTGATGTCGGCACTGAGCTGGTAGTTGTAAAGGAAGCGGAGGGTTAGCGGAAACACCACACTGTAGCCCACCAAACATCCTATAAAGAACATCACCGTGCCGAAGACGAAGGTGAAACGCATGTTCCTACGCTCGTTAACGTAAAGTGCGGGGCACACAAATTTCCAGACCTCATAAACAAGATACGGAAAAGTGAGGAGCAATGCCAACCAGAACGACAGCGACATGTGCAGGAAGAACTGTGACGACAGTCTTATGTTTATAATGTCGACATGGAACGGACGCGTAAGATCATCGGGTACCATTCTAAACATCGACGATGCTTTGGCCAACCAGCGATAAAGGAAGAAACCGTTATCGATAGGCGCCATCACCACATGCTTGAATATCCACGGCACGAAAGCAAAGCCTCCTATTATGAACACACCAAGAGCTGTGAACACCCTTACCAGCGTCCAACGCAAGGCTTCCAGATGGTCAATGATTGACATCTCGCCAAGCTGTCGTCCGTTTGCTTCAAGCTTGCTGTCTGTCATCTTTCTTATCAACAGGAGCGTTAGGACAGTTATCCATTTCCTTGTTTATCTCTGCTTCAATGCCGTTCACTCCATCCTTGAAATTCTTTACGCCAACTCCAAGGCCGCGCATAAGTTCGGGAATCTTTTTTCCGCCAAACAACACAAGCACTACGATAAGAATGATAATCAACTCGGGTGTTCCGAGACCTCCAATAAGGAGCAATTGAGAAATGTTCATGACGTTTTTAATTATTGATAAGTTATTGTTTTGTTATTTACTCTCTTGCCATAGGCATCGTAAAGAAGCCCTGGCTGTTGATTTTGGTTTTCTCTTTCGTTTTTAGCTGTTGCAAAATTAGAAATTCTAAACCGAAATGCAAACACCTAAAGCCAATGTATAAACGCCACGAAAGTTATATATTCAAAACAATATTGAAAATCAACAACTTACGAAACCTTCCTTTTGAGCTTGTATAACGATTTTGAAAGATTATACAAGCCTGATAATCTCATGTTTTTGTCATTTATTGCCCAATAGACGATGAAAAATGCTCAGGAAAAGGGCAAAAAATGAAAAACAAAATTTATAGGAGCACCCACTTATGTTGAAGACCAATCTTGAAGACCAATCTTGAAGACCAATCTTGAAGACCAATCTTGAAGACCAATGTTGAAGGCCAATGTTGAAGGCCAATGTTGAAGACCAACTTAAACAAGCTGAAAACAAACAACAACAGGGAGCTACGGTTATTATCCACAGTTCCCTGTTGTTGTCTTACATCTTATAAAGCAACCAAAGAAAACGAATGTGAGTTTCGTTCATAATCGTCAAAACCCACTATAATAAAGATAAAAAATAAAGGTTGTTTCTAAAATGACAAAATGCGTTTCTCAAACTCATCATTGTTTACAAATGAGCGATTCTTTGCCCTTGTCTTGTATGTGTTCACCGTGTGAACAGAATATCCGAGATAGTGGGCAATGCGCTCATTCTCGCTTATGCCCATGCGTATAAGTGCAAAGATGCGCATCTCGCTCGTCAAGGTGCCTTCTTCTGCCGGATATTTGCGGTCGCTTTCGTTGAAAAGAGAATTATACTGCTCCACAAATTTAGGGAACAGAGCAAGGAAGGTCTTGTCAAAATTCTTGAACATCGCGCTGCGCTCGTTGGCAATGAGGTCTTGGCTTGTGAGATTCTTTATTTTGTCATACTGTCGGGTTACCAATGCCTTGTTCACGATGTTGAAATAGTGTTCAAGGGCAGATATGTATTCGGTAGAATCGTACAATGTGCGCGCTATATATTTGTTCTTCACCTTGTTTGCCTCAACAAGCTGCTCATTTGTAGAATTAAGTTCGTCAAGATGCTGTGAGATAAGAGCGTGCGCTTGTTTCAATCGTAAATTGAGCTTATGTGAATAATAATAGGCTCCGCAGAGCACACACAACACAACAAACACGCACACACAGAGGCAGATGGAAAGGTCGCGCTGCTGGCTAACCATGCCGAGACGGGTCTTTTCTACCTGTGGCATGATGTTGCTCAATGCGACAAACCTTACTGGAGCATTAAAAAAATTGATTGATTCTAAAGACTTTGCCATATACTTGCTCGCCCTTGCATCGTCAATGTGTTTTATGAAATTGCTCAAATTATAAAGCGACGTCAGTTCCATCGTTGACGACTCGTTGTCACAAATGGCCGATTTTATAAAGCACACCAATGCCTTGTCCTCGTCTCCTTTCCTTTTATATGCCCATGCCTGCGACATAAAAAGTCCTGCCATAAAATGCTTGTCTTTAGTGTTGGCAAGCGCCTGATTGGTAAGCTTTATCACCTGATCATTGTCTCCCTTTAAGTCCTTCTTAGCGATGGTATACTGAAACCAATTGGCCGATTTTGGTTGAACCAATGCAAGCAATGAATCGACAGCATTTTCTGCATAACGCGCATAAATGGCCTGCTGCTTCTTGCATGCCACAAAACTGTTACGTTGCTCATTCCACAGCCTGTTTTGGGTCTTGTAATATTCAATCTTTAGCCAAGTCGGCATATCGCTGACATCAATAGAAGACATCAGCTTGTAAGCCTGTATGTTGTCGCCAGAAGTGACACTAATGAAAGCGAGGTTACACTTAGCAAGCGCAATAAGATCTGGCTTATTCAGTTTGGCTGCAATCATCATGTTTTTTTGAGCATATACAATGGCAGAATCGGCATTATAGTAGAGATATGCTTGGAATATGCGGCGGGTAAACTCGAAACGTGCGTCCAAACTCTCATAGCCCGTTATCATCTTCTTAAGATCCTGTATGTGCTGCTCATGCTGAGCCTGATACACCGACGATTTCTCCAAACTTTTGTCAAGCTTGGTGAGCCATTGGTTAACGTCGTTGCTTGAAGCCTTTGAAGGTGATACCATGCAAAGGAGCAAAACAATTAAAAATGTAATCTTGTTCATTTCCATATCTATGAGCATTGACTATTATTTAGGTGGTTCAAAAGAAACCCGTAATATGTAATTCTTGTTTTAATGTTATGTTTGGGCCACATCATGAAGATATTAGGTTTATCTCATGAGACGCGTTTTCTAAACGCAAAATTAATAATAAAAAAACATTTAAACAAAAAAATGTAAAAAAAGAAGGCAATAAACAACAAAAAAGGCACGGCGAACCTACACAGTCAGCCGTGCCCATATTAGAACAACACTAATATATAGAAAAGGTATGAAGATTAAATCTTACCAATAATTCCGAGCTGGGTGCCCTTGATGAACTCGATAATGGCGTTCACCTCTTTACCCTCAGGCACCTGCTCCTTAATCTGGATAACAGCGTCGAACACGCTTGTCTGTCCGTGGAACACCAGACGGTAGGCGTTGGCAATGTGGCCGATCACCTTGTCTGTTGTGCCCGACGACTTAAGCAATGTCTCGTTCACGCCACCGTAACGCACGGGGTTGTCGGTAGCCACGATGAACGGAGGCACATCGCGAGAGATGCGCACACCACCGGTAACCATTGACGCACCGCCAATGCGCACGTTCGAGTTTACAATAACGCCTGACGAGAAGATAGCGGCACTGTGTATGTCGCAGTCGCCGGCCACCTTCGTACCATAACCAAAGGTCACATAATCTCCCACCTTCGTGTCATGAGAAATGTGTACGCCCTCCATGAAGAAGTTGCGGTTTCCAATGCGTGTCTCACCGTCAGCGAAGGTTGCGCGGTTGATAACAACATTCTCGCGGAAGATGTTCTCATCACCGATTATGAGATGTGTGTCGTCGCCCTTATAGTTGAAGTCCTGCGGCTCAGCACCGAGCACGGTGTTCTGGAACACCTTGTTTCCACGACCCAGGCGCGTGCCCTTCATAATGCTCACATAAGGATAGATCACACAGTCGTCGCCAATGACAACATCGTCTTCAATGTAGACAAAGGGATAAACCGTGACGTTCTTTCCAAGCTTTGCTCCAGGAGCTATGTATGCTTTATCGCTAATCATAATTTTATTTTTTAGAAGTTATGGACAGAGAGTGGAAAACGAAGAGGCAAAAGCTTATGCTTTTTTCTTGCGAGAGCAAGACGCTTCTTATCGTTTTTCGACAAACGGGAAGCATCTTAATTCTTCACTCTTCGTTCTCCACTCTTCACTTTTTTTTAGTTTCTTCCTCCGCCCAGAGCGTAGTAGAGGTTCACGACAGCCTGCATCTTGTAGAAGTCGTCAGCAACCTTTGAGAGCTGCGCGTTGAGCAGACTCTGCTGTGCTGTGATAACCTCAAGATAAGTGGTGCCCTGTCCCTGTGAGAACAGCATCTTGGCATACTCCACATTCTTTTGCAGACTCTCCACCTGCTTAGCCTCAAGCTTGCTCTTCTCGTCTGACGAGTTGTAGAGCACGAGAGCGTTGCTTACCTCGCTACCTGCTGACAACACAGCGTTCTGCCAGGTGTTGTAAGCCTGCTCCTGCTTTGCCTTTGCCACCTTCAGCCCAGCGATGAGCTGACCGTGGGCAAAGATGGGCTGTGTCAGGCTGCCAACAGCGTTCCACAACATCTTGCCGGGGTTCACGATGCCACCACCGCTGTTATTGGTGTAAGCGCCGGAGCCGCTGATGGTGATGCTGGGATAGAAGCGTGAGCGTGCCTGGTTGGTGTCATAGAAACACTGGGCAAGCGACATCTCGGCATAGTGAACGTCGGGACGGTTGCTGAGCAACTGCACGCCGATGCCTGTACTAAACTCAGAAGGCAGCGACTGGTTCTCCAGTTTTCCGCGACTGATGGTCTGTGCGGGCTGTCCCAAGAGGAGCGATAACGAGTTCTCGGTCTCACGGATCTGACGCTTAAGGTCGGCAGACTGTGCAAGCACAGAATAGTAGTTCGACTCGGCGCTCTGCACGCTTGTCTCCTTAGCACGCCCCAGCTCCTTCTGGAGCTTCATCAGGTTCCAGGTGTCCTTTGTCAGATTAGCCATGTTGTTCACAAGCTCGAGCTGCTTGTCAAGCATCATGAGCGTGTAATACATGTTGGCGATGTTGGAGATGAGACCCGTCTTCACCACAAGCTGATAGTCTTTCGTGGCAAGCAGACTCATCTGTGCGCTACGCTTTACGTTGAGCAGATTGCCGAAGAGGTCAATGCTCCAACTTGCCTGAACGGGCAGCGAGTAGGTCTTTGTGGCCTTATTGCCGTCCCATGAGGTGATAACACCTTGTGGCGAGAAGGTGAAGGCTGGCACAAACGCCAGCTTTGCAACCTTGAGCTGCTCCTCAACCATCTTAACGTTAAGGGCTGCGTTGAGCATGTTGGTGTTGTGAGCCAAGCCCTGCTCGATGAGCGACTGAAGCTGTGGGTCGGTGAACACGCTACGCCAAGGCAGGTTGCCAAAGCTGGCGGTGTCGGCCACAGCCAATGTGTCGGAGATAGATGCAGAGTCGCGCACCAATCCCTTCACATTAACGTCAGGACGCTCGTACTTATTATATATTCCGCAACTGCCGAGCAGCAATGTGGCAGAGGCGAAAATCATTATTTTTCTAAGTTTCATCGTTTCTTTATTTAGAGTTCTTGTCTATCTGACCCTGCAGAGCACCTGCCACATAGGGGTTAGTGTACTGCTTGATCTCTGTGTCCACACTTGCGTTGTCGTCCTCAAACTCGATAGGCTTGATCTTCTCCTGCAATGTCTGGAAGATGTAGAACAGGGCGGGCACAATCATAATCTGGCAAAGCATACCTATCAACATACCGCCGATAGCCGCTGCACCGAGAGTCATGTTACCGTGGTAACCTACACCCCAAGGCATAAGCATAGGCAACAGACCGATGATCATGGCCAGAGAGGTCATAAGGATAGGACGCAGACGGGCTGTGGCACCAAGCACGGCAGACCACGAGATGGCCATACCTGTCAGGCGGCGCTCCAAGGCGAACTGCACAATAAGGATGGCGTTCTTTGCCAACAGACCCATAAGCATAATCAACGCAATCTGCATGTAGATATCGTTGTTGTTGCCGAACAGGTTGGTGAAGATAAAGGCACCAGCCAAACCGAACGGGATAGACAAGATTACAGACAGAGGCAGCAAATAGCTCTCATACTGTGCCGAGAGGATGAGGTACACGAATGTCAGACAGAGCGCGAAGATGATGCCTGTCGAGTTGCTCGACTCCTGCTCGTTTCGTGTCAGACCAGAGAACTCGTAGCTGTAGCCCGAAGGCAGCGCGGTCTTTGCAACCTCAGACATGGCGTTGAGGGCATCACCGGTAGAATAGCCGTCGGCAGCCGATGCGTTCACGTTGATAGATGTGAAGAGGTTGAAACGGTCAATCTCCTGAGGACCGTACACGCGGCTAAGCTGCACATACTCGTTAATGGGCGCCATCGCACCTGTTGATGTGCGGACAAAGATGTTGTCCAGGCTCTTCAGGTCGGCACGGTTCTTCGGGTCAGCCTGTATGTAGACACGATAGAGCTTGCCGTAGGCGTTGAAGTTTGATGCATACATACCGCCGTAATAGCCCTGCATGGTTGAAAGCACCGTAGAGGGGTCAATGCCGCTCTGCTTACACTTCGCCACATCCACGTCGATCTTATACTGCGGATATTTCGTGTTGTATGATGTCATGGCGTTGCTTATCTCAGGACGCTTGTTCAGCTCTGCGATAAATTTCTGCGTCACGTCATAGAACTTGTTCACATCACCACCCGTGCGGTCCTGCATAGAGAAGGTCAGACCGTTGGTGGCAGAGAAGCCCTGCACCATAGGCGGCTGGAAAGCAAGAATCTGTGCACCCTTGATGGCTGCTGTCTGCTTGTAGATCATTCCGAGCACCATGCCTGATCCGAGGTTGTGAACGCCGATATACTTCAGCGGACCCTCCATCTTCTGACGCTCCTCAAAGCTCTTCAGCTTGATGATGAACGTACCCTGGTTTGAGCCCTGGCCAGCGATAAAGTTGTAACCCGTGATGCGCATACGGCTCTCGATGGCGGGGTTGGTAGCAAGCATGCGGTCTACCTGGTCCATGACGTCCTGTGTCTTCTTCATAGAAGTGCCCGGAGGCGTAGAAACGGTACAGAAAACGGTTCCCGTATCCTCATCAGGCACAAGACCTGTCTTGGTGGTGCCCATGAGCACAGCCATAACAGCGATGCCCACAACAACAGAGCCGATGGCTATAACAGGACGTTCCACAATGCGGCGCACGCCGTTGCGGTAGCGATTCTGCACCTTGCCGTAGGCAGCGTTGAACGAAGCATGGAAACGGTCTACCATCGACATCTTGCGCGTTGTGCCGTCTTCGTTCTTCGGCTTCAGCAAGATGGCGCAAAGAGCAGGAGAGAGCGTGAGGGCATTAAGAGCCGAGATGATGATGGAGATGGCCATGGTGATACCAAACTCGCGGTAGAAGGTACCTGATGTTCCGCCCATGAACGACACAGGAATGAACACGGCAGCCATAACGAGAGTGATGGAGATGATAGCACCCGAGATCTCATTCATGGCGTCGATAGATGCCTGACGTGCCGACTTGTATCCAAGGTCGAGCTTGGCATGGACGGCCTCCACCACCACAATGGCATCATCGACCACAATGGCGATGGCAAGCACAAGGGCTGCGAGGGTCAGAAGATTCAGCGAGAAGCCAAACACATAAAGGAAGAAGAACGTACCGATAAGCGACACAGGCACGGCAATAAGCGGAATAAGCGTAGAACGTGTGTCCTGAAGGAACACATAAACCACGATAAACACGAGCACAAACGCCTCAAGCAAGGTCTTGACAAGGTCCTCGATAGAAGCGAACAGGAACTCGGTAACGTCCTGCATCACATCGAAGTGGAGACCCGGGGGCAGCGTCTTGGCCTGCTCGTCAAGGAGAGTCTTGACGTTCTTGGCAATCTCGGTTGCGTTAGAACCGGCTGTCTGGGTAACCATCATGGACACAGACGACTTGCCGTTAAGCTCTGAAGCTACCGAATAAGAAAGGGCACCCATCTCAACACGAGCCACATCCTTAACACGGATAGTCTGGCCGTCCTGTGTCGACTTGATGATCATGTCACCAAACTCCTCAGGAGTCTTCAGACGTCCCTTATAACGGAACGTGTATTGGTAGGCGTTGTCGCTGTTCTCACCCACTGATCCAGGGGCTGCCTCTATGTTCTGCTGTGCAAGCACACCTGTGAGGTCGGTAGGAATAAGTCCATAGCTCTTCATCTTCACAGGGTCAATCCACAGACGCATGGTGTAGTCTTTCTGAGAGAAACACTGACACTCACCCACACCGCTCACACGCTTGATGGCTGGCACAATGTTAATGTTGGCATAGTTGGCAAGGAACTCGTCATCGTAACGGTCGTCATCGGCAGTAAGACCGAAGAGGATAACTGTCGACGACTGACGCTTCATGACCTGCACACCAGCCTTTGTAACCTCAGCCGGCAGCAAGGCCGAAGCCTGAGACACACGGTTCTGGACGTTCACCTGACACATGTCGGCATTCATACCTTGCTTAAAGAACACGGTGATAGAAGCCGAACCGTCGTTTGTGGCCGAAGAGGTCATGTAGGTCATGCCCTCCACACCGTTGATCTGCTCCTCCAGTGGTGCGAGCACAGAGTTGAGCACAGTCTCCGAGTTGGCACCCGTATAAGCGGCACGCACCATGATGGTAGGCGGCGCAATGTTCGGGTACTGCTCAATAGGCAGCGACACCAAGCCGAGCACACCCAGAATAACCACCAAGATAGAGATCACGGTGGAGAGCACTGGGCGCTTGATAAATCTATCTAATTTCATATTTTCTTCTTATCTGGACAAGTTGACGTAGCAACACGCCATGCGTTGTTTCAACATTCCGCATTGTCGTCAACCATTTTATTTGAATGTCTTTTTTTTATTTTGTGAGAGCTTTCTTCAGCTCGCCAAGGTCGCCCTGAGCGGCACCCAGCTGCTCAGTCTTCTTCAGTTTCTCCTGATACTGAGCCTCTGTCAGCGGCTTGATTTCCATGCCGTCCTGCAGACTTGAAATTCCGTTCACAACAATGCGGTCGCCGATGCTCAAACCGCTTGTGATGATGTAGTTCTTGCCATCGTCGTTAGGATTGATTGTAACGGCTGTGTACTTAACCTTATTGTCCTTACCCACAACATAGACGAAGTGCTTGTCCTGTACCTGTGCCACAGCATCCTGAGGAATGATGATAGCAGAAGAGGCAACGTGAGGCACAACAATTGAGCCCGAAGCACCGCTCTTGAGCAGATGGTCAGGGTTTGCAAAGTCGGCACGCATAGAAACGGTTCCGGTGGTAGGATCGATGACGCCGCTCACAGTTGCCACATGACCTGGCTGGTTGTAGATAGTGCCGTCAGCAAGCTGCAACTTGACAGCGGGATAATCCTTGATAGCAGCGTGGAGACCGCCGGCAGTCTTTGTCAGGTCAAGAAGATCCTTCTCTGTCATAGAGAAGTAAACCTGCATGCTGCTAATGTTGCTCACGGTTGTCAGCGGCTGCTGTGACGAAGCGCTCACGAGAGCACCCACACGGTAAGGCAGGTCACCGATAACACCTGTTGCAGGACTGGTTACATAGCAGAAATCGAGGTTCTGCTTGGCTGAGATATAAGCAGCCTTTGCCTGTGCAAGCTGTGCCTTTGCGCTCTCATAGTTGTTCTGTGACGACTGAAGATCGAAAGCACCGATAACGTTATTCTTAAAAAGTTTCTGATTGTTCTCATATGTAAGCTTGGCAGTAGCCAAAGCAGCCTTTGCAGCGCTCACCGAAGCCTTAGCCTGACGCACAGCAGCCTCAAACGTTACGTTGTCGATAACGAACAGCAGCTGGCCAGCCTTGACGTTCTGACCTTCCTTTACACACAACTTGGTGATGAAGCCCGACACTTTCGGACGAATCTCAACATCCTGAACACCCTTGATGGTTGCAGGATAAGTGGTCTGCAGGTCCGCATTTTGACCTTGGATTGTACGAACAGCATATTCGTTGTCACCAAAATCGGGTTTTCCCTGCTTCTTGCCTCCACCGCAGGAGACGAGCAATGCAGCAAAAGCCGCAATCAATAAAAACTTGTTTCTTTTCATACCTAAATTAATTATCTCAATTTCTAATTATTTTAATCTCTATTTGTTATAAACTATTTCCTTTTAAGATCAGGTGCTAAAACCAGATTATTTCTGATGTCTTTATGTCTCGTGAATGATGTTATTCCCTTTTAATAGTTATCGTTGAAAAACGTCATAAAGAAAACTCAAACCACTCGTTCAAGTTTCCGACTGCAAAATTAATAACAATCTATCACATATTTATATTTAGCGGAAGATATTTAACAATAATTATTCAAGAGTAATGATTTTTTGAGCTTAATCAAATAAAAAAGTTGAGGATTTTGCCTCATATCTTATCTCAAAGGCCCTTATCTACAGATTAGTTGCCCTTGAGCAAATATGAAGCAAAATCCTCAAAAAAACATAGTAATAAAGACATAGACCAATCAACACAAGCCCATCTCCTCAGCCTTCTTCATAAGAAGCTGCATAAGAGGCTCGCGCTCGTTCTCAACCTTGTTGTCAAGCACAGCATCTTTCAGACACTGCTTGAGGGCACCCACCTCACGGCAAGGCTTAAGATGGAACATCTCCATAATCTCGTTGCCGTCAATGACAGGCTGAAGCAGACGCTTATAGTCGCGTTCCTTAAGGTCAGCAATCTTCTCGCGCACCATACGGAAATTCTCCAAGAACTGACGCTTTCTTACCTGATTCTTACTCGTTATGTCAGCCTCACAAAGCGTCATGAGGTCATCAATGTCATCTCCGGCATCGTTGAGCAATCGACGGACAGCACTGTCTGTAACCACCTCGTCAGCAATGACAATAGGACGCATGTGCAGGTCGACAAGCTTCTGTACATATTTCATCTTCATGTCCATAGGCTCTTTCAAACGACGGAAAATCTCCGGCACCATCTTGGCTCCCAAAAAGTTGTGGTTATGGAAAGTCCAACCTAAGGCAGGGTCCCAACGTTTGCTGCGGGTCTTGCCAATGTCGTGAAGCAATGCTGCCCAGCGCAACCAAAGGTTATCGCTTTTCTTAGCCACATTGTCGAGCACCTCAAGCGTGTGGTAAAAATTGTTTTTATGGGCCCGTCCGTTCTTTGTCTCTACAATGTCGAGAGCAGCCAATTCAGGCAAGATAAGATTCAAAAGCCCAGAACGCTGAAGATCAACAAAGCCACGGCTGGGTTGTGCCGATTTCATGATCTTGTTCAGCTCATCACATATTCGCTCACCACTGATAATCTTAAGCCTGTCAGCGTTACGCGTCAGAGCTTCGAACGTCTCGTCTTCGATGAAAAACTTTAGCTGCGTGGCAAATCTGACGCAACGCATCATACGCAAAGGGTCATCAGAAAAAGTGATGTCGGGATCAAGAGGAGTGCGGATGATGCCGTCTTCCAAATCTTCGATACCACCAAACGGGTCTACAAGCTCGCCAAAATGGACTTTATTTAGCTGAATGGCCATTGCGTTAATGGTAAAATCGCGACGGTTCTGGTCATCTTCAAGCGTGCCGTCCTCAACAATGGGCTTTCGGGAATCGTGACTGTAGCTCTCGCGACGAGCACCGACAAACTCAACTTCCAAGTCTTTATATTTCACTTGAGCCGTGCCGAAATTCTTGAACACAGAGATATGAGCCTTACGTCCCAACTTACGACGCAAAGCGTCAGCGACCTTAATGCCGCTACCAACAACTACTACGTCAATGTCGTTGGAGGGTCGCTCAAGAAAAATGTCACGAACATAACCACCGACAACATAACAGTCGAGATGTAGCTCATCAGCCGCTTCACCTATCAAATGGAAAATATCTTTATCAAGTATTTGTGCCAGTTCGGCATCCGAATATATCTTCATTTCGTAAACGTGGAATAAAATCTAAATAAGAAATGCAAAATTACAAAAAAAAACTGAAAAGCACAAATAAAAAAAAGAGTCCCAAGACTTTCGTCTCAGAACTCTCTTCTAAAAGAAGGCG
>UQTI01000044.1 GCA_900543975.1 uncultured Prevotella sp. | reverse complement strand
AATTGTTCAAGCATGTTCATAATGCAAAGATACAAAATACTATGAAACAAAAAAACATCCCCAGTACTTTTCCTCTGAGCCCATAAAGGAAGCCAAGCGTCGGCATAAACTCTTGGAGGTCAAATGACCGTCCGTGGGTTTGCACCCAGGCAATGGGTGTAAACGGAATGTGTCGGTAGATGGTTTTCTCATAATTGTGTCGTTATGTTGGTTGTGAATATTCGTTTCTTGTTGGTTTTGGATATTCGTTTCTTATTGGTTGTAAAATTCGTCTCTTATTGGTTTCGTAAATTGATGCGACATGACGTTATAGCCATGAGTTTTGTGTTGAATGGCAAATTAATGCTTGTGTTTGCAAATATAGCGAAAATATTTTGAATTGTTTGTTTTTTATTCAACTTTTTTTGAATGTTGGAAATAAAATTTCTTAACGTCGTAATCTTACATCTCGAAACATTGTGTGTCTTATCATTACAAACACAAGAACGTGGGCCTGACGACATGTTGTGTCGCGACCCACGTTCCCTTTCTTATTATTGGTTGTTAAGTTTGTTTCTATTGTCTTTTATTGCTTTTTGTCTTTTTCCTCTTTTCCTTTTTTTATCATTTTTACAACCATAAAAGCAGCTGTAAAAATGTTTTTGCCGTTGTCAGTCCTTTAAGCTCTATATCTGCGCGATATATTTCTGTAGCCCTTTCTTCAATGCCGGCAAGCGGAGCAACACTTTCTCAAGCAACACGATGCCGATGACGGTTGTGGCGATGCCAAGCAACACATCGATGATGTAATGGTGTCCCGAATAGACAGCTGTCCACCAGATGCCAAGACAGATGAAGGCAAACACGGCTACCGAGACCTTCGGCTGATGGCTCTTCACGGCATAGATGGTTGTTATGAGCATGTAGGCGGCGTGCAATGAAGGCACGGCGGCAAACACGTTGGCGTTCTTGCCATAGAGAGCATGGAAGATGCCGAGCCCTGTCATGGCGTCAAAGCGTCCGAGCCCTGCCACGTTGCCAGGCGTGTTGAGTATTGGCTCAAAACCATAGTTCATAGCGTACCATGGTGGGGCAGCGGGGTGTATGTAATAGCCACAGAAGCCAACGAGGTTCACAAACAGGAAGGCGAGCGAGAAGTGTAGATAGCTGTCGCGGTCGCCCTTGAGGTAGAGATAGATGGCAAAGCCTAAAGGCACAGGCACCCAACAGAGATAGAACAGTCCGGCCATAAAGTCGGCGAGGCCGCAGTGGTGTTGCGCGAAATATTCGCCAGGAATCTGTCGTGCTCCTTCAGCGCCGATGCCGAACAGAGCCTTTTCGGCATCATACAGTCCGCGCACGTCTATGGGGTTAACCTCATAGTTGGGCAGCAGACGCATCCAGTCGTAGGAGCATGCGAAGATGAGCCATGGCGTGAGGGCAAGGGCCAACTTGCGTGTGGGCTTTATTGCCAGCAGAACGGCATAAAACAGAATGATGTAGATGCTGAACATGCGTCCTTTATTTATTTTTTCTCCATTTTGTTCATCACCTTGTAACAGTGGGCTATGCGCCAGAACGCTGTGATGTTTGCCAACACAGCTATGAGAAGCATGCCTCCTGCGAGCCACCATATATTGCCCGTGATGCCTGTGATGATGGCTGTAGCTGCTGTAACGACCACGCGCTCGGGGCGTTGCATGAAGCCCACCTTGCAGTCGATGTCCAGACCTTCAGCGCGTGCTCTAACATAGCTCACCATCACCGAGCCGATCATGGCAGCAAACGTTACAACGCCCATCCAGAACCACTCGCCGTCCTCCATGCGTATGAAGGCGAGGCAGATGCCGAAGAGGCTCACCAACTCGCTGTAGCGGTCGAGCGTGCTGTCCCACAGCGCTCCGAAGAGGCTGCTCTTGCCGCTCATGCGTGCCAGTCGTCCGTCCATCATGTCGAACAGTCCGGCGGCAATGATGATAAATCCGCCCCATCCGATCTCATTCATGCAGGCGTTGAGGCTCTGAGCCTCTGCGCCGTCGAGTCCGAGCTTCCATGCTGCGTCAATGAAGAAAGCAGCGGCAACGATGTTGCCGATGAAGCCTATGGTGGTGACCATGTTTGGTGTAATGCCCACTTTTATCATGCCCTTGATTAGAGGGTTGATGATGACATAGATAACCTTTTGTAAAAAATCTCTATAATTCATTGTCTTTAGTTTGAGTCGCTTAACTATTACTCCTTCTGTCTGTTGGCGTGAAAGACGAAGACACGCTGCATCTGGTAGTTCCATATCACAGCCACAGCCACGGCAACGATGGCTTTTGACAACACGAAGTTCATGCCCGAAGCCTCTGTAAGGGCATAGGTGCCGTAGGTGTTGAGAGCAATGCTGCCTATCCATACAAGCAGATAACGCAGCGCCACATATTTCTTCTTCATGCCAAGGGCGTGGAACACCCAGCGGTAGTTGATCGAGCAGTTGACGATGCCGCCAAATATAGCACCGAGCAACGTGGCGTCAGCATACCACATGTGGCAGCACTTTGCAAGCACGATGGTGAGTGCAAAGTCGGCTACTGTAGCCACCGATGCTGAACACTGTGCTTTGGCAAAGGTCACGATGCCGCGTCTTATATTGCCCATTGTGCCAAGACGATAATGATCAGACTGTATATTCCTGCCACGATGTCGTCGGCCATGACATAGAAGGCACCCTTCATGCGGTCGATACGTCTTATACCTAACGGCTTGACGATGTCGAAGAACCTGAAGAGCACAAACGATGCTATGCAGAACGCCCACGCTCTCGCGCTTCCGTCGATGGGCTGACAGGCGAGGAGCGGTATCCACACGCCCACCATCTCGTCCATGACCACACGTTTGGGGTCATCGCCCCAAAAGGGCATGAGGCGTTGCGTGGCCCATGTGCCGAGGGCTGTGAAGACTATTACAAAAGCAAGGGTTGTGCCGAACAAGGCGACGGGAGACAGATATAAAGAGAGGGCTGACCATATAGCTGTGGCCAACAAAGCACCGGCAGTTCCTGGCCCCCATGGCCAAAAACCGCTACCAAACCCAGAGCCTATAATAATAGGTAATAGTGGAGCTCTTTTCATATCGTGATGCAAAATTAATGGAAAAAACATTAATATCCAAAAAGTTTTCTCTTTTTTTATAAATATTATGTATAACTTTGCAGCGCGAAACAGTAAAGGCTGTTTGATGACATAATAAAAAGATTGTAAAGGTGAAGAGATTTTTTAGCATTATATTTTTTGTCATGTGTGTGGTGGCTGTGAGTGCCCAGCAAAAGATTACTGGTGAGGTGGTAGATGCCGACGGCTATGCCATCCCGCTGGCTAGCGCCATGTATAAAGGTCACCATGTTGCTGTGGTGAGCGACATCGAAGGCAAGTTCAGCATCGACCGCCACGACGGATGGGTGCTCTCTGTCAGCTCCGTGGGCTTCAAGACACAGACCATAACCATTAACAGCAAGACGCCCTCGCATCTTAAGGTGGTGTTGAAGGACGACTCAAAGAGTCTTGGTGAAGTGGTGGTGAAGAGCAAGCGTGGCCGCTACTCGCGTAAGGACAACCCCGCCGTGGAACTGATGAAGCGCGTGGTGGCTGCGAAGAAGCAGACCGACCTCTCCAATCACGACTACTATCAGTATAACAAATATCAGAAGATAACGCTGGCCCTCAACGACATAAAGCCTGCCGACCTTGACAGCGGCAAGTTTAAGAACAAGCAGTGGGTCATTGATCAGGTTGAGGTGAGTCCGTACAACAACAAGCTTATCCTGCCTGTGTCGGTGGACGAGACCGTTACGCAGCATATCTATCGTAAGAGTCCGAAGGAGGAGAAGGACATTATTAAAGGTACGCGCTCTGAGGGCGTGAACAACGTGTTGCAGACAGGCGAGATTTTGAACACCATGCTCAAGGAAGTCTTCACCGATGTCAACATCTACGACGATCATATCCGTCTGCTCCAATATCAGTTCGTTAGCCCGATAGGCGAGACAGCCGTGTCGTTTTACCGTTTCTATATCGCCGACACAGTGTATGTGGATCGCGACCTGTGCTACCATTTGGAGTTTATTCCAAACAACCAGCAAGACTTCGGTTTCCGTGGCGAGCTCTATGTCCTTGCCGACAGTACGCTCCATGTGAAGCGTTGCGAGATGACGTTGCCAAAACGTAGCGATGTCAACTTTGTGGAGGACATGAAGATTGTGCAGGAGTTTACGAAGCTGCCTGACGGCGAGTGGGTTCTCACCATTGACGACATGACGGCAGAGATACGCATAAACAAATGGATTCATGAGGCTCTCGTTACGCGAACGACGCGACTGAGCGACTATGCTTTCGACGAGTTGCCAAAGAAGCTGTTTAAGGGACGGGCGAAGGTGCGCCATGAGGCCGATGCTATGATTCGTGACGAGGCGTTCTGGAACCAATATCGTGCTGTGGGTCTTACAAAGAGCGAGTCGTCGATGAACGCCTTCATCCATCGCATGGAGCAGTCGAAAAACTTCAAGTGGCTGCTCTTTGGCATACGCGCTCTGTTCGAGAACTATGTGGAGACGGGCTCGTCGCGCACAAAGAGTAAGTTTGATTTCGGACCGATAAACACTCTTATCTCGAAAAACTTTGTCGACAACTACCGCTTCCGTGTGAGCGGCCGAACAACGGCAAACCTCAATCCGCATCTCTTCTGGACAGGTTATTACGCCTACGGCACAAACTCGAAGCACCATTATTATGGTTCAGAGATAACCTACAGTCTGAACAAGAAGAAGAACGTGCCGTTTGAGTTTCCGCAGCGTAACATAACGTTTGAGAGCGCTAACGATGTGATGTCGCCGTCAGACAAGTATCTCATTCACAATAAGGACAACGTCTTCATGACGTTCCGCACAACGGAGGTGAAGCAGATGTATGCTTATAACCGCCAGAAGCTCGGGTTCATGTATGAGACCGACTGGGGTTTGTCGTTCAACGCCTCGATAAAGGCTGAGAGCAACCGTCCGAAGGGTGATCTGGTCTTTGAGAAGATGACCAGTTCAAAGGTTGATGAGGCAGGCAATGCTGTGCCCGAGTATGTGGACCGCTTGCGCACCACCGAGTTTAAGGTTGGCTTGCGCTTCTGCCCAGGCCAGACATACATCAACACAAAGCAGCAACGTCTGCCTGTGAACCTTGATGCGCCAGAGTTTACGGTCAACCACACCATGGGTGTGAAAAACTTTATCGGAGGCCAGTATAAGCTCAACCTCACCGATGTGGGCATATACAAACGCTTCTGGATGGGCACATGGGGATATATAGACACGCACCTCAAAGGTGGAGCACAATGGGACAAGGTGCCGTTCCCGCTCCTCATCATGCCGCCTACCAACCTCACCTACTTTGAGTTGGAAAACACGTTCAGCATGATGAAGAACATGGAGTTTCTCAGCGACCGCTACGCTTATGCTTCTGTGTCGTGGGACCTTAACGGTAAGCTGCTTAACCGTCTGCCGCTCATAAAGCATCTCAAGTGGCGCGAGTATATAGCTGTGAAGGGCATGTGGAGCACGCTCACCGACAAGAACAACCCGTTCCTTGAGAAGAATGCCAACGACCCATTGCTGTATAAGTTCCCAGAGGGCTCTTACATCATGGACAAAAACAAGCCTTACCTTGAGGTGGTGGCAGGTGTGCACAACATCTTTAAGTTCTTCGGAGTCGACTATGTGCGCCGACTGACTTACAACGAGCTGCCGGGCGTTCATAAGAACGGTGTGAGGTTTAGTTTTATGATGAGCTTCTAACGCAGACTTGCCTTTTTTATGGTAGGTATGGTGGCTCACAAGAGCTGTAAAGAGAGAGATAGGAGATAACGATTATGGAGTTTTACTTGGCAGACAGACAGGGGATAACACGCGCTGGTCTGATGTATGTCATCGGACAGATGGAAGGATGCAGTTGCAAGTATGTGGAGGATAAGTGTGAGTTGCTGCAAGTGCTCTCTTGTGATGAGGCCAGCGTGGTGGTGCTCGACTACACCTTGTTCGACTTTAATGACCAAGCCGAACTGCTCATCGTGAGCCAACGGTTTCCGCTTGTTCACTGGGTGCTCTTCAGCGAGGACTTAAGTGTTGATTTTGCTCACCAGATGGTGGTTGCAAGCAACGTGTTTGGAATTGTGATGAAAGAGTCGCCGTTGCAAGAGATCCGTGAGGCTCTGCAGTATGCCGCTTCCGGACGACGCTTCATCTGTCAACGCATGGCCGAGATGTTGCTCACGCCTAACACCTCTTCTTCAGACGACATGGTGAAGCTCACGAAGACGGAGACGGAGATTCTAAAGTGCATTGCGTTAGGCATGACAACAAAGGAGATTGCTGAGAAACGCTTCTCAAGTTTCCATACCATCAACACGCATCGTAAGAACATCTTCCGCAAGCTTGGCGTGAACAACGCTCATGAGGCCACGAAATATGCCCTTCGCGCAGGATTGGTGGACAGTGCCGAATATTACATCTAACGGTTTTTCTTATTCAATTTAACGATTCTATAAAACAGAATGCGCTCAGCTTAATTGCTTCAATAGCAGTTAGGCTGAGCGCATTTTTTTATCGCTTTCGTTTTTTTTGTCTCGTTTTGCGGGCTTCGCTTTTTACCGCTTTTGCTTTCTTATTTTTTCTCTCACTTGTCTTACCGCTGATGTCAATCCAGGCGACAACGGCTCTTGTCGTAACATGTCGAGCACGGCAAGCAACTCGTCAATAAGCTCAGGCCAATATCTCATTTGTTCGTAGGCGAGTTTTATGGCTAAAGCCCTTATGGCGTAAGGTTGCGATGAGGCCGTGATCTTGCTGAGGCAGAAATCGATGAAGCATGTGCGCACCTCGTCCTCCACGAATGGTTGGCAGAGGAGCAATGTCATAAGCAGACGCCGCTTAGTGACATCTGTTTCATTCATTGCCCGGTCTATAAGCTCATCGTGCTTGGCGTATAGCCATGAGTTCTCTTCTTTCGTGAAATGTGTGAACACCCATAGGGCGTTCACCGCCACACGATGGTCGGCGTCAAGACTCAAACGGTACAGCTCGTCCTTGACAGCGTTGTTGCTCTCTCCTTGTGCGAGAAGGCAAATCTCTTTTACATCGCGTAGCGACAGACGAGAGGTTAAACGTGTGCGTAACAGCGTCATTGTTTTGTTTTTCTTGAAAGAGATGTCTTTTTTCTTAAGTAGGTGTTCTTTTTATTTCTCCTTGTCAAACAAGATGGTGGTCTTTCCAAACCCCATCGATAACAAGAGCTTCTGCATCTGCGCTTTAGCGTTCTGCTCCGCTGTGCGATAGTTGGTTGGCGTGAGGCAGCGCTTCATCATAGCCTGGCGGGCGCGTTCATACAAGGCGGCGCGGTCTGTGTTGCTCCATTTTCCGCTCTCGAAGAACGAGCGTGTGCGGCCTTCGTCTATGAAGCGTTTGTCGAGGAGCTTGATGCGTGGAAGCGTCATGGTTATAGAGTCGCCAGAGGATACAATCCAGTCTGGTTGGGCTTCTGAGAGGTCAAGACCCAGACGCAATGTTCCATAATAGATGCGCACCAGCTCATCGTCGGAGAAGAACCCGTGACGCACCGTGTCAATAAGCTCCTCATCGCTGATGGACAGAAACTCCCATTGTCCGATGCTGCGGATCTGTTCTATCTGTGTGGGCGTGATGTCTATCTTGTCGTTTGTTACCACCTCCACGCTGTTGCCTTTGTTCAGATGGTGGAGAAGCAGCACCACGGCCACAGCTGCTGCCACGGCTGCTGCTATGAGCGTCCACGACATGACGGTTTGGCTTAGCAGGTTGCCAATAAGTCTTTTTATGCCTTTATTTTCTTTTGCCATGGTCTGTGCTTGTTTCCATTAATGATGAAATGTTGTTGGGGTTAAACCCTTTTCTGAATGTTATCGTTATGTCGGTCTCCTTAAATCCAGCCTGTACCAGCATGGGGATGAGGATGTTGGCAGCGTTCTCGCGGGCCTGTGACGTGAGGTTCAGGCCGGGTAGCGACTTTATGATCTCCTCACGTCCCTGTCGCTCGTAGGCTGTCAGCTCCTCGTCAGAGAAGCGGCTGCGTGTGAGCGCCACATATTGTTTTATGTCTTCGTGATTTATGCTTGTGCTTGTGAGCTGCACCTTAGGGTCTGGCAGCACTACCTCAATGTGATCGCCATGACGCGTGACGCTTGTAGAGTCGAAAGCAGAGAAATCGATGTATGCCTTGACAACAGCATCCATGGGGATGGCAATCTTGCGTTTGCCGAGAGGGAGGTCTATGTTATAGTCGTGCTTCATAAACTGTCCCTGTAGGCTCACCTTGTCGTCGTGGGTAATGATCTTGTGCAAGTGACACTCGGTGGTGTAGAGCCTCGAACATTTCTGTATCTGAGTGACGAGCATGGGTATGGTGTCCACCTTCGGTGTGTCGATGGCTACATCCTTCTTTTTACAGTTTGTAAGAAGAAGGGCTAAAAATACTGTTATAATAAATGAAAAATATCGCATTCCTGATAAAATAGATGTTGTTTGTCCGCTTTAGTTACAAAGGTACGCCTATTGAGCGGAAAAACAAAACATTATTTCCTTTTTTTGGGTTTTATACGATATTTTTATTAACTTTGCGGTGATGAATCTTAAACAGTCATATTACAGAATGGGCCTTGCCATGATGATGGTTGGAGGTCTGACATTGTTTTCTTCTTGCAAGGATGACAAGAAGAAGGCAGAGGGCGACATTATCGCTCCCAAACCTGTCGTTGTGAAAAAGAAATCGACACAGAAGGTTGGTGACTACTCACAGAAGCGTGAGGTCGACTGGCTGGGCGCACATTATATAATAAGTATGGAGCGCAAGGCTGATGAGTCGTTGCCTTTAGTGGCCGACGAGCAAGGCAACAAGTATTTTGACAACCGCATAACCGTAGAGATAAAACGTGCTGATGGCTCTTTGTTCTTTAAGCGCACGTTTGTGAAAACCGATTTTGCAAAATGTCTATCCAACAGTTATGGCCGGAACGGAGCTTTGCTTGGCGTGGTGTTTAACGAGGTGAAAGACAACAACCTCTATTTCGCTGCCAGCGTTGGCTCACCCGACATCATGAGCGACAGCTTCGTGCCCATCGTGGTTAAGCTCTCACGCACGGGTGCAATGAGCATTTACGAAGACACGCAGCTCGACACATCGGCCGATGACAATGTACCGGCAGATGAGGATGATGGCGTTTAATGACGATTCTCCATAATAAACCGCTTTTAGAGTTTTGTATTTTGAGTTTTGAATTATGAATTATTGCGGCGAAGTCGCAATTAGGAATTATTTTTGAATTAGGAAAATTAGGAATTGAAAAATCATAATTCAATAACTCAAAATCGGCTTCAGCCGATAATTCAGAATTCAAAACTCAAAACTCAAAATTTAAAATTGCGCTTTGCGCAAGCCTTTTTACTGTTAAAAGGGCTATTGAATTCTTCCCTCTTCCCTCTTCCCTCTTCATTCCTTCCCTCCAGCTTCTTCAGTTCTTTGCGGAACCGTTGCCAGTAGAGCACACCTGCGAGGGTGAGGCCGAAGGGGAAGGCGAGCCAGATGCCAAGGATGCCAAGGTTGGCAATGAAGACAAGGACATAGCCTAAGGGAAGACTAACCAGGAAGTAGGCAATGAAGGCGCAAGGCACAAGAGGCTTCACGCACGATATGCCACGCAGAGCATTGGAAAAAGTGTATTGCATGCCATCGCCAAACTGGTAGATAATCAGCACAATGATGAGCATGCCCACGGTCTGCTGCACCTCCACGTTTGATGAGAACAGTGCTCCCAGCTGGTTGCGAAAGATGAGAGTTGGTATGGACAGGAGGAGCGAGCAGAAGAGCACAAGGCGGAACCCGTCTTTGCTGTTGGCTTTTATCCCTTCAATGTCGTTCTGTCCTGCAAAATGGCTTATGCGTATGGATATGGCTGTTGCCATTCCGAAGAGAATGAGGTAGAAAAGCTGCGAGATGGTTATCGTTACCTGATGTGCTGCCAACGGCAATGTGCCGAGCCATCCCACCATCACGCAACTGAGGCTGAAGGCAGCTGTCTCCATGCCGAGCTGTAGGGCCACGGGCAATCCTAAACGGTTCATCTCGGCAAAGTCGATTCGGTTCACATGTCCTGCGAACATGTTTGTGCGGTATGTCTTAAAGTCGCCCTTATACATGAAAATGCCTGCGAGCACCAATGCCATGACCACGCGCGAACCCATGGTTGATATTCCGGCACCGAGCAGTCCTAACTCGGGGAAACCGCACGCTCCATAGATTAGAAACCAGTTGAACAAGACGTTGAGACCGTTGGCTGCAACCATCACCCACATCGACACCTTGGTGCGCCCGATGCCGTCGAACAGCTGCTTAAGGGTGTTGAACACTCCCACGAACGGCATCGAGATGAGGTTGACGATGAAGTAGGGGCGTATGAGCTCCAACAGCTCTGTGGGCTGGCCTATGCGCGAGAGGTTGAAATAAAGGATGGTCATCAGCGTCATGAGGATCAGACAGATAAGCATGTTGGCAGCAATGGAGTTTTTTACCTTCACTCCAATCTCGTCATGTCGTCCCTTGCCAAACAGGTTGCCTACGACAGGTGTCAGACCATAAGAGAAGCCAAGATAAAAGAGCAACACCAGACCGAACACGTTGTTTACCAGCCCGGCGGCTGCCAGCTCCTCGGTGCTGTGGTGACCAATCATCAGCGTGTCGGCGAAGCCGAGAACGATAGTGCCAAGCTGTCCGATGATGATTGGTATGCCGAGGATAAGCAGCTGCTTGTAATGATGATGTCGTGTTATGCTTTTGCTTCTGATTTTAATGTTTTCTATCTTTTCTTTTATCATGGTTGCTTTTGCTGATTTTTTTTATTCTTGTTCCGCTTCGTTGAGCAGCTCACGCTTCTGTGGCAGGAAGGCGCGTGGGCATCGTCCTATAAGGCACATGTTGACGAGGCTGTTTGCCGCTATCTCGATGTCGCTCAGCTCCACATCCTTTTCTACCACCAGTTCCTTGGCGAGGCACACCTCCCATGTGGTGTTGAAGCAGCTGTCTTCAGCTCCGAAAAATTCGATCTCGTTCTCCTCGTCGCTCAAGATCTTATATGTTATCTTCTTCTTTGAGGCAATGGGTGTGAGCGTCATCATGAGGTTATATGCCTCACGGAACGTGTTGTGAAATTTCTCTGTGTCGGGGAACATCTCGTCAATGGTGGCGAGCAGTTCGTCTGCCGAATATTTCTTAAACAGGTCTAACAATGTCATGTCTTTTATGTTTGGCGTTTAATGATAAAGTTTTCTTTTCTCTTGCTCAAGAAAAAAGTCTTTTATACGATATATAAAAAAGGGGCGGAGAACTTTCAAGAAGTTTCCGCCACTTTTTATCGTGACTTACGTTTTTCTTTATAAAATTGAATTATAATCGAAAAGTTTAGAATTTTGCCATCTTGATGGCATCAACGGCACATTCGTCACCCTTGTTGCCATACTTGCCACCGCTGCGGTCTTTTGCTTGCTGCAGGTCATCGGTGGTGAGCAGACCGTAGATGATAGGAATCTCGCTGATGGTGTTCAGACGAGCAATGCCGTAGGTCACGCCCTGACAGATGTAGTCGAAGTGGGGTGTCTCGCCGCGGATAACGCTGCCGAGAATGATAACTGCGTCGTAGCCGCCGTGCAGCACCATCTGGTGAGCGCCATATACAAGCTCGAAGCTTCCGGGAACGGTCTTGACGTGTATGTTCTCAGGCAGAGCACCGTGCTTCTCAAGAGTTTTTACGGCACCGTCGAGCAGTGCGCCCGTGATCTCTTCGTTCCATTCTGACACCACAATGCCGAAGCACATGTTGCTTGCGTCGGGCACATTGGCGATATTATAGTCGGAGAGGTTATGAAGTGCTGTAGCCATTATTCAGATACTCTTTCGATATACTTGTCGATCTCGTAGCTCTGAACAAGCTGTGAGTTGACATACTTCTTCTTGATGTCCTGATAGATCTTCAGAGCCTCAGCCTTGTTGTTCTGGCTCTCAAGCAGCTCACCGGCCTGAAGGAGGAAAGTGGGAGCGATGCTGTTGTTGGTATCATCCTCTGCCTTGCTGTCTGCCATGTCGGCAGCCTTCTTAAGGCAGCTCACAGCCTTGTCGATGTTGCCGTTCTGTGCGTAGGCGTTGCCAAGGGCGGCCTGTGCAGCGGGGCTTACCATCATGTCGCTTGCAGATGAGTATTCCTCAAGATATTTCTGTGCATCCTGCCATTTGCCAAGGTTGGCGTAGCAGAGACCGGCATAGAGGTTAGCGAGGTTAGCAGCATCGGTACCGCTATACTCGTCGGCAATCTTTGCGAAGCCAGTGTATGTTGCTCCGTCGCCGTTGAGGGCTTTGTCAAACTGCTCGTTGGCGAAATATTCCTGACCCTTGGCCAAAGCGGTGCTTGCCTTGTCGGCACGGGGACCGAAATAGAATACGTTTGCGAGGATGGCTGCTGCGATAACAACAACCAGTGCGCCGATACCGATAGCGAGAGGCATCTTGTATTTGTTTACAAAAGCCTCAGATCTTTTGATTCTCTCGTTCACGTCGAGAGTTTCAACATTCTTAGTGTTTGTCATTTATCTTTTGTTCTTTTTATTATTTTCGTCCTTTTCTTGCGTTGACCCTTTGTTGCAAGAGCCACCGCATGTGATAAGCGCAGCAAAATTAATCATTTTATCTCACATATTGAAATTTATTATCTCTTTTTTTCTGTTTTCACCACTTTTACCGCTCGTTTCTTTCGTTTTCATTTATAAATGATTTAACTTTGCAGCGGAAAATCTTATGTCAAGATGATTTTAAAGAAAATAACCATACTCAATTTTAAAAATATTCGTGAGGCAACGCTCGATTTGTCGCCAAAGATGAACTGCTTCATTGGACACAACGGAGCGGGAAAGACCAACTTTCTCGATGCTGTTTTCTACCTGTCGTTCTGTAAGAGTTCGCTTAACCCCATAGACTCGCAGATCATCACGCATGACAGCGATTTCTTCATGATTGAAGGTCTGTATGAGGATGAACAGGGAAAGGAGATAGACATCTATTGTGGCATGAAACGTGGCGTGAAGAAACATGTTAAACGCGACAAGAAAGAATATAAGCGGTTCTCGCAACACATCGGATTGATCCCGCTTATCATGGCGTCGCCTGCCGACACGGCCGTCATTTCGGGTGGCAGCGAGGAGCGCCGACGGTTCATGGATATCGTCATCTCTCAGTTTGATGCTGTCTACATTGATGCCCTGACCAACTATAACAAGGCTTTGCAGCAACGTAACGCCTTGCTGAAGATGGAGGTGGAGCCTGATGCCGCGCTCCTTGATATCTGGGAGGAGGAGATGGCACGCAACGGTGAGGTGGTGTATGAGAAACGCCGCGCCTTCGTGGACGAGTTTGTGCCTGTGTTCCAGCAAATCTATAGTGTGATATCGGGCGACAACGAGAAGGTATCGCTTTCTTATGTCTCTCATTGTCAGCGTGGTCCGCTGCTCGACGTCATACGTCGTGACCGCTTCAAAGACCGTGCTGTGGGCTACTCGCTCCATGGCATTCATCGCGACGATCTGGAGATGATGCTCGGCGGATATATGATGAAGCGTGAGGGCAGTCAGGGCCAGAACAAGACGTTCGTCTTGGCGCTCAAGCTGGCACAGTTTGATTTCCTCCGTCGCACAGCTTCGCAGACCACACCGCTGCTCTTGCTCGACGATATATTCGATAAGCTCGATGCGCAACGAGTGGAGCAGATCGTGCGTCTTGTCTCTGGCGACGCCTTCGGACAGATTTTCATTACTGATACCAATCGCGACCATCTCGACAAAATTCTGCAAAACAGCTCTTTCGACTATAAGCTGTTTAATGTGGAAGACGGATGCTTAAAGGTAAAGAAAGGCTGAAGAGAGTTTTGAGTTTTGAATTTTGATTTTTGAATTATCGGCTTTCAGCCGATTTTGAGTTATAGAATTTTGAATTTTAGAATTTTGATTTTTATAATCTTGATTTTTAAATTTTGATTTATCATTTTTCTGATTTACCTAATTCAAAATTTAACAATTCCTAATTGCGGCTTTGCCGCAACAATTCAAAATTCAAAACTCAAAATTCAAAATTCAAAGTTCTTGTCTCGTTTCGGCAGATGCGCGATGACAATCATAACGTTTTGAGACGACTTTCGGGTGTTTCCCGTCGAAGAAGGGATATGGCTATGAGTTTTGAAATGGGCTTATAAAAAGAAAAAACTTGCGATGTTTAGAAGAGAAGTAAAATCGATCAGCGATTTGCTGAACAAATATTTGCGTGTCGAGGGACTGGAGGTTCCTCTGCAGCAAAAGCGCATTATCGACTCATGGGAGACGGTGGTGGGCAAGATGGTTGCGTCTTATACACGCGAGAAGTATATCAAGAACCAGACGCTGTTCGTAAAGATTGTGAATCCCGCTCTTAGACAAGACCTGACAATGATGCGTGCCCAACTGGTCAAACGGCTAAATGCGCAAGTGGGGGGCATGGTCATTGCAGACATAAGAATTTATTAAATAATCTCCTCCATCCTCACATCATGGTCTTCGGCAGGTATCGTTTCGCGTTTTTGAAAATCGAAGCACACACCTATCTTATATATATTAGGGTGTTGTGAGAGAAAACGGTCATAATAGCCCTTGCCACGTCCAAGACGGTGACCTTGGCGGTCGAAGGCCATGCCAGGGACGACCGCCGCATCGATGGCGTCGTATAGCGTGAAGAGTTTGCCTCTTGGCTCGCCTATGTTGAAAGCTCCTATGGCAATGTCGTCCTTACCGTTATACTCGCGTAGCTCCATCGTCGTGTCGCCCGTGACCACGGGCAGCACCACCTTGACACCGCGCTCAAGCAGCACATCTACCACATCGTGGGTAAACACCTCGTCGGGCAACGAATAATACATCATCACCGTCTTGGCGTTCTTTATCCTGCCATGACAAAGGAGGCGCTCCATAACACGAAGCGACATTTCTGTCAGCTCCTCGCTGGAGAAATGTCGCTTCTGCTGTCTTATCTCTTTTCTAAGATCGTTCTTGTCCATTACGTTGTTTCCGTCATTTTCTTACTCTTCCCTTCACTTTCTTTGCCGATGCAGCCTGATGTGTGGCACCTGGCTTCTTGGGAAACGCAGCGTTGTTGCGGAACACCTTGAGAGCTGCTTCAATGGTGGGGTCGCCAAGGTTGATATACTCGTTCCAAGCACTCTCGTCAAGCATGTTGTAGATGATGCGGCTGTTGATGTAACGTTCTAGCAATTTGTGCGACTTCTTGATCATGAGGTTGCGACGCTTCAGTCCGTGCTTGTCGGCGTATGTAGCAAACTTGTCGACGAGGTTCTGTTTGGCCAGATAGCTTGCCATCTCCATCATCTCCTTATAAGTGTTGAGCTTCGGACGGTTGTCGTCGGTGTAGGTGAAGGCATATTGCAGGATGAGACCGCTCATGCTTGCCTCCTTATAATAAGAGGTCATGCCCAACGTGTCTTCTGCCACGAAGATGTCGGGGGTGATGCCGCCACCGCCATAAACCACTCGTCCTATGCCTGTGTGATATGCCGGTCCGTGGTGCTTGATGCTGTCTTGTGAGAAGAACTCGCCATGCTGGTAACGTGTTATGAGGTCCTGCTCGTAGTTCTTGTCGTCGCCGGTAGAGTAGGGCTTCTGTATGCATCGGCCGGAGGGGGTATAGTAGCGTGCGATGGTGAGACGTATAATGCTGCCGTCGGGGAACCCTATCTGCTGCTGCACCAGACCCTTGCCGAAAGAGCGACGTCCAATGATGGTCGCACGGTCATTGTCCTGCATGGCTCCTGCGAAGATCTCTGATGCCGATGCCGACACCTCGTTGATGAGCACCACGAGCGGAAGCTTCTGGTATGAGCCGTGACCGTCGGAGGCAAACTCCTGTTTCGGCGACTTGCGTCCTTCGGTGTAGACAATGAGCTTGTTCTTGGGCAGGAACTCATTGGCTATCTGTATGGCCGATGTGAGCAGTCCGCCAGTGTTGTCGCGTAGGTCGATGACGAGGTTTGAGAATCCCTGCTGCGACAGCTGTTCCAAGGCAATGAGCAGTTCGGGATATGTTGTCTCGCCAAAGTTCTTTATGCGTATGTAGCCCGTCTTGTCATCAAGCATATAGGTTGCGGCGATGCTCTTCTGCGGAATCTCGCCTCGTGTGATGGTGATATATTTGGGCTTCTTGCTGCCATAGCGCAACACGCCAATCTTTACTTTCGTGTCCTTTGGACCCTTCAAGCGGTGCATGGCCTCCTCGTTGGTCACGATCTTGCCGACGAACGGCTTGCCGTCAACACTTATGATCTTGTCACCAGCGAGCACACCGGCACGTTCGGCCGGACCGTTGCTTATGACGTTCTGCACATGTATGGTGTCTTGACGTATGGTGAACTCAACGCCTATGCCTGTGAATGAGCCTTTGAGATCGTCGTTGGCTGCCTGCGCATCCTTGGCGCTGATGTAGACAGAGTGTGGGTCGAGCTCTGCAAGGATAAGCGGTATTGCGTTGTTCACGAGCGAGTCGATGTTCACCTTGTCCACATACTGGTCGTCTATGATGTGGAGGAGGTTGCTCAAGCGGTTGCTACCCGAGTTGATGATGTTCAGTCGGTTGCCTGAGAAATGGTTGGCGTAGAAATTGCCTATCAGTATGCCCACCACCACGCACAGGGCCATGAGCAGCGGCATGTATCGGTTTGTCTTTTTCATATCGTTATTCATCCGGGTTTAGATGTATCACTTCAATGTGGGCTCTTTTCAACAGGTCTATGCCTTCGGTGAGGCGATATTTGTTGGCATAAACCACGCGCTTGATGCCAGCCTGAATGATGAGCTTGGCACATTCTATGCATGGCGAGTCGGTGATGTAGAGCGTGGAGCCATCGCTGTTGTTGCTGCTTCGGGCCAACTTGGTTATGGCGTTGGCTTCGGCGTGAAGGACATACGACTTTGTGACGTTGTCCTCGTCTTCACACACGTTCTCAAAGCCGCTCGGCGTGCCGTTGTAGCCATCGCTGATAATCATCTTGTCCTTGACCACCAGTGCGCCCACTTGACGGCGTTTGCAGTAGCTGTTCTCTGCCCATATACGGGCCATACGCAGGTAGCGCTGGTCGAGGAGTTTCTGCTTCTCCGGGCTGTTGCTCTTGGGTGCGGTTGTCTCCATATCGTTGTTTGTCTGTTGTTGTTATGACGTTATTTCTTATGTGCGGTCTTTATGCCGTTTCGCTCAAGCAGAGCATCGATGGTGGGCTCCTGACCGCGGAAGCGCTTGTAGAGAGTCATAGGATGCTCGGTGCCACCCTTCGACAAGACGTTGTCTCTGAAGCTCTGGGCTGTCGTCTGGTCGAAGATGCCGTTTTGCTTGAACAGACTGAAGGCATCGGCATCGAGCACCTCTGCCCACTTGTAGCTGTAATAGCCTGCGGCGTAGCCTCCTGCCATGATGTGGCTAAACTGCACCGTCATGCAGGTGTTCTTGAGCTGTGGCATGACCATTGCCTTCTCCCACGCTTGCTTCTCAAACGTTATGATGTCGTCGGTGAACGGCTCCTGCTTGGTGTAGAAGGCCATGTCGAGCAGTCCGAAGCTCACCTGTCGCAGACAGCCGTAAGCGGCCATGAAGTTGCGGCTCTTCACGATGCGGTCTATCAGCTCGTCGGGAATGGGCTCGCCTGTCTTGTAGTGGAAGGCGAAGGTGCGAAGAAACTGTTTCTCCACAGCGTAGTTTTCCATAAACTGTGAGGGCAGCTCCACAAAGTCCCACCACACGTTGGTGCCGCTAAGGCTCTCGAAGCGTGTGTTGGCGAACATGCCGTGAAGAGAGTGGCCAAACTCGTGGAGGAAGGTCTCGACCTCGCCGAGCGTGAGCAGGGCGGGTTTCTCTGCTGTGGGCTTGGTGAAGTTCATCACCACGCTGGCATGTGGACGCACATTGTTGCCCTTACGGTCTATCCACTGTCCCTGAAACTCTGTCATCCAGGCTCCACCTTGCTTACCCTTGCGCGGGTAGAAGTCGGCATAGAGCACAGCGAGATAGCTGCCGTCTTTGTCGAACACCTCGTAGGCTTTAACGTCGGGATGGTAGACGGGTATGTCTTTGTTCTCCTTAAAGGTTATGCCGTAGAGGGTGGTGGCAAGCCCAAACACGCCTTTTATCACGTTCTTTAGCTCAAAGTAGGGGCGCAGCATCTCGGCATCGAGGTTGTAACGCTCCATCTGCAACTTGTGCGAATAGAAACTAAAATCCCAAGGCTTCAGTTCAAAACCTTCGCCTTCCTGCTTCTTTGCCAGTTCCTCAATCTCCTTCACCTCGTTCACGGCTGTAGGCTTGTAAGCGTCAATGAGGTCGTTGAGCAGCTTATACACGTTTGCGGTGTTGCTTGCCATGCGGTGTTTGAGCACATAGTCAGCATAGGTGTTAAAGCCGAGCAGCTGTGCTATCTCGCGGCGCAGATTCACGATGCGCTTGCAGATCTCGAGGTTGTTCTCGGGATTGTCGTGAGTACACTCGGTGTTCTTTGCAATATACAACTGCTGGCGGAGGTCACGCTGTGTGGAGTAGGTCATGAACGGCGAGTAGCTAGGGTAGTCGAGGGTGAAGACCCAGCCTTCCATGTCTTCTTCTTTCGCGTTCTGTGCTGCTGCCTCCACGGCGGTGTCGGGCAGCCCGTCGAGCTGTGCCTTGTCGGTGATGTGTAGCTTGAACGCCTTGTTCTCCTTCAGCAGGTTCTGTGAAAACTGTAATGACAGCATGCTTGCCTCTTCTGTCAGGGTGCGCAGCTTCTCCTTGTCGGCATCGCTGAGGAGGGCACCGCTACGCACAAATCCGTCATAGCAGTTGTCAAGAAGCATCTGCTCCTCGGGGGTGAGCTCACGATGGTGCTCATAGACATGCTTGATGCGCTCGAAGAGCTTTTTGTTCAGTCGTACATCGTTTGAGTGTTTGGTCAGAATGGGACTCATCTTCTGCGCCAGCTCGTCGAGCGCATCGTTGGTTTCGGCGCTGAGCATGCATGAGAACACGTTGGACACGCGGTCGAGGAGGTCATAATAATGTTCTCCGTTCTCGTTATCCACACGAATGATGGTGTTTTCAAATGTGGGCTCCTCTGGGTCGTTGATGATCTTCTCTATCTCTTCGTCGTCACGGCGTATGCCTTCCATAAATGCTTCTTCATAGTGCTCCAGCTTTATGCGGTCAAAGGGCACGGTGTCGTGCGGCGTTTTATATGCTTCAAAAAATGGGTTCGTTTTCTTCAAGTTCTCTTTGTTATCTTTGCACATACTTGTAAAATTCCTAATGCTATAATTATACTGCAAATTTAGCAATTTTCTTAGAGATTTGCAGTGTGGAGAGAGCTTAATGTTCAAGATTTTAACTAAAATTGTATTTGTCTTGTCTTTGTGTTGCCTTTACGTTGCCTTTACGTCGTTTTTGTGTCTTTTTTGTGTCTATTTTGTGTCGTTTTATTTCAAGTTAGGCGCGTTGGCTGAAAGACAATTTTTCCAATGCTTCCACCTCTATCGTCTCCCGTTTCAACATTATCTGTCCGTCGGCTTCCATCTGTCGTAGCTCGGCGGCAACGGCACGCGGACTGTCGTTGAGCATGTGTGCCAAGCGCGACTTCATGATTTTCACCGTCTTGTGGCCTGTGGGTAGCAGGCAGCGGCTGGAAATGAAATGGATTATGCGTGCCCGCCTGCTGTCGTTGACATGTCGCCACGGTATGCGTGCTAGACGTTGGGCTTGGGTGGAAAACAGGTTGAGGAGGTTTATGCGGAAGATGTCGTAAGTGGCGGAGAGCTTCACCACATCGTTCTTGGCAATGCACATGACGGCACATTGTCCGGCTGTGGTGAAGGTGCGGGTGTAACGGGGGGAGATGCCGAACAGACGCTCGGGCTGCACCACGTTAGGGGCTTCAAACAGCTCCTCTATGGTGTAGCCATGGTCGTCGGCGGTGGTGCTGACGCGCATCTTGCCTCTTACAAGGAAAATCAGCGAGTTGCACGCCGTGTCAGCCTGCGCCACCACCTTGCCGTCGCCATAAACATGATAGGCTATGGGGAAGGTGGTGAGCAGGTTGCTGATGTCGTTGCTGCTCATGCCGAGGAAGAGAGGCAACGACATCATCTGCTGACATATAAGGTCTACGCGGTCTTTCAAAGCTGTTTATTGCTGTTCTTCAACAATCTTGCCTTTCATCGAAGGCGAGTACCACACAGCATAGTTGCCTTTGTGGTCGGCGTAAATGAAGTAGGCCATGAGCTTGGGGTTGCGCTCCAGCACCTTCTTTGCCTTCTCCATGCCCATAACCATGAATGAGGTGGCATAGGCGTCGGCGGTGGCGCAGCGGTCGGCGATGACCGTGGCAGAGAGCAGACTGTGCTGCACGGGCTGTCCTGTCTTCGGGTCTATGGTGTGGGCATATTTCTTGCCGCCCTTGAAATAGAAATTGCGGTAGTTGCCACTGGTGGCCATGGCGCGGTCTGTGATGTTGAGCACGGTCTGTAGCTCCTGGTTCGTGTTTGTGGGATCGTCAGACGGCTTGGTAACGCCAATCTTCCAGGGCACACGCTTCTCGCTGATGCCGCAGGTCACCACCTCTCCGCCAATCTCTACCATGAAGTTGTCAATGCCCTTGCGACGCAGAAAGTCGGCAACAACGTCGCTGCCGTAACCTTTGGCAATGGCACCACAGTCGAGCATGGTGCGTGGATCGGCCTTCTTTATGCGGCCGTCTTTCATGCTCACCTTGTCAAAGCCAACGAACGTGCGCAAGCTGTCGATGGTGTGCTTGGTGGGCATCGATCCGTTCTTGAAGCCGAAGCCCCAGGCGTTGACGAGCGGCGCCACCGTTATGTCGAAGGCACCATTGGTGTCTTCTGACACCATTTCGGCGAGGGTGAACACTTCCTTGAACATGCGTCCCACGACGATGTCTTGGTTGTTGTTGACCTTTGTTATCTCCGACTGCTTGTTGAACATCGACAAGGCGTCGTCAACCTTCTGTAGCTCTGCCAGAATGTCTTTGTTGAGGTCTTCGCCATACTGGTAGGTTATGTGGTAGACGGTGCCGAAAATCATGCCCTCATTATGCTGGTAGGGCGTGTTGTGCTGCGAACAGGCAATCTTTATTGTTGCTCCTATGAGCAGCAACAGGAAGATGACGCGAAAAATATTTTTTTTGCTTTCCATTCTGTTATTTTTATATCTCTATCGTCACGTTAAATGTGCCACCAAGGCGTGTGCCTCCCTGCTTGCCGTAGCCAGGTACATACCAACAGTTGCCGGCTTCGCCGTCGCTGTAAAACAGGCGCTTACGGTAACGGACGCTCCAACCTAAACGTAACGGACCCCATATCTTGGCGTCAACGCTTACGACGCCTTCAAGCCAGTGGTAGTTGCATTTCTCTCCCTCTATCCTGTAGTCGGCATCGTCGCCCCACAGGGGGTCTTTCAGGCCGGTGGTGAACGCGTCATACTTGAAATAGGTGAGGGCGTAACGAGCACCCACAAACACGCGATAGTCGTCGTGCTTGTTCTTCATGAGGTTGAAGTCGACACCTGCGCGCAGGTATGGCGCGCTGGTCTTATAGGTCATCTTCGTAGTTATGTTTTCTGAGTTGGCCTTGCCCAATCCCACCTCCACGATTGGGAAGTATTTGTCGCGTAGGTTCACTCTTGCGGCTGCCTCATACTGTCCGTAATCGCTGAAGGCCAACTGTGCTATGCCCACAAGGTCGGCAGACACAGACACACCGCGAAACAAGCTCACGGTGTCTTTCTCTTGCACGATGTTTTTCGTGCCGTTGCCTTGCTGGGCCATGGCGCTGACGGTCATGAGCATCAGCAACAGGGCGAGGCCAAGTGGGCGCAGGAGCAGGGTGGGGGAGTCTGCGTGTTGCCTATTGGGCTGTCTTAAGACTGATGATGAGGTGTGCTCTCTGTGTGTCGTATGTAACATAACTGTTGTTTATCTTTACCGATTCTACCTTGTGTGACGTGTGTTTGACGTCGGTAATCTCGTGAAAAACCATCGGACTGCAGTCGACTGACTCAAAATGGGGTTGGTTGGTCTTGTTTACCGTTATGGTGTCGTAGACGTGCTTCTTCGTGTCTTTGTCAATGAAGTCGAAGTAGAGCACGTCGCTGTCGTGGTTATAACTCATGGGTATGGCCAAACTGTCGGCATCATACAGACGGTTCATGAGCACCGAGTCGTTGCCGTCAGACCTCTTCACCGACACGGTGAGGGTGTCGTTGAAGACCTGGTCAAACTTGCAGGTGGTCATGACCCTACTGTTCAACGGACAGTCTATCGACGAACAGGCACCGAGCATTGCTGCAAAGGCGCTGGCCGCCATGACGCATGTTATTGTTTTACGCATTTCAGTGTCTTTTCTATTTGGTAGTCGTTGCGGTTCTGTGATGAACGGCTCACAAGGTCGCCAATGAAGCCCGCAAGGAACAGTTGTGTGCCTATCATCATCATCGTGAGGGCGATAAAGAAATAGGGCGAGTCGGTGACGAGACGCTGAGGTATGCCCTGTGACAGGCACCACAGCTTGTCGGCACCAATAATGAAGGCTGATATGAAGCCGATAATGAACATCATGGTGCCCATGAAGCCAAACACATGCATGGGCTTCTTGCCAAAGTTGCTGAGGAACCACAGCGTTATGAGGTCGAGGTAACCGTTGAAGAAGCGGTTGAGACCAAACTTCGACTTGCCATACTTGCGTGCCTGATGGTGTACGACCTTCTCGCCAATCTTGTCGAAGCCGGCATTCTTGGCGAGGTACGGGATGTAACGGTGCATCTCGCCATAGACCTCTATGTTCTTGATCACATCGCGACGGTAGGCCTTGAGGCCACAGTTGAAGTCGTGGAGATTGTGAATGCCGCTGATCTTACGGGCTGTAGCGTTGAACAGCTTTGTGGGTAAGGTCTTCGACAGCGGGTCATAACGTTTCTGCTTGTAGCCAGACACGAGGTCGTAGCCATCCTCGGTGATCATCTTGTAAAGGCCGGGAATCTCATCGGGAGAGTCTTGAAGGTCGGCATCCATGGTTATAACCACATCTCCCTGTGCTTCTTTGAAGCCACAGTAGAGAGCGGGACTCTTGCCGTAGTTGCGGCGGAACTTTATGCCTTTAACGTTCTCCGACTGTTTGCTCAGGTCCTCAATGACCTGCCATGAGTTGTCGGTGGAACCGTCGTTTACAAATATCACCTCAAAGCTGAAGCCATTGGCTTTCATCACTTTTTCAATCCAACGGTAGAGTTCGGGTAGCGACTCTTCCTCATTGTATAAGGGTACGACTACAGAAATATCCATATCTTTTACATGTTTTATCGTGGCTTGCATGTCATCAACATGCAGAGCGTCGGTTGTGTTTGTTGCGTTATGATGTTTTTGTTTTTATCTTTATCTTTTTGTTCTTATCTTTGTCTGCGGCGTGCTTCTTTTTTTATTGTTCTTGCATGCCGTCGTCTTGTCTTAATGGTGTTTCCTTCTGCACACGGCTGCGATAGGCAAGCTTAGCACAAAACCCACAAAGAAATTTTGCATCATGAAGAGAAAGGCCCAATGTATGGGCGACAGGCTTTTCATCATGGCAAGGGTGGAGTCGATGTCTTGTGTCGACAGGCCCGACTGACGATACACCTCGCTCATCGTTGCTGCCGATGTGGCAAGCATGGCGTAGAACGTGCCGTGGTCAAGAAACTTAAAGTAAAGGTACTGGCCAAGGGCAAAAATCATCGACGAGTAGACAAAGGTGTAAACACAATAGCCATAGCTCCGTCGGAACGAAATGTAGCCTCCAAGGGCATAGTTGCGAAAAGCGCACAGACGCCAACCGACAAGGATGGGGGTCAGAAGGGCAAGGATGTTGCCAAGGCCGCTTTCTGGCATATACATGATTGCCAGAAAACTAACGAACCACAGAAGGCATAATATTGCCCCGTCCTGACGAGCAAACGCTTTCAGCTGGACGAGATCTTCAATTTTTATCATTAAAAATGTTGTTTTATAAAACGACTACAAATTTAGATAAAATTTCCGAATTATAAGCCAGTTGGGATAAAAAACAGA
>UQTI01000043.1 GCA_900543975.1 uncultured Prevotella sp. | reverse complement strand
CAGGCACTTATCAGCGGCACCTTCTCCATATTGAGCGAAGCCATGAACCTGCACTTCTGGCCGCGTATGCGAATCAAGCATCCTACCCATGTAAAGGGACAGCTCTATATCCCGATGATCAACCTCGCCATGTACATCGGCGTGGTTCTCATCATCCTTCTCTTCCGCGACTCCTCACACATGGAGGCAGCCTACGGACTCGCCATCACCATAACCATGCTGATGACCACCCTTCTGCTCGGTTTCTACCTGCACAGCAAGGGTGTGGCTCGAGTCTTCACTATGTTGTTTATGGGCGCCTACTGCACCATCGAAGCCATCTTTCTGGCAGCCAACCTGTCAAAATTCCTCGCAGGCGGATGGTGTACGATGCTCATTGGCGGGATACTGTTCCTTATTATGTATGTGTGGGTTCGGGCCATAAAGATACGCCGCCATTACATCAGCACCAAACCGCTGGACAACTATTATCAGATTATCTCTGACATAAAGGCCGACGAGAGCATCCCCAAGTATGCTTCCAACCTGGTCTATGTAAACCATGCCAGCAAGGAAGGCACCGTAGACGACAAGCTGCTCTATTCCATAATCAACAAGCAGCCGAAACGTGCCGATCATTACTGGCTTATCAACATGGAGTTTGTAGACACTCCAGACACGCTGGAGTATGGTTGCGAGACATTGATTCCCGACACTCTCTACAGCGTAACGATGCACATTGGCTTCCGCATAGAACCTCGGGTGAGCCTCTATCTGCGCCAGGTGGTGGAAGACCTTGTGGCTGACGGGAAGGTAGATCTGAGAAGCGCCTATCCTTCGCTCCGCAAGAACGGCATTTTCGGCGATTTCCGCTTCATCATCATCCACCGTGTCTATTACCCCGAGAGTTCCGACAACCGGCAACAGAACCTGCTGATGAGCATCTACGCCCTCATCAGCAAGATAGGAATTGATGAGCCAAAGGCATTGGGTCTCGACACATCCATGGTGGTGGTAGAACGTGTGCCGCTAATAATCAATCATCGTAACAACAGCATAAGGCGCATCACCCACATTATGAAAATTTAGTGAGAGTCGATGTTTTGAACGTAATCCACACTACAGGTATGGTCACTGTGAAGGAGATGAGATCGCTCACAGCCTGACAAATCTCCACTCCAGACAACCAGAAGAAACGAGGGAGGACAAGGATGATAGGAAGCTATAGATAAAGGCCGAAGCACATGTTCAGTTCATATTTTTATTGTCAAGATGTCGTTTATATTGGTGAGATAATTTCTGCTCCTATGCTCACATTTCACCTTCCATGCCTGACACTCTGTGCCTTCTACGGCAAGGTGCAGGGTCTTGACACCATACCTGTGGTTTATGTTGTCGAGAGTGTGCATGAGGTTGTTACGCTCCTTGAGCTTGGGAGAGGTCAGGAAGAGGTCGAGCTGGAGCGGACTGTCCTGACTGATGTCGCTCAAGACGACACCCGATTTCTTATACATGATGCCTGGCACATAGATCTGCTCCAGACATCGCAAGGCTGCTGAGGTGATGGTCTGGGTGTCGGATGAGGCTGTGAGAAGGGTTGATGTGGCGACGTTGCCATACTGCTGCAAGTCCTCGCGAAAGCGGTTGCTGCTCACGAACACGGTTATGGTCTTGCAAACGCAGCTCTGGGCCCGCAGCTTGTTGGCACAGCTCGCGGCAAAGGAGGCCACTGACGACTTAAGGTCAGCCATCTCGCTTATCATGTTGCCGAAGCTGCGACTGGTGCAGATAGTCTGTCGGCGGAGCACCTCGCTGGTGTCGATGCACGGAACGCCGTTAAGCTCTAACCAGGTTTGATGGCCAGGCTTGTGAAAACGCGCTTTCACCCACGCCTCGCTCTTGTCGGCAAACTGTAAAGGGGTGCAGATGCCGAGACATTGAAGCTTCTCAAGGGTGCGGCGCCCTATGCCCCACACATCGGCAAGGTCGAATAGCTCAAGGGCCTTGCGACGCTTGGCATCGGTGTCGATCATGCACACGCCGTTGTAGCCCTTATATTGTTTAGCAAACTTGCTGCCCATCTTTGCAAGAGTCTTTGAGGGAGCAATGCCTACGCTCACGGGAATGTCGGTACAGAGCTTTATGCGGTCACGCACACCACGCATGAACGCCACGAGGTCGTGGTGGCGTTCGTAGCCGCTGAGGTCAAGAAACGACTCGTCTATGCTGTAGTTTTCGACATGCTGAACGCTCTTGCGCAACAAGCTTATAACGCGCTTGCTCATGGCTGCATAGAGCTGCATGTTGGTGGAAAAGAGCTGAACGTTGTAACGGCGCACAATGTGCTGAACCTTGAAAATGGGGTCGCCACGATGAAGCCCACACGCCTTGGCTTCGGGTGTGAGCGCCACTATGCAGCCGTCGTTGCTGGAGAGCACACATACAGGCTTGCCTTCAAGCCCTGGGTGAAAAACCTTCTCTACAGAGCAGAAGAACGAGTTGCAGTCGACAAGTGAATACATTTTTTATTGATAAAAGGAATCCAATTCTTATTGATGAAAGGGATCCAATTTTTATTGATGAAAGGAATCCAATTCTTATTGATGAAAGGAATCCAATTCTTATTGATAAAAGGAATCCGATGGATCTTTATTAACCAGGCTTATCCCTGATAGAGGTTCTCTAATGAGGTTTGTGTATGATATAACTGACGGTTCCCCAGATGCTGAAGGAATCGTCGGCGGTCACTTTTATCTCAGGATAATCGGGATTGGCAGGTATGAGCCATCCCGTGCCGTCGCGCATCTCGAAACGCTTCAATGTGTACTCGCCGTTCAGCTCACACACAGCCACCTCGCTTGGCAAGGGGTTGCGATTGCTCTTGTCAACGATGACGATGTCGCCAGAACAGATGCCGGCATCAATCATGGAGTTGCCCTCCACGCGTATGAGGTAAGAGGCTTCAGGACAGGGGCAAAGCATCTGTAGAAGTTCTATGCTTTGCGCCTTCTCGTCGTTGTCGAGGGGCACAGGAAAGCCTGCTACAATGCCTATATCGAACACGTTAATGTTCATGGTCTTAACCATGGTGGCGGGATAGACGGCACCAAGCTTTGAAAGAGACGTTTGCTCAAAGACAGACCGTTCTTGCTCCAAACCCGAAGGCTCTTGTCCCAAGCCTGCATCTCCTTGCTCCAAGTCTGAAGGCTCTTGCTCAGCTCCAGCCATTTCTTGTGCTATGCATTTTTTTATAAATTCGGTCTTTGGCTCGTGGTCATCAATAAACCGTGCCATCTCGCCCGAAGCTCTGAACGTGTATAAGCGGCTTTGTTCCTTGGCACGAGGTCTTCCTGCTCCAAGCCTTGCACCTCCATGTTCTTTCTTTGTTATATTGTCTGCCATAACGTTACATTATATCTTTAAATATGACTATGCAAATAAATATGACTATGCAAAGATAGCAAAAGATCTTGATAAATGTATTACATTTTTCAAAAAAATATTTACTTTAACTTTCCGGCTTTATTACCATAAGATGCAAACAGGCGTGGTAAGTTGTTATTTTCCAACACAGAAATTATAATAATTGCAGATTTTTGTTTACTTTTGCAGATAGAAAGAGTTATAGATTCAAGCAACAAGAAATTATGCCATTAAGAATTCCAGACAAACTGCCCGCGATAGACATCCTGAAGAAAGAAAATATCTTCGTAATGGACGACACGCGAGCCATGACACAGGATATACGCCCACTGAAAATTGTGATTCTGAACCTCATGCCGCTGAAAATAACGACAGAGACAGATCTCATTCGACTGCTGTCTAACACGCCGCTGCAGATAGGAATAGACTTCATGAAGCTCAAAAGCCACACGCCAAAGAACACACCTATAGAACACATGATGATGTTCTACCGCGATTTTGAGGAGATGAAAGACGAGAAATTTGACGGCATGATCGTGACGGGAGCGCCCATTGAGCTATACAACTATGAAGACGTGACCTATTGGGACGAGATCACGCAGATCTTCAGTTGGGCACGAACACACGTCACCAGCACGCTCTACATCTGCTGGGCAGCACAAGCTGGATTATACTATCATTACGGCGTGCCAAAATACACTCTCGACAAGAAGATGTTTGGTGTGTTCAGCCAGAAGACGCTACAACCGCACCTGCCTATCTATCGCGGTTTCGACGACTTTTTCTTTATGCCGCAATCGCGACACACGGAGGTGCGCAAGGAAGACATTCTTGCCAACAAAGACCTACAGCTCATTGCCGAAAGCGACGAGAGCGGCGTGGGAATGGTCATGGCGCGAAACGGACGCGAATTTTTCGTGACTGGACACATGGAATATTCGTCCATGACGCTCGACAAAGAGTATCGGCGCGACTATGGCAAACGCTCTGACGTGGAAATGCCCAAGCACTATTATGCTGACGACGACATGGAGCGAGGTCCTGTGGTTAGATGGCGTGCACATGCTAACCTGTTCTTTAACAACTGGATAAACTATTATGTTTACCAGGAAACCCCATACGACATTAACAAGATTGGATAAACATATCTATGCGTGAACTTGAAATATTAGCCCCTGCAAAGAACCTTGAATGTGGAATGGCGGCCATCGAGCATGGTGCCGATGCCGTGTACATAGGTGCTTCACACCACGGAGCGCGTGCCGCAGCAGGCAACAGCGTGGAAGACATTGCTAAATTGTGTGCCTACGCCCACTCGTTCCTTGCCCGCATCTATGTGACGCTTAACACCTTGGTCTATGAAGGCGAGATGGATAGTGTGCTGGCGTTGGTGCGACAGCTTGCCGAGGCAAGGGTTGATGCGTTGCTCGTGCAAGATATGGGCATCGTGGGCCGAATTGCCAATTGTGCCGACGACGACCCTCTTGCCTATTTTAGAACACGTCTGCACGCAAGCACACAAACCGACAACCGCACAGCCGAGAAGGTGAGATGGCTGCACGACGTTGGCTTTGAGCGCGTGGTGCTGGCAAGAGAGACACCGCTACAGACCATGCGCGACATCCATTCTCAAAACAAGGGCGTGGAGCTGGAGGCTTTTGTGCACGGCGCGTTGTGTGTCAGCTTCTCCGGATTGTGCTACGCCTCGCAACATTGTTTTAAGCGTAGCGCTAACAGGGGCGAGTGTGCGCAACTGTGCAGAATGAAATATTGCCTCGTCGACAGCAAGGGACACGAAATAGAGCACGACCGACATCTGCTCTCGCTGAAGGACATGTGCCAGATAGAGAACCTTGAGGACATGGCTGAGGCGGGCATCAGTTCGTTTAAGATTGAGGGCCGACTGAAGGACATTGCTTATGTCAAGAACGTGGTGGCAGCTTACAGCGAGGCGCTTGACAAGATTGTAGCAAAGCACCCCGACAAATACAGACGTGCCTCTATTGGCACCAGTCACCACTCGTTTGTGCCTGACCTCACAAAAACGTTCAACCGCGGATACACATCCTATTTTCTCCACTCGCGCCAGCCAAACATCTCGTCGCCCGACTCGCCTAAGGCTATGGGCAAGTATATTGGACGCGTGAAGGAGATCAGGGGCAACTCGTTTAACGTGGCAACCGTAGAGACGCTTGCCAACGGCGATGGCCTGTGCTTCATAAACGCCGACCGCGAGCTCGTGGGCTTCAGAGCCAACAAGGTGGTGGGCAACAGGGTCTACCCGTTTAAGATGCCAAAGACGCTCGAGGCTGGCGTGGCGCTCTACCGCAACAGCGACCAGACGTTCGACAAGGTGTTGGCTTCTGAAAGTGCGGAAAGGAAAATAGAGATCAGCATGAGGCTTGGTGCAACAGCAGCACACATAACGCTTGAAGCGGTGTGCAAAGAGACTAACGGCACAGCAGACCTCAGCTTTTCTCCGCTTGCGGCATCTGTGGTTTTGGACAACACGTTTGACGCAGCAAAGAAGCCACAGAAGGACAACATGGTTACACAGCTCTCAAAACTCGGCAACACAGCTTATGTGTGTCACGATGTGGAGGTGGAACGTGAGGCAGAACAACTCTTCATCCCGTCAAGCATGCTGGCTACGCTAAGACGTGAGGCCGTGGATGAGCTTGACAAAGCCATCGCCGACAGGGCGCTCCGTCGCGGCGAAAACAAGAATATGAACAACGGCAAAACCCTGAACGAAGGCAAGAGCAATATTGCGGAAGTGCCATCGTTCTATAAGGACGGCTATCTTTACAACATCGCCAACAAAGATGCAGAAGCATTTTATCGTGCAGCCGGCATGAAAACCGTTGTGCACGCTTTTGAAACGACGGAACCTAAGGATGCGAAGATCATGCAATGTAAATATTGCATCCGCTACGCCCTTGGCCATTGTGTTAAGAACGGCGGCACACAGCCCACATGGCAAGAGCCGTTGTTTCTCGTCTTGGGAGACGGTCGACGCTTCCGATTAGAGTTCAACTGCGCCAACTGCCAGATGAACATCTATGCCGGCAAGCCTTAACGAAATGAGCTTAAGACAGGGCGGCTGTCCTTGGTTGCAAGCTTAAGGAAAAAAACAAAAACAAGCCTTGAGGAAATCACAACAGGCTTTAAATGAAAAAAAAGAAAATGAAGAAGCAACGTTTTGCCATAATTGCATTTTTTGTCACGCTTGTCGTGTCGCTCCTTACCAGTTGCTACCATGAGAAGGACAGACACGGGGCGAGTCGGCAGGTGTATAATGCTACTGCGAGCGATAGTGTGAATCGCGGCGCGGCAAAACGTTGCTACTCACGCAACTTCAATTTTGTAGTAAAACGCGACTCCCTGCCTCTCATTAAACAACAGCCCGAAGAAACGCTCAACGGGTTGCTTACAGACACCATGTATGTCTATAAAAACGACCATCTGGTGGTGGCCGACATAAGGGTTTTTACTGATGACAGGAGCGATTCGGTATGGGTAGAGGTGGCGCGTGACCAGATGACCATGGGATGGGTTCATGAGAGTCTGCTTCTCGCAAGCGTGGTGCCCGACGACCCTATCTCTCAGTTCATAAGCACGTTCTCCGACACCCATCTGCTCATCTTTCTTGTCATAATAAGCATCATTGCAATAAGTTATCTGCTGCGCATAATGATGAAGAAGCGTGCGCAGATAGTCCATTTCAACGACATTGGGTCTATCTACCCCACCCTTCTTGCTGTCTTGGTTGCCACATCTGCAACCTACTATTCGAGCATTCAGCTGTTTGCTTCCGCCACATGGCAGCAGTTTTATTTTCACCCGTCGCTGAACCCGTTTGCCATCCCTCCCGTTTTGGGTTTGTTTGTGTCGCTGGTATGGGCCATTTTGATCTTGTCTCTCGCAGCAGTAGACGACATAAAGAACCAGTTACCACTTCCGCAAGCTGTGCTCTACCTGTGTGGGTTGGGTGCCATTTGCGCCGCCAACTATATTGTGTTCAGCATCACCACACTCTATTATGTGGGCTATGTGTTGCTTATCGTCTACATCGTGTTTGCCTTCAAACAATATCTTAAACTTGTCGTAACCTACAAGTATGTTTGTGGCAACTGCGGGCGTAAGCTAAAAGAAAAAGGCGTTTGTCCTTATTGCGGAAAAGAGAATTATTAGATTTTTTTGCATAAAAATCTTCTTGCATTTATAAAAACAAATAAGGTTTTGCAAAAGTTTTCTTGCCCTTTATGCAAAAACAAAAAAGCCGGGCAACGGAAACAAATCTTATTGCATGAGCGATAAAACTGTTATCCGTTAACTCGGCTTCACTTATTTACGAAAACTTATTTGCTTACAATGCTGATCAGCTCCTCTGTTGTTACGAGATGCTGCTCACCTGTTGTCATGTTCTTGAGGGTGAACTTGTTCTCGGCAATCTCGTTGTCGCCAGCGAGCACAACGAAGGGAATGGCCTTGGCGTTGGCGTAGCTCATCTGTTTCTTCATCTTTGCCTTGTCGGGGAACATTTCTGTGCTGATGCCTGCGGCACGGCAGGCACGCACAACAGGAAGACAATAGGCCGTCTCCTTGTCGCCAAAGTTGATGAACAGCAGCTTGGTGCCGTTGACAGCCTCCTTGGGATAGAGGTCAAGACCGTTAAGCACATCGTAGATGCGGTCAGCACCAAACGAGATGCCTACGCCACTCAAGCCAGGCATACCGAAGATGCCTGTGAGGTTGTCATAACGTCCGCCACCCGTAATGCTGCCTATGGCATAGTCGAGAGCTTTAACCTCGAAGATGGCACCGGTATAATAGTTGAGACCGCGGGCGAGAGTGAGGTCAAGCTGAATCTCGTTGTTGAGCGAGCCCTTAAGAGTGTCGAGGATAAACTGTGTCTCCTCCACACCTTTCAGTCCTGTCTCCGAGTCGGCCAGCACCTCTCTGATGGTCTGCAATTTCTCTTCGTTGGTGCCGCTCAGGGCTATGATGGGCTGCAACTTGGCAATTGCCTCATCGCTGATGCCGTCGGCCTTGAGTTCTTCGTTCACCTTGTCGAGACCAATCTTGTCGAGTTTGTCTATGGCCACGGTAATGTCGACAATCTTGTCGGGCTCACCAATGACCTCAGCAATGCCAGAGAGGATCTTGCGGTTGTTGATCTTTATCTGCACACGAATGCCGAAACGTGTAAACACGGTATCAACGATCTGCATCAGCTCCACCTCGTTGAGCAACGAGTCGCTGCCCACCACGTCGGCATCACATTGGTAGAACTCGCGATAACGGCCTTTCTGCGGGCGGTCAGCACGCCACACGGGCTGTATTTGGTAACGCTTGAACGGCATCTGCAGCTCATCGCGGTGCATCACGACGTAACGTGCGAAGGGAACGGTCAGGTCGTAACGCAGACCCTTCTCGCAAATCTTTGAAGACAGGCGCAGAGAGTTGCGCTCAAGCAGCTCCTCATCGGAGAGCTTGCTCATGTAGTCGCCCGAGTTGAGCACACGGAAGAGGAGCTTGTCGCCCTCCTCTCCATACTTACCCATAAGCGTCTGCAACGACTCCATGGCAGGTGTTTCTATCTGCTGAAAGCCGTAGAGGGCGTAAACCTCTTTTATAGTATCGAAAATATAGTTACGCTTCGCCATCTCCACAGGAGAGAAGTCGCGCGTACCTTTAGGAATGCTTGGTTTGTTCATTTCTTTTGTTCGTCTTTATGTATTAACGCGCAAGAAATGGGGTGTGGTTATTTGCGCACGATAGTCTGGTCGCGGTCAGGACCGATAGAGATGATCTTGATTGGTGTCTCAAGCTCAGCCTCAAGGAACTTGATGTAGTCGTTAAACTGCTGCGGGAACTGCTCCTCGCTTGTAAACTTGGTCATATCGGTCTTCCATCCAGGCAGCTCTGTGTAAACAGGCTCAATACCCTCATTGATGTCGTATGGGAAATAGTTGATCTCCTTGCCGTTCTGCTTGTAAGCCACGCAAGCCTTGATGGTGTCGAAGCCGTCGAGCACGTCGCTCTTCATCATGATAAGCTCTGTTACGCCGTTCACCATGATAGCATATTTAAGGGCTACGAGATCGATCCATCCGCAACGGCGCTCACGCCCTGTCACAGCACCATACTCGTGGCCGAGGTCACGAATCTTGTTGCCTGTAGCGTCAAACAGCTCTGTGGGGAAAGGACCTGAACCAACGCGTGTGCAGTAGGCTTTCATGATACCATAAACGTGTCCGATCTTGTTGGGGCCAATGCCAAGACCTGTACATGCGCCAGCGCAGATGGTGTTTGAAGAAGTCACGAAAGGATAGCTGCCGAAGTCAACGTCAAGCATGGTGCCCTGAGCACCCTCACAAAGAATCGACTTGCCCTCGCGCAGAAGGTTGTTGATCTCATGCTCGCTGTCAACGATGTTGAACTGACGCATATACTCGATGCCTTCCATCCAGCGCTTCTCGTCTTCAGTAATGTCGTAATCAGTAAAATTGAGTGCCTTAAGCATCTCTATGTGACGTGCCTTGTGTGCGGCATATTTCTCCTCGAAGTTTTCGAAGATGTCGCCCACACGCAGACCGTTGCGTGACACCTTGTCGGTGTATGTAGGACCGATGCCCTTGCCTGTTGTTCCTACCTTGCTCTTGCCTTTGGCTGCCTCGAGCGCACGGTCAAGCACACGGTGTGTGGGCATGATGAGGTGTGCCTTCTTAGAGATATGGAGACGGCTCTTGAGGTCGTGACCGCTCTTTTCAAGGTCCTTGGCTTCTGCCATAAATAGGTCTGGAGCCAACACAACGCCGTTGCCGATGATGTTTACCTTTCCGCCCTGGAAGATACCAGACGGAATGCTGCGGAGCACATATTTCTGTCCCTCAAACTCGAGGGTGTGGCCAGCATTTGGGCCGCCTTGGAAACGGGCAACCACATCATACTTGGGTGTCAACACGTCAACGACTTTTCCTTTTCCTTCATCGCCCCACTGGAGACCCAGCAAGACATCTACTTTACCTGTGTTCATTTATCCTTAAATGTTAAGGCATGGACCAACAGGGCCCACGCATTGATTGAAATTTTCTTTACAATAAAAACCCCGACAATAGGGCTTGCCGTTAATGCACGACAAAGTTACTACTTTTTATTAAGATTTCGTGTCAAGAACGTTCAAAAAATGTCTATCTTATGTTTTTTAAGCAATTCGACCACTTTATCGGCACCTTTGAGCTCCCGGTCAACGTAGCGTGTGACGCTGTTGAGGGCCGCATGTTTGAGCACAGCATCTGTTCCGTTCAACGCTTTTATCACAAGTTGGGCGAACGAGCATACCACCTCGTCGGTCATGAACGCCACGTTCTGTCGTGCCACAAGACGCGAGACGAGATGAAGTGCAGCAAGAGGCGCGTTGTGCTCGTCGCTGCAGAGCAGACTCACCACAAACGTTTCTACGCCCGGCATGTTCTGAACAAGGTTGAACACGAGCATCTCCACCATCTCCTGGTTGTTGCAGGCCGAGAGCCAAGACAGCGCCATGGGCTCGCTAAACCGTTCGGCGGGCATGAGCATTGTTGCCAAGATTTTACATTCGCGCACGTCGCTCTCCCATAACCGCTCGGCAAGGGCTACGGAAGGAGCATACTGGGCTGCCATGTCGCGAAGACGTGTCACGGGAATTCCCCAATTGATCTTATATTCAAGACCCTTGTCGCGCATGGAGCTTGAAGCCACGCCGTTCATGAACAGCCGAAACGAACGCTTTATCTTCTTCACGTCTTCGTCAACTGACGAAGGCGCAGCCTCTGCTTTTGATGATGTTTCTGCTTTTGATGATAAAACATCTTCCTTTGACGACGATTCTTCCTTTGACGACGATTTATCTTCCTTCAATGACAGGAAGCCAAACTCGTTAGAATAGCGTAGCATCTGGTGCTCGTAGCTTTCTGTATAGTCGGCCTTCACATCACACACGTTGCCTTGAGCGTCGGTTACGAGCGAGAGACGCGGATTTATGAAGCCCTTGTAGGGAGCGATGTCAAGCTTCTCGTAGCGGCGATGCACCTCTTCGAGCAACACCTGGTCTACCTTCACGCCGTAACGTTCAACGAGCTGTCGTGCAGCTTCATAGTCGCCCTCGCTCTTTATGCGCTGAATCTCTGCAAGGAGTTGCGCGAAGAGCGTGCGTAGACGTTCATAAGAGTGAATGAAGACACACGCCTTTCCGTTGCTTTCGGTCAGCTCCACCTCGCCCTGTGCATGGTCAAGAACCCAGTAGGCAATGAGCGCCCTGTTGCGCATGTGGTCTTCCTCAATGTCAGCGCCAGGCGTTATGCGGCGCAACTGGGTCATAAGACCGTTGAGCATGTAGGTATAATAATGTGCCTTGTAAGCATCGGCCGACGGCAAAAGTCCAAGCTCCACCATCTTCGCATCGGCCATGTAATAGAGTCCGAACAGGTCGGCACGCGCCTCCTCAATGGTGCTGCCATACGACTTAAGCGCGTCTGACGAGACGCCGGGCAACAGTTGTCCGCTGCCATGGCCCAGACATTCGTGCAGATCGGTATGGAGGTCGTCGCACAGGTGGTCAAACTGTCGCACCAAGGTGAGCGTTGATTCGTCGGCCACAAACTCCTCAAGGAACCCGTTGCCCTCGGCTGCACGACTGTAAGCCTCGGTAAGGTTGCCTATTGTGATGCTCTTTGAACCATGTTGCGCACGAATCCAGTCGGCGTTGGGAAGATTTATTCCGATGGCTGTCGAAGGATATTCGTCGCCTCCCAGCATGGCAGCCACAACCACATTGGCGGTCACGCCCCTCACCTTTTTCTTCTTGAAGCGGGGGTCCACGGGCGAGTGGTCCTCAAACCATTGGGCGTTGGAGCAGATCTTATGTGTGCGTTCGTTTGCCTCCTTGTCCTTATAGGTGACAATTCCCTCCCAAGAGGCCTTGAAGCCCAGAGGGTCGCCATAGACCTCTATGAAACCGTTTATGAAGTCGATGTCGCCCGCGTGCTCCTTCAGCCACTCTATAGAATAGCTGTCGAAGGTCCTGAGGTCGCCCGTGCGATAATAGCTTATGAGCAGACCTATCACCTCCTGCTGTTTCTCGTTCTCGGCAAACTGCATGGCTTTTGTGAGCCAATAGACAATGCGGTCTATTGCTTCTCCATACATTCCGCCTTGCTTCCATACCTGTTCCTCTATGTCACCTGAAGCGGTCTTCACGAGCTTTGAGTTGAGGCCGTAAGAAGGAGAACAGGGGTTAGATGGGTCGTTCTTTGCAGCATAATAGGCTTCAACCTCTTGTTGCGTGAGACCCTCATAATAGTTGCATGCCGAGCCCTTTACCTGATCCACACCACACGCCTTTTCAACACGTTTGGGCATAATCTCAGGGTCGAAGATCACGGGGAAGAGCGGAGCGCACCACTCCATCACCTCGTCCCCAGAAGCGACGCCAAGCTTGCTGGCGAGCTTGTCGGCCGACTTTGCTATGATGCTGCGGAACCAGCTCTCGCTAAACTGTGGTTTAAACTTGTCGCAACCATAATGATGATGAATGCCGTTTGAGAACCACACGCGCTTGAGATAAACGGTCATAGCCTCAAACTGCTCTTGATCCTGCTCCTGCGAAAGCTCCTGCAGCCCCAAGGCCTCAGGTTGTTCTTTATAAATAAGGTATAAAGCTTCGAGTAGCTTTCTTATCTTCAGATTGTAGCGTCCAAACTGGTCTGTTGTGATGTCGCGTCCACAGAGCGTGGCCTTGGCAAGACAATAGACATATTGTTTCTGATTGAGAGACAGTTGCTCAAACCCGTTCAGACGATAACGAAGCATCTGAATGTCGGCAAATTTCTCGTCGCTGTAATTCATCACTTTTTTTTGTTAAAATATTTTTACTTAAGTAGGTGTTCAAAATTAATTTAAATGATTTTATGCCATATTTTGGCCCGTATGTTCAGCTCCGAAGAGGGAGTGTAGCGGGCTACATGACCGATGAGAGCTGGGCATACGGGCTAAAAGAGGGCGTAAAGGCATTTGAAAGCATAACCTTTTTATAAAATTCATATATGCAATTAATTTTGAACACCTACTTATACTTCTTCATCAGCTCCTCGCCTCTGCTGTCGCCCAGCTCCTTGGCTTTTTGCAGAGCGGCCATGCCCTCCTCCTTTTTCTTGAGCTGTATGAGCGCAATGCCTTTTATGACGTAAGCATCTGTGCTCTCCGGAGCGATGGTCAGGCACAGGTCGGCAGCCTTCACAGCATCCTCCAGACGGTTTACGCGGAGCTGCAAAGAAGCGAGCTCTGCAAGATAAAGGGGCTGACGGGGGTTGATGAACGCAGCATGGGCGATGTCGTTGAGCGCCTGCTGATATTGCTTCACCTTCATCTCACATTGGTAGCGGGCATAATAGAACGCATCGTTGGCGCGGCCTGCCATGAGCGAGTCGTAGAGGTTGTAGTCTTTGAGAGCCAAGCGAAACTGTCCCTTTCCGTCAAGCAACTGGGCGCGTGACAGCACATAAGGTGCCGAGAGGTTCGTGAGAGGTTTGGGACAGGCCACAAGGGCGCTGTCGAGCAAAGCGATAACGTCGTCTGTGGGCGCCTTCAACTGTGTCTTGCATTGTGCAGCCTCATAGAACAGTTCGCCGCTGCGTATGTTGGTCTTTGTGAGATCCATAAACATGTCATAAGCCTTCGTGTAGTCGCCCTTTGAGAACACGATCTGTGCCTCACGATGCTTGTAGGCAGGCTGCGGGTCAATCTCAATGGCTTTGGCAATGTTGCTCATGGCGTCGTCGAGGGTCCACTTTGTGAACGTGGTGTCTGTGTTGAACACCACCTTCTGGTAGATCATGCGCGAGAGCTCCGAGTAGGCGGCCGCCTTGTCGCTGACGTTCTTTATGGCTGTGTTCATGACGTTCACGACGCCGTCATAGTCGTTTGCTGCCATCCTTGTCTGCGCGGAGGCTGTGTAGCCGTCAACGGCTTGTGGAAATTGGCTGATGAACGCGTCAACATACTTGGCATACTGCATCGAGTCGCTCTTCTCGGCGGCCATCATGAGCATGAGCGAAGCCTGCTCCTTGTCCTTGGGAAGGTCAACCCTGATGCCGCTCTGGCTGAGCACGGGGTTGTTGATAGACAATCCGGTGAGAGCTATTGTGTCGAGGAACGCAACGTCGGTAGAGTGAACATCCTCGCCGTTGACCGTAAACTGCAGGATGCCGAGGGCGGCTCCAGCATCGTCAACGACGGGGCTTCCCAGCGCGTTGTCAGCCACCGTTGCGTCAAAGATGTAATAAGCATAACGGTTCATGAACGTCTCGCTCTTGCTCACCTTGAGAGCCTGCGGCTTGGTACCCGCCGTTCCCACCACCCATACGTTCTTTGCAGAGGTGTTGTTGGCAAGTTTCAGAGCGTTGGCCTTGGTACAGCTGGTGCGGAAGCGGCACACGTCATACAGCTCGTTGGCACCCATAAGGCTCTCCACGTCATATTTGTTGCCCTTAGCGTCGACCACCACAGCCGAAGAGGCGCCGACGAAAGGCGCCCATGAACTCACGGCCACGCCGTCGGCTCCAACGAAGAAGCCGCGGGTGGTGGCTTTCATTGTTCCGTTCTTGTCGAATGTTGTTAGTGTGAATACGGCGTTTGCAGCCTTCTTCACCGCCGAGGGCTGCGCCCACGACAGGGTTGTGGCCATAATGGCACACAATATAATAATGGTTCGTTTCATCATTTTTTGTTCAATTTCTTTATAGCATTGATTATGCAAGGACGGTTTCCTTACACATTATTGTTCTTTCCTTTCTCAATAAGTTCACGCGCGTTGTCAACGGCAGCTTGCGTCACCTCGCTACCGCTAAGCATCTGCGCGATCTCCCTCACCCTCGCCTCATCATCGAGTATGGTCATGCGGCTGGCCGTTCCCGTGGCGGTTTCTTCTTTCGCCACCTTGTAATGGGTTGTTCCGAGAGCCGCGATCTGCGGCAGGTGCGTTATGCTTATGACCTGTCGGTCGCTGCTTCCCATCTCCTTCATTATCTGTGCCATCTGTTCAGCCACGCGTCCGCTCACGCCAGTATCGATCTCGTCGAAGATGATGGTTGGCAGCTCCACGGCGTTGCCGATCATGGCTTTCAGCGAGAGCATTACACGCGCGATCTCGCCACCCGACGCCACCTGCTCCACAGGGCGCATGGGCGAGCTCGAGTTGGCACTAAAGAGGAACACCACCTTGTCGGCGCCGTCGTAGCTCAGCTCGTCGGGCAGAACGTTAACCTCGAAGCGCACCTTCGGAATGCCTAACGGCACAAGGCGCTCACTCATCTCCTTCTCCACCTGCTTGGCAGCCTTGCGTCGCTTTTCTGTTATGCGTGCCGCCTGCTCCTTGGCAATCGACGTCAGCTCATCGACCAGCTGCTGCTGTTCTTCAAGCTTCTCGTCGCCCATGTCCACGCTGTCGAGCCGTTGCTTTATCTCGTCGCGCTTCTCTATGAGCGCCTCCACGTTGTCGACATGAAACTTGTGCTGGAGCGTGTATATGGTGTCGAGCCTGTCATTTATCTGTTGCATCTCACGCGGGTCGAAGTCGATGTCGTCGACACTCGCCCCTACCTCATCGGCCACATCATTAATCTCTATGTAGCAGTTGTTGAGACGTTCCGAAAGTGCTGTGCTCTTCTGAAAGACGGGTGCAATGTCGTCGAGATGAGAAATTGCCGACTTCAGCGTGTTCAGCAATCCGTTGTCTTCGCCGTTCATCATAGAGTCGACGAGGTAGAGCGATGTCTTTATCTCCTCAGCATGACTCATGGTCTGCGCCCTCTCCTCCAGCTCCTCTTGCTCACCAGCCACAAGGTCAGCATCGGCAAGCTCCTTATACTGGAACCTCATGAAATCGGCTTCAGCCTCATTGGCAGCAAGCTCCTTCTTCAGGCGTTCGAGCGTCGCCTTTGCCTCCTGTAAGGAGAGGTAAGCGGAGCGGTAGCACGAAAGGGCCGTTGCGTTGCTGGCCATGATGTCGAGCACGCTGACCTGAAAATCTTCTTTGCCAAGCAGCAGGTTCTGGTGCTGACTGTGAATGTCGATAAGATGCTCACCCAGCTCCCTCATGGCAGCAAGGGTCACAGGCGTGTCGTTTATGAACGCCCTGCTCTTTCCTGCCGCGCTAACCTCGCGGCGCAAGATACACTCGTCGGCAACGAAGTCGAGGTCGTTGTCATCAAAAAACTTCTTTATCGTGCCATAGATGTCATGGCCCGTAGAGAAGGTTGCCTCGACAACACATTTTGGAGCCCCCGTCTTCACCTGACGCGCGTCGGCACGGTTGCCCGTAAGCAGTCCGAGCGCACCGAGAATAATGCTCTTGCCCGCTCCCGTCTCACCCGTAATCACGGAGAAACCGGGAAAGAAGCTTATGTCGAGCTCATCGATGAGCGTGAAATTGCGTATATGTAGTTTTTGTAACATTAGTGTCTCCTCCTGTCGTCACTCTTTAAATGGTCTTCAATCCTCACTCTTTTATCTGTTGCCAGGCGTTGTTCTGGCTGGCGTTTATTCCGAACAGAATCTCATAGACCTGCTCCTTCTCTTTCTGCGTGCCCTTGCCTTTATAGATGTTGGCAAGCTCGTCGCGCTTATAGTCGGTCCAGATCTGCGGCAACAGGCTCATGGGCCTGTCTTCATGACATTTCTTCAAGTTCTCCTCAATGGCCGTAGAGATGTTTGTCCTTCCGCGGTCGGCGTTGGTGGCCATCTCGTCGAGGCCGTTGCGGTAATAGTCATACTGCAACTGCCGGAACGGCTTCATCGCCCCGTCAAGATAATCGTTTATTATGGCGAAGCGGTTACGGTCGTTGTCGAACGCTTTCCATCCCGGGAAGTTGAGGTTCTGACAGTTGTTGGCAAGGTTCATGCAGCGTTGCAGCACATCCTCGCCGCCCATGGGTGCAAAGGTGTCGAGGTTTATGCCTATCATGAGGAAAGCATAATAGGCCATGAGGGCTGTGAGCTGGTTGTCTACCGCCTCCTCGTTGAAGTTGAGCTGGTCAAACTGAGCATACTCAAAATTGAAGTCGTTGTCCTGGTTGCTGTAGATCGTTGTGTTGTAACTCGAGTTGTAAGCCGTTCTCGTGGCCTGAATGACCGCCTTGCATGTGAACATGTTTGTCGACTTGTCATACTTGGTCACGGTGATGTTGAAGCTGCACGGTATGCGTTCGTTCTTCTGAAACTGAAGGGCCGTCCATTGTCTGTCGTTGACAAACTGGGTCAGCGTCTGCTGCAACTCGTCAAACACGGCGTTGTCGGTTCCTTGAATCTGACTGTGGTTTATCGTTATACGGGCGTTCAGCTCCTGTGCCGCAACCTTGTTGCAGGGCATCAGGAAGCCGCTTGCCGTGATGAGGGCGAGCAGCGAAACACGCAGCGATGATAAAAAGAGAAATCTCATAACAGATGCTTCTTTGTTTGTTAAAGTTCGTACAACATAACCGTCTCACAGAAAGCCCGTTGTGCCTTATGGCTGCAACAAAGCCTCCAACTGGTCAGCAATGTCTTTCGCCACCTCGCTCTTGGGCTTTTTGTCATATTCTTCAACAAACCCGTGGCCCATGATCGTTACCTTGTTGTTGTCCGACTGGAAGCAGGTGCCTTCGTTCTGCAGCGAGTTGACGACAATCATGTCAAGATTCTTTCTCACAAGCTTTTCCTGAGCGTTGGCCATGGCGTTGTCGGTTTCAAGGGCGAAGCCCACAAGCAGCTGTCCGTCGCGCTTCTTTGCTCCAAGCGCGGCGGCGATGTCGTGTGTGGGCAGCAGGTCGAGGGTCATGGCCCCCGTCTTCTCGCGTTTGATCTTCCTGTCGGCCAGAACAGCAGGACGGTAGTCGGCCACGGCAGCTGCCATGACGGCAATGTCGGCCTCGTCCATCGCTTCGTTCGCCGCGTTGAACATCTCCTCGCAGCTCTCCACGTCCACACGCCTGATCGCCTTGTGGCAGGTCTGGCTCACAGGCCCTGCCACGAGCACCACCTCTGCCCCGCGTCGGCGACACTCCTCGGCAATGGCGAAGCCCATCTTGCCCGTAGAGTAGTTGCCGATGAAGCGCACAGGGTCAATCTTCTCGTATGTGGGACCGGCCGTTATGAGCACCCTCTTGCCGCGGAGGAGCGACGGCGTGAGCGAGTCGAAATAAGCATCGAGCGCATCGACAATGGCCTCTGGCTCCTCCATGCGTCCCTTGCCCTCCAGTCCGCTTGCCAGGAAGCCGCTCTGAGGTTCAATGATGTGGTTGCCGTAGCTCTCTATCAGCGCCAGGTTAGCCTTGGTCGAAGGGTGCGCAAACATGTCGAGGTCCATGGCAGGAGCCACAAACACGGGAGCCTTCATGGAGAGATAGGTCGTTATGAGCATGTTGTCAGCAATGGCGTGCGCCATCTTGCCCAGCGTGCTTGCCGTGCAAGGTGCCACGAGCATGGCGTCGGCCCACAGCCCGAGCGCCACATGCGAATGCCATGTGCCGTCGCGCTGAGAGAAGAAGTCGGAGATCACAGGCTTCTGCGTGAGGGCCGACAGGGTGATGGGCGTTATAAACTCTTTGCCGGCAGGCGTAATGACGACCTGCACCTCGGCTCCACGCTTCACGAGCAGCCTTATGATGTTGCAAGCCTTGTAGGCCGCTATTGATCCTGTAATGCCGAGAACTATTTTCTTGCCTTTTAGCATTGCTTTACACTTTAATTAGTAATTGAACTTTCGCAAGTTCAGAAGTTAATGGAATTAAAGAAGTTAACACTCCCTTCGGTCGTTCAAGAAGTTAACGGACAATAGCTTTATTGGCTTAAACAACAAGACATTTGTCCATTAACTTCACGAGCGAAGCGAGTTATCTTCCTATAACTTCCAATAACTTCTTTCGCTTGCGAAACTTAAATTAGTAAGACGTTTCATTTCAAACCGTTACGGTTATTAAACTCTCTCAGCCTTATGCGCGTGAGCACCTGCTTGGTGTTATAAGTGAAATCGCCTCCAAGCATCCAGCTGAAATAGCCCGGGTCTCTCTTCAGCACATCAGCCACGGGCAGTCCCTTGTGCTTGCCAAAGTTGAAGACCTCCTGACGCAGGGGCTTGCCGTCGGCTCCCATGACGGGCTTGCCGTCGGCTCCCGTGACCTCTTTCCACACTATGCGTCCTGCAAAGTCGACATTGTCGTTGTTCTTGGAAAACTCTGCCAGCACATCCATGTCGTTGGCCAACTGTCTCTCGGGCTCTGTCTGGTTCTCCGCGCTATACTTGTCGAGCTCTCCCATGAGCACACGATAGGTTGCCTCCGTGTCTTGGTCGGCACGGTGGGCCTCAAAGTCGTCCTCCATCTTTCTGCCACAATAAAACTTGTATGCGGCAGCCAGGTTGCGTCGCTCCATCTTGTGGAAGATGGTCTGCGCGTCGATCAGGCGGCAGCTGGAGAAATCGAAGTCGATGCCAGCACGGAGAAACTCCTCGGCAAGCATGGGGATGTCGAAATGGTTTGAGTTGAAACCGGCAAAGTCGCAACCCTTAAACTTTGTAGCCAGCGAGGCAGCCATACTCTTGAACGAGGGTGCGTCGGCCACGTCGGCATCTGTAATGCCCGTGAGCTGCTGCACCAACGGCGGTATGGGCTTTCCCGGGTTCACGAAAATGTTTTCACGCTTCTCCTCGCCCGACGGCATTACCTTTATATAAGAAATTTGTATGATCCTGTCGTTAACAAGATCAAGCCCCGTTGTCTCAAGGTCAAAGACAACAAGGGGCTTGGTGATATTCAGTTTCATTATAAAATATTAATCGTTCAGAAGCATCGGCATGATGAGCATCAGCACCTCGGCATTGTCAGGCTGCACAGAGGGCTCTATAACGCCGGCACGGCTGGGGTCGGCAAGGGCTATGGTCACCTCGTCGCTGTCCATGTTTGAAAGGATCTCGATGAGCGAAGGACACTTGAAGCCGATGTCCATGGTGCGGCCCTCATATTCGCAGGTAACGGCCTCCTTGGCAGTCTTTGCGAAGTCGACGTCCTCTGACGACACGATGAGCTTCGCTCCGTCGATGTGCAGACGGACCGACTGTGTACTCTCGCTTGCGAAGGGCAGCACGCGGCGCAGGGCACCGATGAGGGCCTTGCGGTCGACGGTGAGCTTGTTGGGGTTGTCCTGCGGAATGACCGAGTTATAGTTGGGGTAACGTCCCTCGATCAGGCGGCAGGTGAGCGTTGCGTTGGCAATGGTGAAGCAGGCATTGTTGCTGTCGAAGCTCACACCAGCCTCGCCCTCGGCCTTGCCTGTCATCAGCTTGAGCAGGGCGGCGGGCTTTGAAGGCAGGATGAACGAAGCGGGAGCCTCGCTCTTCACCTCAAAGTTGCGGTTGCGCACGAGCTTGTGGCCGTCGCTGGCAACGATCGCCAGACAGTCGGGGGTGAGGTCAAAATAGATGCCGTTCATCACGGGGCGCAGCTCGTCCTGTGCTGTAGCGAAGAGCGAGCGTGTGAGGTTGTCGGCGAGCATGGTCACGTCCATGGTCAGCGTGGCAGCATCGTCGCTCAGGCTCTTGGCCTTGGGAAACTCCTCTGCGTTCTGCGCAACAAACTGGTACATACCGTTCTGGTAGGTGATGGTAAGGGCCAGCGTGTCTTCTTTGACATCAAAGGTGAGAGGCTGCTCAGGAAGCTCCTTCACGGCGTCAATTACGGTTGTCTTGGGAAGTGCGAACGCTCCGGCACCCTCGCATGCGTCGAGGGCGAGCACAATTGTCATAACATTCTCCTTGTCGCTTGCTGTGAGCGTGAGCTGACCGTCGCCTACCTCAAACAAGATGCAGTCGAGGATAGGAAGAGAATTCTTGCTGTTGATAACTTTTGAGAGAGTTTGCAGCTGACTGTTAAGCAGACTGCTTGATAACGTAAATCGCATTGATGTAATATTTTTGTAGTTTTTAATTTTTTTAATCAGAGTTCTCAAATTAGCCACAAAAATACAAAAAAGGGGTGGACTAAACAAAAAAAGCAACGTTTATTTTGTTTTTGTCAACTATATTTATTAATTTCGCGAAGATTTTTAATTGCACCATTACGCGATGACGCGAACGGCTCACGGCACCGGAGCAAGCCAAACGGAGCTTTGACAAGCGCAGAAGCAGCCCCGTGGTGCAATAAAAGCCGAGACAATTTAAACACATAATATAATATATAAAAATCAATCAATTTTATGGAATTACAAGGAAAAGTGATAGCTGCTCTTGACCCGAGAAGCGGCGTGTCTTCACGCGGTGAATGGACAGCTCAAGATTTTGTCATTGAGACCCACGACAATTACCCCAAGAAGATGGTGTTCTCTGTGCTTGGATCCGACCGTCTGCAGCGTTTCAACATACAGGTAGGACAGGAGATCAACGTGTCGTTCGACATCGACGCCCACGAATATAACGGCCGCTGGTTCAACAGCATACGCGCCTTCGACGTGCGCCAGGTAGACCCCAACGCTGTTGCTTCAATGCAGGCTCCCGTGTCGCCCGCTGCCTTCACGGCTCAGGCTCCCGCACAGCCAGCAGCCCAGGCTTCCGCACAGCCCGCTGCCGACCCGTTTGCTGCCAAGGCCGAGCAGAACGCCGACGACCTGCCCTTCTAAGCATCACCTCTCTTTTTATAGGCAAAGGCTGGTTTTAAAGAACAAAGGCAACACATGAGACGCCATTTCTTCAACGACGCCGACACAGGCGACGCGCGGCGCCAAGAAATAATAAGCCGCATAGAACGTGCGCTGGCCGAGATGTCGCTTTCAGAACTTGAGGCCCTCAGCTACGACATGTTCACAAAAGGCTATCTCGACAAGAAACAACCGTGACGCCCCACCCCGCCCCACACGGGCGCTCACCTCACAAACCTCTCCAAGCCCCGACAGCACACAACGCCTGTCGGGGCTTTTCTCATTGGCCTTAAAGCCCCAACGGCAAGGCGCACGTCTGTCCGCACAAAAAAAATAACGTTATTTTGCAATATAGAGTTTGCATTTTTTGAAAAAAGTATTAACTTTGCACAAATAAAGGCGCTAATGTCGTGGCATCATGCATATCAAGACCAGACACATTGTCATGCTTTACACGTCTCATGCAGACACATTGAAAGAAGCTGACATGTTATGCTTGCTTAATGTCGCCCTTTAGCCCCCATAAAAAGAAAATAAGAATATACAATAATTAAATATAAAAGGTTCTTTCAAGACATGGATGCTTTCTTCAAAACACATGCTTACCTTGTGGAGCACACAAACGCACCGGTTCGTCGAGCCCTTATGGACGAAATCAACTGGGACGACCGCATGATCGGCATCAAAGGCACCCGTGGCATAGGAAAGACAACTTTCCTGCTGCAATATGCGAAAGAACATTTCAATGTGGCCGACAAGAAATGTCTCTACATCAACATGAACAACTTCTATTTCCAGGGACGCGGCATTGCCGACTTCGCCACCGACTTCTACCGTCAAGGCGGACGCACCCTGCTCATAGACCAGGTGTTCAAGCAGCCCTGCTGGAGCACGGAGCTGCGGCGTTGCTACGACGAGCTGCCAGGCCTGAAAATCGTGTTCACAGGCTCCAGCGTCATGCGCCTGAAGGAAGACACCCCCGAGCTCGACAGCATCGTGAAACGCTACAACCTGCGCGGCTTCTCCTTCAGAGAGTTTCTGAACCTCCAGACGGGCAACCGCTTCAAGGCGATAACGCTCGACGACATCTTGCACAACCACGAACAGATCGTGAAGGACATCCTGCCCAAGGTCAGCCCAGCGCAACATTTCCAGCAATATCTGCACCACGGCTTCTACCCCTTCTTCCTTGAGAACCGCAACTTTGAAGAGAACCTTCTCAAGACCATGAACATGATGGCCGAGGTCGACATTCTGCTCATAAAGCAGATAGAGCTGAAATATCTCACCAAGATAAAAAAGCTGTTCTACCTCCTCGCCACAGGAGGGCCTAAGGCACCTAACATAAGCAATCTGGCACAGGAGATAGAGACAAGCCGCGCAACGGTCATGAACTACATCAAGTATCTTTCCGACGCACGCCTCATCAACATCCTCTACCCCGTCGGCGAAGAGTTTCCAAAGAAGCCGTCGAAGGTCATGATGCACAACCCCAACCTCATGTACGCCATCTACCCCATAGAGTGTCACAGGCAGGACATCATGGAGACATTCCTCGTCCACGCCCTCTGGAAAGACCACACAGTCAACCACAGCGGAAAGGAAGGACAATACATCGTCGACGGCGGTCTGAAATTCAGAGTGTGCGACGCGGCTGCCGCCCACCACACGCGCTGCAACCCCGACACCATCTACGCACGCTACGGAACCGAGACAGGCCACGACAACCGCATACCCCTTTGGCTCTTCGGCTTCATCTATTGAATAGCTTTATTGCTCAAATAGCATGGCATATGTCCGTTAACTTCACGAGCAAAGCGAGTTATCTTCCTATAACTTCCAATAACTTCTTTCGCTTGCGAAACTTAAGTTAAAACAAAGAAACAACATTAACGACAATACACTAACATTTTATTTATAACAAAATGGCTAAAGAAAAAAAGTTTATCACTTGTGATGGTAACACAGCTGCCGCTCATGTGAGCTACATGTTCACAGAGGTTGCTGCAATCTATCCTATCACTCCGTCATCGCCCATGGCTGAGCATGTAGACGAGTGGGCTGCCAAGGGTCGCAAGAACCTCTTCGGTCAGCGAGTTTCTATCCAGGAAATGGAGTCGGAGGCAGGTGCTGCCGGCGCTCTCCACGGATCGCTCCAGGCAGGTGCTCTCACATCCACCTACACAGCCTCACAGGGTCTGTTGCTGATGATCCCCAACATGTACAAAGTGGCCGGTGAGCTGCTGCCTTGCGTCTTCAACGTGTCAGCCCGTACCCTGGCTTCTCACTCGCTCTGTATCTTCGGCGACCACCAGGACGTCATGGCTTGCCGCCAGACCGGCTTCGCCATGTTCTGCTCAGGTTCTGTGCAGGAGGTAATGGACCTCTCGGCTGTTCCTCACCTCGCAACCCTCGAGACCTCGGTTCCGTTCATCAACTTCTTCGACGGTTTCCGCACCTCTCACGAGTATCATAAGATCGAGGAGATGGACATGGAAGACATCCGTCCGTTGGTAAACCCCGAATATATCAAGCGCTTCCGCGACCGTGCGCTCACACCTGAGCGTCCTGTAACACGCGGTACAGCCGAGAACCCCGAGACATTCTTCACACACCGTGAGGCTAGCAACGAGTACTACGACCGCATCCCTGAGGTAGTGGAGAAGTACTGCCAGGAGA
>UQTI01000042.1 GCA_900543975.1 uncultured Prevotella sp. | reverse complement strand
AGCCCCAGTAGCGCGAGTCGAGCGAGTTGTGGCGGTTGTCGCCCATCATCCAGTAATAGTCCATCTTGAATGTGTAGCTTGTTGCGGGTTTGCCGTTGATGAAGATCTTTCCGCCGCGCACCTGAAGGTCGTTGCCCTCATAGACCTTTATCGGGCGCTCATAGATGGCAATGTTGTTCATGTCGAGCTTCACGGTGGCGCCCTTCTTCGGGATCCATACAGGTCCATAGTTGTCGCGTGTCCATCCCTTGTTGCCGTTGAGCGGATAGATGTCCCATGTTGTCGGGTCCTCAACCATGGTCACGCTCTCCACGAGGTCCTTGCGGCTTCGCAGCGCCCTTGCCGAGGCGTGTGTGAGCGGCAGATATCCCTGCTGGTTGAGCGACATGATGTCTTCCTGCGATATGCCCAGCTCGTCGATAAGCTCCGATGGCAGCTGTCCGCGCAGCTTCACATAGTAGGCATACTGCACGTTGTCGGGTTCCTTGTTGGCCTTGCCGTTGATATAGACGGTGCGGTTCTTTATCTGCAACGTCTGTCCGGGCAGTCCCACGCAGCGCTTCACATAGTTTTCGCGTCGGTCGACGGGGCGCGAAATGACCTCGCCATATTCGAGATGGTTGTCGTTTATGATCTTGCGTCCGAGCGCATAGATAGAAGCGAAGAAGTTGCGCTGCTGCTGAGGCGTCATGTTGGCGAAGTCGGGGTTCTGTCCGTTATGGCGCTCAATCCAGTTGCTCTCGCCAATGCCGTAAGTCAGGCGGTAGAAATCTTGCGCCTGATACTGTGGTGCCGAGCAGAGCGAGTCGCCGGCAGGATAGTTGAACACCACGATGTCGTTGAGCTGCACCTGTCCCAAGCCCTTTGCGCGTTCGTAGGGCCACTGCGGCCACTCAATGTACGAGCGACACTCGAACACCGGCAGCGTGTGCTGCGTGAGGGGCAGCGTGAGCGGTGTCTGCGGCTTGCGCGGTCCGTAGCTCACCTTCGACACGAAGAGATAGTCGCCTGTGAGCAGCGATTTCTCCAGCGACGATGACGGTATGACATAGTTCTGGAAGAAGAACAGGTTAATGAAATAGACCGCCACGAGGGCAAACACCAGAGCGTCGACCCACGACATGACGAAACGGGTCACGCCTTCCGAGTCGCGCCACCACTGCCATTTAATTTTCTTTGTGATGTAGACGTCGAAGATAAACGGCACCACCACGAGTCCAAGCCAGCTCTTCAGCCACAGCAGGATGAGGAGGTAGATCGCCAGGACCACTATAAACTTAGCCCACTGCTTTCGTGGGTCAAGACTTGCTTTTTCTTTGTCAATCATAAAAATTTTTTTCCACACCATCCGCACCCTCTGCTCCTCGCCCGCCGATGATTGATGGATTTTTTTCTTTGTTGTTAATATTCGCTTTCAGGATATGCCTTTTTCAAGACACCTCTCAAGAAAAAAGGCCATTCACTCCCCGCCCTCGCTCGACCTTTGGTTGTTATGCCAAGGCAATAAGATGAAAGATTGAAGCAAGAACATGAGAAGAAAAAACTTCAAGTTCCAAGGCCATTCACTCCCCGCCCTAAGGGGAGGGGTGAGCCGCGAAGCGGCGAGGGGGAGGGGCTTCTATTTTTTAAAACTTAAACATATCCCCGATAGTCAGCAATCCCTCATGCTCCTTTGTAAACTCGGCAGCGAGCACAGCTCCCAGGGCGAAACCCTTGCGCGAGTGAGCGTCGTGCGTGATCGTTATGCAGTCGGCTTCAGAGTTGTAGATAATGCTGTGAATGCCCGGCACCTCGTCGCGGCGTATGCTCTCGATGGGCAGCTCGGCGGGTTCACACACGTTTGTTCCCTCCACGGTGCCGTCGGCCAGATGCTGCTCTCCCTTGACCCATGCGGTCTTGCGGTCGAGGTCGTTGACGATCTCCTCAGCTAGCGTTATGGCTGTGCCTGAGGGAGCGTCGAGCTTATGCACATGGTGTGTCTCCTCCATGCGCACGTCATACTGTGGGAAGCCGTTCATGATCTTTGCCAGATAGCGGTTCACGGCAGAGAAGATGGCCACGCCGATGCTGAAGTTTGACGCCCAGAACAGCGTCTTGCCCTCCTCCGAGCACATGCGTCGCACGTCGGCCTCATGCTCTTTCATCCATCCTGTAGAGCCGCTCACCACCTTCACGCCAGCCTTGAACGCCTTGAGATAGTTGCCATAGGCAGCTGTGGGTGAGGTAAACTCTATCGCCACGTCGGCCGAAGCGAAGGCCTCCGACTCGAAGTCGGCCTGGTTGTCTACATCAATGATGCTCACGATGTTGTGGCCACGCTCGCGGGCGATCTGTTCGATCATGTGGCCCATCTTGCCGTAGCCAATAAGTGCTATATTCATCTTGTGTAAAAAGTTTTGTTGTTTTTTTCTTTGTTTTCTTTTCTTGTGTCGTTGGGGCATCGACCTTGCAAAGTTAATAAAAAAACGTTGTGTCACAGACCATTCTCTATTAATTTTGCTTAATCGGCCCCTTTGTTTTGCCATGTGCGCTCCCCTGGGCGCCCCATAGTGCTCATTTTCATGCTGTTTTGTTCCATTTGTGAAAATTATTGGCCATAATCAGACAAGAGAGGTTCTTTATATAAGGTGTAAACAATCTTTTTGCCCAAAACTTTTGGTTGTGAGATGTTTTTGCGTTAACTTTGCATGCGGTTAATCAGAATTAATCAAAGAAAAAGTGGCAGACGGATGTCTCTCTACAACAGGGCGCACATGTTTTTGTTGCGCCAAAGAAGAATTGTTTTTTAACTAAAAGAAAATTAATTGGTTTTGATGAAAGGAAAATTTTTGGCCCTTGCCATGATGTGCCTATCTACAACGCTCACATCGTGTTTCAAGGACGAGCCGCTCAACGCTGAGTGTGACATTGAGCAGGCATACATCCATGTAGACAACCCCGAAGCAATGTTTTTCAGCAAGAACGACACGCTGGTAAATGTGCTGTCGAGCGAGCGTAGCATCCGATTTAAGGTGTTGCCCGAAGCCGACATCACCGCCCTTGTGCCACAGTTTAGACTGACCGAAGGCGCCACCGTAAAGGCTGATGACGGACAGCCCCTCAACACGCCGCGCGACTTCTCTGACGGTAAGGAAGTGAGATATACTGTCACATCGCAAGACGGAAAATGGAGCCGCTCCTACACCGTGAGCATAGGCATGCGAACCATCGATGCCATCAGCAATTTCAACTTTGAAGACCTGCAGCAGGTGACCGAGGGCTGCAACCGCCCCTACGATGCATGGGTGGAGAAGTTTAGCGACGGTTTCATCATGGACTGCTGGGCAACGGGCAACGGCGGTTTCGACATCAGCATGGGTGAGGAAGATGATGAAAACCATGTGACCAAGGACCAGTTTCCAAGCGTGAGCATTGACAATGGACACACAGGCAAAGGCGTGCGCCTGACCACATGCAGCACAGGCCCCTTCGGTCTGTTCATGAACATGCCAATCGCCGCCGGCAACCTCTTCCTCGGCAAGTTTGACCTCTCTCAGGCGTTGGGCGAGACGTTGAAGGCCACCATGTTCGGTGTGCCTGTAAGCAAGAAGCCTCTCAGCTTCTCAGGCTATTATACCTACAAGCCCGGCGAGAAATTCACAAACCGTCAAAACAAATGGGACAAGACCGTCACCGACCGTGGCGACATCTATGCCGTGCTCTACCGCAATACCGACGACAAAGGTCAGTCTGTGACGCTCGACGGCAGCAACGTGCGCTCAAGCAACCTCATCGTGGCGACAGCCATCATCGACGAGGTCAAGACCACCGACTCATGGACTTTCTTCAACATACCGTTCACCTACACCGCCGAGGTAGACCCTGCCGTTTTGGCAAAACACGGCTATAGCCTGGCTGTTGTGTTCACGTCAAGCTTCAAGGGTGCCGACTTCCAGGGTGCTGTGGGCAGCACCCTGTGCATCGACGATGTGCACCTGTCATGGGATGAATAGTTCCACCTCATCATGCAGATATTCACAATAACGCTCAAACAAAATAACACAAGCAACGAATGAGAATGAAAAAATATATCATAGCATCAGCAGCGGCATTGGTCTTCTCGGTGCAGGCAATGGCCATAGGCATCTTCGACAACCTTACCTATTATGCACGCGCTGGATATGAGCTGGGAGGCACGGCACCCCTGGGCATGCCCGCAGAGATACGCGGTCTGAACAAATTCACGGTGAAGCCTAACATCACGCTGGCGCTCGATGCCTACAAACCTCTGGGAAAGGGATGGGGCGTGCTGGCTGGCTTCCACTACGAGAACAAAAACATGAAGACCGACGCCGATGTGAAAAATTATCACATGGAGATGCGACAGGGCGGACGCACCGTGAGCGGCATGTTCACCGGAAGCGTGGTGACAGAGGTTGACGAGTGGATGATCACTCTGCCCTTGCAGGCCACCTACGACCTGGGACGTGTGCGACTGAAGGCAGGACCTTATCTCAGCTATGTCCTGTCAAACAACTTCTCGGGCTATGCTTACAACGGACATCTGCGTGTGGGCGACCCCACGGGCAACAAGATAAACATTGGCTCTGACGAAAGTTCACGAGGCACCTACGACTTCTCTGACGACCTGCGACACCTGCAGTTTGGCATGAACGCCGGCGCCGACTGGTACTTCTCAAAACGTTGGGGCGCCTACGCCGACATTGCTTGGGGCTTGACAGGCATCTTCAAAAGAGATTTTAAAACCATCGAGCAAACCATGTACCCCATATACGGCACCATAGGCGTGACGTATAAGTTGAAATAAAGAAAACAATTAAATTCCAAAAACAATAAGAAATATGAAAAAATTATTTACATTATTATTCGTTGCCATGACCGCTCTCACCGGCATGGCCGACACCTACAACGGGCCGTTGCACATCGACATCGACGGCAAAAAAGTAGATCAGACCTCTGACATCACAATAGAGAAACAGAACGATGGCAACTATACCCTGAAGCTGATGAACTTTAAGTTCAAACTGGGCAAAACTACCATGAACGTGGGCAACATCATCATTACCGACGTGCCCGCCGTGTCAAACGGTCAGACACAAATGCTGAAGGCAAAGAAAAACATCGCCATCAAAGGCGGTAGCATGGACTTTTTGCTGAAGAGCGTGCCCATCGACATGATTGGCGAGCTGCGCGATGGCGACTTCTACACCAATATCAACATCAGCATGGCTACTCAGAAAATCAAGGTTACCTTCGGCACAGCAAAGTATCAGTTGCCCAACGCTGGCTTTGAAACTTATCACACAGCAACGGTGACCTCGCCCGACGATCCCAATGACAAAGCTACCAGCGACGAGCCCGACTACTGGCACTCGTTCATGAGCGCTTCAGGCGACCCTGGCCTCGTTTATATGGCTGGCTATAACCCCGTAACCTTTAAGAGCGAGGACGTGCGCCCAGGTTCTACTGGCAAGCAGAGCCTCATGCTGAAGAGCATTGATCTGTATCTTGCCATCGCTAACGGTACCATCACCACTGGCCGCATGAACACTGGCAGCATGTTCGCTTCCGACACCAACTCAAACTATGCGTGGAGCGATATGAGCAATACCGATAAGGATACTCACGGCGACCCCTTCTACGCTACTCTGTACAGCCTCCCCGATGCCATGAAGGTATGGCTGAAGTTTAAACAAGGCACTGCCAACGCCGAGCACCCCTACGCCACCGCTACCGCTATCATCAACGACGGTACCGAGTTCCACGAGCCTGCTCCCTCTGAAACCACCTACACCAACGTGGTGGGCGAGGCACGCAACGCAAAGATTGCTGAGACAGGTGACGAGTGGAAAGAGTTTACCATCCCCTTCACCTACGATGCCTTCGCACAGTATGGCGCAAAGGCCAAGTCGGTGCTCGTAACCCTCTCAACCAATGCCGACGCTGGCAAGGGCTCTGACGGCGACCTTCTCTACGTTGACGACCTGAGCTTCGTATATAACGCTGGCCTGAAGGCCATCACCCTGACCGCTGAGAACGGTGAGGTGTTTACCGTTGACGGCGTAAACAGCGAGACAAAAGAGTATACCGCTACCGTGCCCTTCGACGTTACTGCCAATAACCTGAAGGCTATAAGCGATGGTAAGGGCGCTTATGTAAGCACCACCATCGCCGACGGTAAGGCTACCTTTGAGATCACTTCAAACGACCTCGCCACAACCAATGTCTACACCCTCAATATCAAGAAGGGCAACGCTCAGGGCATCACCTCTGGCATCAACGGCGCTCACGCTGCTCAGGCTCAGGCCGCTGGCATCTACACCATCGACGGCATACGCGTGAACGCTATCACCAAGCCTGGTCTCTACATCGTGAAAGATGCCAACGGCAACGTGAAGAAGGTGCTGAAGAAGTAAAAAAACGAAGGCATTGAAAGACAAAGCAACCTTGTGAAGCAAGGATTGACAAAAATAAAGAAAGAAAAAGGTCCCGTTCTCCCATGAGTTCGGGACTTTTTTTGTAGCTTTGCAAAAATAAACACCTTCCACCAAACAAGCCCCGTCATGGAACAACTCCTTCATTATGTCTGGAAGCACAAGCTCTTCCCCCTGTCAGCCCTCACCACCACCATCGGACAAGATGTGGAGGTCATAGACCCCGGTCTGCACAACAGCAACGCAGGACCCGACTTCTTCAACGCCAAAGTGCGCATAAACGGCACGCTGTGGGTGGGGAACGTGGAGCTTCACACAAAGGCGTCAGAGTGGTTCGCTCACCACCACGACCGCGACACGGCATACAACAACGTGATGCTGCATGTGGTCGAGGAGGAAGACAACTGCCAGGCCATAACCGAAGACGGCCAAAAGCCTCCACAGCTGGTGCTGCCGGTGCCGCAAAAGGTGAAGGACAACTATGAAGAGCTGCTCCACACCGACGCTTATCCGCCGTGCTATCGCATCATACCTAACCTGTCGCGCCTCCTTCAACACTCGTGGATGAGCTATCTGCAAACCGAACGGCTGCAACAGAAGACGGAGGCCATAGAGGCTCGGGCAAAGGCGGCGGGCGGGTCATGGGAACAGGCGTTCTTCACAACGCTGGCACGCAACTTCGGCTTCGGGGTCAACGGCGACGCCTTCGAGACATGGGCGATGAACCTGCCGCTCGATGCCGCTGCCCACCACCGCGACGACCCGTTCCAGATCGAAGCGCTGTTCTTCGGACAGGCCGGACTGCTTAACGTGGCGGCCGTGACGGAGCACAGACAGCTCGAGACAGCGGCAGATGCCCATTTTCAAAGCCTCTCACGCGAGTACACATACCTCGCCCATAAGTTTAACCTCACACCAATAGACGGCCGCATGTGGCGCTTTCTGAGGCTCAGACCGCAGAACTTTCCTTACATACGCATAGCCCAGCTCGTCAACCTCTACTGCTCGCGGCAGTGCTCCCTGAGCCTGATGGCCAACTGCCAATCGCTTGACGACGTGCGGCGCATGCTGTCTACCGGGACCACACCCTACTGGCACACTCATTACACCTTCGGGCAGGAGAGCAAGCCGAACGACAAGCAGCTGTCGAAGGCATCGAAGGATGTGCTTGTCATCAACACCGTGGTGCCCATGCTCTACGCCTATGGGCGGCACACCGCTTCGGAGAAGCTCTGCGACCGCGCCTTCGCCTTCCTCGAACAGCTCAAGGCTGAGGACAACACCATCGTGCGCATGTGGCAACAGTGTGGCCTGTCGGTCGACAACGCCGGCGACTCGCAAGCACTCATTCAGCTCAAACGCGAATATTGCGACAAAAAGGAATGTCTCCGCTGCCGGTTCGGGTACGAATATTTAAAGGTAAAAAAGGCTGACGCCTTTATAAGGTAAGAGTGAAGAACGAAGAGTGAAGAATTCAATAGCCCTTCTAAAGAGGGAAAATCAAAATTCTAAAAATCAACATTGCGCCATCGGCGCAACAATTCAAAATTCAAAAATCAAAATTCAAAAATCTTATAGCCTTAGCCATTCACTCCCCTCCCTAAGGGGAGGGGTGAGCCGCGAAGCGGCGCGGGGGTGGGGCTGTGCTTTAAATTCAGAAAGAAAATGAAACAAAAATATATATTTGAGACGGAGATGGAGGTGCGCGACTATGAGTGCGACATCCAGGGCATTGTCAACAACGCCAACTATCTTCATTACACAGAGCACACACGACACCTGTTTCTACTGTCGCTGGGTGTGAGTTTCGCACAACTGCACGAGAAAGGGGTCGATGCCGTCGTGGCACGCATGAACCTTCAGTATAAGGTGCCTCTGCGCTGCGACGACAGATTCGTGTCGCGCCTGGGACTGCGCAAGGAGGGCCTGCGTTATGTCTTCAACCAAGACATCTACCGCAAAAGCGATAACGTGTTGTGCTTTAAATGCACCGCCGAGCTCGTGGTCCTCATCAACGGACGCCTGGGCAACAGCGAAGATTATGACCGGGCCTTCGAGAAGTTCTTAGAAGATTGAAGGGCTTGGGAGATATAAGGACAATAAGACCGACATATAAGGCGCATAAGATATAGGCGCATAAGATATAGGCTTATAAGACCTATAAGCCCCATAAGATCTACATGCCCCATAAGGTCTACATGCCCCATAAGGTCTACATGCCCTTAAGCCTTACAAGCCCCGCCTCGCTTACCCCATCAAGAAAGAAAACAATGACAACCCAACCCAACAGCAAAGAGACGATATCTCTCATAGCCCTGACACGCGCCAGCAACTTCGGGCTTACCGACATGCGAGAGCTTTACAACCTGGCAGGGTCGGCAACAGCCGTGGCAGACCACTGCCACGACATAAGGTCTATCATGCCCAACGCCCCGGAACGTCTGGTAAGGGCGGTGGAGAGCATGGAGAACCTCATCGGTATGGCCACCGACGAGTATGGCTTCATGACGGACAACGGCATTGAACCGCTCGCCATAAACGATGAGCGCTACCCATCACGGCTGCGCGAGTGTGACGACGCACCGCTCCTGCTCTTCTACAAGGGCAACGCCGACCTGAACGCACGAAGGGTGATCAGCATTGTGGGGACACGCCACAGCACAGCCTACGGCCATGACCTCATAAACAGGTTTGTGGGCGACCTGAAGACGTTATGCCCACAGACGCTGGTGGTCAGCGGTCTGGCTTATGGTGTCGACATCTGTGCGCACAACGCCGCTCTGAACAACGGCTACAGCACCGTCGGCGTGCTGGCTCACGGGCTCGACACGCTCTACCCTCCGGCTCACAAGCCTACGGCACGCAGGATGGTTGGGCAGGGCGGACTGCTGTCGGAGTTTCCTTCATCAACGAAAGCCGACAAGCTCAACTTCGTGCGACGTAACCGCATCGTGGCGGGCATGGCTGACGCCACCGTGCTCGTGGAGAGCGCTGCCCACGGCGGCGGACTGATAACCACGCGCATGGCTTTCGAATATAAACGCGATGTCTTAGCCTTCCCCGGACCGGTGGGAGCACGCTACAGCGAGGGCTGCAACAACCTCATTCGCTCGGGCAAAGCAACGCTCATAACATCGGCAAAGGACTTCGTTGAGTCGATGGGATGGCTTGAGGACAGCATGCTCTCACAGGCTAAACAACAGGGCATAGAGCGGCAACTCTTCCCGACGCTGTCGCCCGAGGAGCAACGCATCGTTGACCAACTCGCTAAAGAGAACGACCTGCAAGCCAACGTCATTGCCTTGCGCACAGCGCTGACCATTCCGCAAATCAGTGCCCTGCTCTTCTCGCTTGAGATGAAAGGCATGGTGCGTCTCTATGCAGGAGGAACTTATCATTTGATAAAATAGAAGCCCCTCCCCCTCGCCGCCTTCGGCGGCTCACCCCTCCCCTTCTTGCTCTGGCAAGCGACCAAAGGTCGAGCGATGGAGGGGAGTGAATACCCAAGGCTGGTTGGAGATAAAAGGGCTCTCCCAGGCCTCTTAATAAGACATAAAGCTCTCTGAATAAGACAAAGCTCTCTGAATAAAGAAAGCTCTTTGAATAAAGAAAGTCGTTCTTAAAAAATGTGGTTCTCTCGCAAGTTTTAACGACAAAAGAAAACAAGCAACGAATGAAAATAGGAAATATAGAATTTGGACCCCATCCCATCTTCCTCGCACCAATGGAGGATGTGACCGACATTGGCTTCCGACTGCTGTGCAAGCGCTACGGAGCATCTATGGTGTACACCGAGTTTGTAAGCGCTGAGGCGCTTGTGCGCTCAATAAAATCTACTGTCAGCAAGCTCACCATCAGCGACGAGGAGCGTCCGGTAGGAATACAGATCTACGGGCGCGATGTCGACGCCATGGTTGAGGCTGCAAAGATTGTGGAACAGGCTGGTCCCGATGTCATCGACATCAACTTCGGATGCCCTGTGAAGAAGGTGGCGGGCAAGGGTGCCGGAGCAGGAATGTTACAAAACATACCGCTCATGCTCGAGATCACGGAGAAGGTGGTGAAGGCTGTGAAAACGCCCGTCACGGTGAAGACACGACTGGGATGGAGCGCCGACAACCTCGTCATCACAACGCTGGCGGAGCAGTTGCAAGACTGCGGCATACAGGCGCTCACCATTCACGGACGCACACGGGCACAGATGTATACGGGTCAGGCCGACTGGTCGCTCATTGGCGAGGTGAAACGTAACCCACGCATACACATACCCATCATCGGCAACGGCGACATAACGACGCCTGAACAGGCCAAGGAGGCGTTTGAACGCTACGGCGTGGATGCCGTGATGGTGGGACGCGCCACCTTCGGACGACCATGGATCTTCAAGGAGATGCGCGACTATCTCGACGGCTTGCCTGCAGACCCCACCCTCGACCTCGACCATAAGATCGACATTCTGGAGGAGCAGTTACGCATAAACGTGGAGCGCATCGACGAGTATCGTGGCATCTTGCACACACGCCGCCATCTCGCCGCCTCGCCCATCTTCAAGGGCATCCCCGACTTCCGACAGACGCGCATAGCCATGCTGCGTGCCGAGACCGTGGAGGAGCTGACGGCCATTCTTGAACATTGCCGCACCATGCTTAAGGAAAGACAATAGAGAGAGCGGTTGTTTTATAAGACAATCGGTTTTTTTAAGACAAACATTAAAAGCGGTTGTTTTTAAAGACAATAGGGACAATAGGGACAATTCTTTGATTGAGATTTAATAACAACGACAAATCAAGGCGGTTGTTTTGTAAGACAATCGGTTTTTTTAAGACAACATTAAAAGCGGTTGTTTTTAAAGACAATAGAGACAATAGGGACAATTCTTTGATTGAGATTTAATAACAACGACAAATCAAAAAAAAATGTCTCTATTGTCTCTATTGTCGTTTTAAAAAAACTCAAGGTTGGGAAATATCTAATTGCCTCTGTTTGTCGTAAAAAGCGAAAGAAGTTTTATGCCCCCACAGTCTTGAAAAAACCAAAGGGAGGGAGCTTAAGAGCCGTTGTCTTAAAAACAACCTCATAGCGGGTTTTGTTGAAGATAAAGGCTCGTACGTTGAAATAAAAGCGAGAAAGCCGAGCAGGCTTAGCCTTGTCTTGCTTTTTTTTAATATCTTTGTAGACAGAAAAGATGAAGCCATTGTCGTAAACCCAGCCCCAGGGCTGAAAAAGACGATGAGAGCTTTTAAAAGGACATTGTCGTAGGGACAATGAAATCGGTTAGCAAGGAAAAAAATGTCAATGCACAAATAACCAATCTGTAAACAATTCTGATGTCGGGAAACCGACGTGAGACAAAGACAAAATAAAACAACAAAAAACAACTGCCCGTGACGGCGATTCGCCGAAGCGGAAAACTACACACTAAAAAAACAAATTTTCAGTAATGCGCGGCGCTCGGAAAGACATCCGGTGCCGCGTTTTTGCCTCCTAAGTGCCATAGTTACGCATCTCAACCACCATTGTTTCTGTCACGAAACAGTCATTTTCTGTTCATAAAATATAACCTGAGGTTCAAACAACCATCTGTTCACATCATGAACAGGAGGTTTATCCTGTTTGAAATGTTTTTCGCAATTTTGCAGCAGATTTATAAGCCTATAGTAAGAAAAGGAAGCGCGTGAGTGTAAAAAAAGTGGTTGGTGGTTGAAATTTTTCATTCTCGTCTGTTAAGACTAATAGCATTTGGTGAATATCTGTTTAAGAAAACGTTCAGCGAATGGCTACTTTCTATAAAACGCTAATCCTAAATGAGTGTTTTTAAGTTTAAGGAAAAGAAAGATGGTCGTATTTGACCATATTTTTCTCAATTACCCTTATATAATTAAATGGTTAGTTTTACAAAATTTATGGTTTTGGATTTATACATGCTGTAAGTATCAGTTTTTTTTGAGACAAAAGATTGTCATTCAGGTTTAACATTTTGACAGATGTCTCACATATATAAAAAAGAGAAATGCAGAAGCAAGAAAAAAGAAATGTGGAAACATGAAAAGAAAAAATGTAGAAGACAGGTCAATCTTATTGTAAGAGCAAAAATTTGGAAACGATATAAATCTTCTATATCAAGACATAGCTTCTTTAAAATGAGCCATACCGCATTTTAAAAAAGCAAACAGTTTTTTCTAATACTTTTAAAATACATAGGTCAGGCATAGGTGGTTATAGCTTATGCCAGACATTTTGTATGCTCGTGCCGAGCATACAAAAAAGCCCCATAAGGTTCAGAAACCCTATGGAGCTTAATAATTCTAATGCGGCATCAGCCTTTTTTACCCTTTTACCTTTTTACCTTTTAAAAAGGCTATAGGATTTTTCACTTTTCGTTTTTCCCTTTTCCTTTAAATGCGGCGTCAGCCTTTTTTACCTTTTTACCTTTTTACTTTTTTACCTTTAAAAGCCCTTTTTTTCCTTTACAACGCCCATCTCCTCAAGCAGACGGTCGGCGTGTCCCCAGCGGTCCATGAGGTAGACCATGTAGCGCACGTCGACGCCTATGCAGCGAGCGAGCTTAGAGTCGAACCAGATGTCGCCAGAGAGCGAGTCCCAGTTGCCGTCGAAGGCAAGACCGATGAGCTGGCCCTTGCCGTCGAAGATCGGTGAGCCAGAGTTGCCGCCGGTGATGTCGTTGTTGGTGAGGAAGCAGAGCTGCATCTTGCCCGTTGTCTTGTCGGTGTAAGGACCGAAGTCGGAAGCCGACATCAGCTCCTGCATGATAGGCTCAGCCTCATACTCGAAGTTCTCCTTGCCGCGTTTCATCTTCTCCACGATGCTCTCAGCGGTGGTGTAATAGCCCGAAGGTTTGCCGTCGAGGAGGTATCCGCCCACCTGACCGTAGCTCAGACGCATGGTGAAGTTGGCATCAGAGTAGTGGGGCATGTCCTGCTCCATTCTCACCTTTGCCTCGCAGAGCAGACGCTCCTGCTCGTCGATCTCGTCTATAGACTCAGCAAGCTTCTTGTGCAGGTTCTTCATCACGGTGAGGAGCTGCTCGCCATATTTCACGGCGGGGTCGTTCTTCACCTTGTCGCTGTTGACAAAGATCTTGGCCTTCTTCTTCATGAGGATAGAGTTGTTCCAGAGATAGTCGGTAAACTTCTGGTAGTCGCCACCCCACTTGGTGTTGATGTCGTTGTAGAACTCGGGCAGGTCGGCCTTGTCGACGTGCTCAGCATAGTTTTTGAGCAGCGCAGCCATCACCTCGCGGTCGAGGTCGGCATCCCATGTGTCGCTGTTGTCGTCGAACATGGCATACTGCTTCTCGGCCTTAGCCTTGGGGTTCTTCACGGCGATGAGACCCTGTGCGAAGTTTATGGCACGCAATGTCAGCTCGTTTGTGCGGCGGAAGGTCTCGTTGAAGAGCAGCATGTCCTTCATGTCGTTGTGACGGTTGGCATAGAGGTCGCCGAGGTGCTTGATGTTGAGCTTGCCCTTGAGGAAGCCCGTCGAGTCTTGATAATGCTTGATCTTAGCCTCATAGTCGCGCTTCATCTGCACGATGCCCACCGAGTCTATACACTTGTTCATGCCGATAGAGTTTTTCCAGTAGTTGGAGCTCTGTGCATATTTAGAGTCGTACTTGATGCGCACAGCCTCGCTGGCACGCATGTGGCGCAGCATGACAGCCTGCTTAACGCCGCGCACCTGGGCACGGGGAGCGTTCTGTGCGTCGCGCATCTCCTCGATGCCGTAGCTTGAGAGGTAACGCTCCGTAGAGCCGGGATAGCCCACGGTCATGGCGAAGTCGCCGTCCTTATATCCGTCCATCGACACGGGAGCCCAGTGTTTGGGGCGGTAGGGCACGTTGTCCTTTGAGTAGGCAGCCGGTCCGTTGGTCTTCGGGTCGGCATAGATGCGGAACACAGAGAAGTCGCATGTCTGGCGCGGCCACATCCAGTTGTCGGTCTCGCCGCCAAACTTACCCATCGACTTAGGCACGGTGAAGACCAGTCGCAGGTCGGTGAAGTCTTGATATGTGGTGGCGTAATATTTGTTGCCCTCGTAGAACGGCTCAACGGTGATGTGGAGCGTGGGGTCGATCTTCTTGATAGAGTCGGTCATGGCGTTGGCCACCGAGTCGATCATCTCCTCCTGACGTGCGTTGCTCCAGTCGTGAATGCGGAGCGCCTCCATGTGGGCAGTGATGTCTTTCTGCTCTTTCATGAAGCTCACGAACATGTTCTCGTTAGGCAGCTCCTCGGCGAAGCTCTTTGCGAAGAAGCCGTTGAGCATGTAGTCGTGGTCCACGGTAGAGTGGGAGCGTATGCCTTCGAAGCCACAGTGGTGGTTAGTGAACACCAGTCCGTCGGGTGACACCACCACGCCTGAGCAGTAGCCCGAGAAGTTGACAACAGCGTTCTTAATTGCGTCGGGGTTAGAATACAGACTGCCGTAGGGCAGCGTAAAACCTTCTGCCTGCATCTGCTCATAGACAGCCTGCGGCAGGTTGTAGAGGGTCCACATGCCCTCATCAGCATGGGCGGTTGTGGCAGAGAGAGCCAGACCAGCCATAAGGATAGATAATTTTTTCATTCTTTTGTTTTATACTTGATTTTTTTGATTTCTCTTTTTCTTTTCTTAGATGTTTCTTCTTGCCGTGTTTTGCTGTTTCTTCTTGCTTCAGTTCTGTCGCTGTCTTATCTCTTTCTTATTTTCAGCCCTTCCTTCTTCGCGATGAAAGCCGCAAAGAGAACAACGAGCAGCGTGTTTGTGGCGAGGGCACCCAAGCCGAGATGGCTGTTGGCCATGACCATGAGCCAGAAGAAAACGACCGCTATGAGGGTGTAGATGGCGATGTCCTTCAGCGGATAGTTGATGGGGTAATGTTTCTGTCCCACGAGATAGGAGATGACCATTGCTGTGCCATAGCCCGCAAATCCTGCCCAGGCGCACGCCATGTAGCCGTAGCGAGGCACGAAGATAAGGTTCACGGCAATGAGCACGGCACAGCCTATGCCCGAGAACCATGCTCCCCAGATGGTCTTGTCGATGAGCTTGTACCAGAAGGAGAGGTTGAAGTAGATGCCCATCATGATCTCTGCCGCCATGACGATGGGCACCACACGCAGACCGCTCCAGTAGTCGCGGCCGATGATGTGTCTCAAGATGTCCATGTAGCCCACCACCAAGAGGAAGGCGAGCAGGGTGAAGATAATGAAATATTTCATCGCCTTGGCGTAGGTGTCGCGGTTGTCCTTGTCCTTCGATTTTCCGAAGACGAACGGCTCGTAGGCGTAGCGGAACGCCTGGGTTATCATCGCCATGATCATGGCAATCTTTGATGCTGCGCCATAGATGCCGAGCTGTGTGTGAGCGTCGTTGCCCTTGTAGATGTAGGGAAACAGGATCTTGTCGGCTGTCTGGTTCAGGATGCCCGCAATGCCGAGCACGAGGATAGGCCAGCTGTAGGAGAGCATGCGCTTCATGAGCTTACGGTCTAAGACGGGCTTGAAGCCTGTCAGCTCCTTCCAGAAGCAGAACGTTATGGAGCCTGTGCACGCCAGGTTTATGTAGAAGGCGTAGCCTGCGCCCACGGTGGGGTCGTAGATCTTGCCCACGGTGTCGGGGTGTGAGGCATAGAGGGCGGGCAGCACGAGGAAGAACAGGATGTTGAGCGCTATGTTGAGCACGATGAAGAGCAGCTTGAGGGCTGCAAACTTTATCGGGCGCTTCTTGTAACGCAGGTAGGCGAAGGGAATGCACTGGAAGGCATCAATGGCCACGGTCATGGCCATGACCCAGACGTAAGACGGGTGGTCGCCATAGCCCATGAACGATGAGATGGGCGTGATGAACGTGAGCACGAGGGCCACGAAGAGCAGGGAGGTGGTGCCCACCATGGCGAGGATGGTGCTGTAGACGCGCTGTGGGTCCTCGCCTTCCTTGTTGGCAAAGCGGAAGAAGGTGGTCTCCATGCCGTAGGTAAGGATGACGAGCAGCAGGGCAACGTAGGCATAGACGTTTGTTATCACGCCGTAGCCACCGCTTGCCGCCGACAGTTTTGCCGTGTAGAGCGGCACTAACAGATAGTTGAGAAAACGCCCGAGGATGCTGCTCATGCCATAGATGGCAGTCTCCTTTGCGAGAGATTTTAAACTGGCCATAATTTTAAAGGTAAAAAGGTAAAAAGGTAAAAAGGTAAAAAAATCTGCTTGCTTGAGAAGGGTGGGGCTTTTCTTTGCTTTTTTGAGCTTGCCTTTGCTTCTTTCAGCTTCGCTTCGTCTTAATGTTGCTTCTTTTACCTTTTTAGCTTTATACCTTTTTGTTATGTTTTAAAAGAATAAATATGCTATTGCTATTGCTGCAATTGATCCCGACACGTCGGCGAGCAGACCACAGGTTACGGCGTGGCGGGTGTAGCGAACACCAACGCTGCCGAAGTAGACGGCGAGGATGTAGAACGTGGTGTCGGTGGAGCCTTGCAAGATGCACGACAGACGACCCACGAACGAGTCGGCGCCGTATGTGGTCATGGCATCCACCATCATGCCGCGGGCACCAGAGCCCGAGAGCGGCTTCATGAGAGCCGTGGGGAGCGCACCGACAAAATCGGTGTTGCCGCCACATGCCGAAACCGTCCATTTCACGCCGTCCACGAGCATGTCCATGGCACCCGAGGCGCGGAACACGCCGATAGCCACGAGAATGGCCACGAGATAGGGGATGATGCGCACGGCCGTAGAGAAGCCGTCCTTTGCGCCCTCAATGAACGTGTCGTAGACGTTCACCTTCTTGATCATTCCTGCGATGATGAACGACACGATGATGAGCATCAGCAAGATGTTGGCCACCGAGGTGCTCACCAGGTTCATGGTCTCCTTGTTGAGCTGTCCGAAGCCCCATATCACGGCTGCCACGAAGAGGCTCATGCCGCCGAGCGTGAGCAAGATGGTCTTGTTGATGAGGTTTATGCGTTGGAACGTCGACGTTATGATGATGCCGAAGAGCGTTGAGAAGAATGTTGCCAGCAGGATGGGTATGAACACGTCGGTGGGCTGTGCTGCACCGAGCTGTGCTCTGTAGACCATGATGGAGATGGGTATGATGGTCAGCCCCGAGGTGTTGAGCACAAGGAACATGATCATGGGGTTTGTCGCCGTGTCCTTCTTGGGGTTCAGGTCCTGCAGCTGCTCCATGGCCCGCAGACCGAGCGGTGTCGCCGCGTTGTCGAGCCCCAGCATGTTGGCAGCCATGTTCATGAAGATGCTTCCCGTCACGGGGTGTCCCTTCGGTATGTCCGGGAACAGGCGCGTGAAGACAGGCGAGAGGAGCTTGGCCAGCGCGTTCACCACGCCGCCCTTCTCGCCTATTTTCATTATTCCGAGCCACAAGCTGAGAACGCCCGTCAGCCCGAGCGATATTTCGAACGCCGTCTTTGCCGTGTCGAAGGTGGAGTTCATAATTTCGGGAAACACCGTCGTGTCGCCGAGGAACACCAGCTTCACCAGAGCAATGGCAAAGGCGATGAGGAAGAATGCTATCCAAATGTAGTTGAGTACCATGTAATTTTGTTTTGTTAAAGCAGCTTTTTTACAATCGCCACCTAATAATATAGATTTTGCAAAATTACTTAAATTGTTTGAATTTGAGGAGGTTTATACTTAGAAATAATTCATAATGTTCATGAAAATCACTTTTTGATAGCACACCTGTCCTTTTTTCGCGTCAGCTTTCATCTGCTGAGCCGCTGTAGCCAGGATTGTTGGGTTTGAGATGGGGGTTTATGTCCATCTGTGTTTGCGGCACAGACCAAAGATAGTCTCTCGCATTGTCGAAGATGTAGAGATCAAGACGTATGTTCTCGGTGTAGTTGTTAAGGAAACGAGCGCCGAGCACATATCCGTCAAGACACTCCTTGCCTATGCGCCACCGTTTGATGTCGAACCATCGCAAGCCCTCCAAAGCCAGCTCGCAGCGGCGTTCGCGGCGTATAAGAAGACGCATCTGTGTCTGTGACAAGTCTGAGGGGTAGGCGAGCGCTTGTTCATCGTCGAATCCAGCCCTTTCTCTGATGGCTCTTATTGTCTTGTTCCACACCTCACGGCTCATCTTGCCTTGTTCGTTCATTGCCTCGGCATACATGAGCAGCACATCGGCATAGCGCATGGTGATGATATTGATAGACGACTGCATGCGCTGCTCGTGCTTGGCATCATAATATTTCCGCACATAGTAGCCCGTAGGTGTCTGGTTCTTGTTTAAGCCGGCGAAGGCATCGGTCTTGTCGAGAGCGTCGGGGTTGATGTAGATGATCTTGTCTTTCGTTCCATCGTCAACATTGTCGCTCCACCTGTAGCCGTCATAAACCACTGTGGCTGTGAGTCGTGGGTCACGGTTGGCGTATGGCCTGTTTGCGTCATAAAGCGGTGATTGCTCTGCTGTCTTTCCGTCGAGCATGAGAAAGGCGTCGACCAGGCTCTGTGTGGGAGCAATCTCGTTCAGACGTGCTCCAACCGACAGCGGTGCCATGTTGAACATGTCCTCCCATACCCTTACCTTGGGTGCATACTCGCAGTCGGCAATAATCTCTTCGTTATACTCGGCTTCTTGGGTGAAGAGTGCGGCATAGTTGGGGAACAGACTATAGTGGCCATATTTTTCCTGTTGTGAGATGAGCATGTTACAATAGCGTTCAGCTTTTGCCCAGTCGCCGTCATAAAGATAAGCTCGGGCTTGAAGAGCCACTGCGGCTCCACATGTTATCTGTCCGCGCTGGTCGTCGGTGAGATCGTCGCGTCGTGGCAGATGAGGCATAATGCTGTCGAGCTCGGTGTGCAGAGCCCTCATTATCTGTACATGAGGAGTGCGTGCTACCCGCTTGCTATCGGCGACTGACAGTTCGTGTGTAAAATAAGGCACATTGCCGTAAAACTCGGTGAGTCTCAGATACATCCATGCCCTGAGGTATCGTGCCTGTGCCTTCATTCCGTTTATCTGTTTCGGATCGGCCTTAAGCCGGTCTATGTTGGCAAGAAACATGTTTGCTGTTTTGATGCCGCCGTACAGATTTTTCCATGTGGAGGCGAATATGGGTGTTGTGGTCTCAGCGTTGCCGTTGCGTATGACGCGCTCGTCGTTATAGTCGCGGGTGCGCATGAGGTTGTCAGACAAAGTCTCGTCGCTCCACATCATCGTTGCCGAATAGTGTTGGTTGTAGATCATGTTGAGCAAGTATTGTGCCTTGTCTACGGATGTCCAGAACTCATCCTCTCCATACGTTCCTGATGGCTCGTTGTCCATGTCGTTACATCCGCTGAAGACGAGTGTTGCAAACATGCAAGCTACCATGTATAATATTTTTTTCATTCTTGTTATGCCCTTTTTTGCAGAGTTTTTTTAGAAATCGATGTCAAAGCCCACGCCCCAGTAGCGCAGTGGTGGATACTTGCATCCGGTGTTGGCAGATCTGAACGTCATGCTGCTGTCAAACTCGGATGTCTCTGGGTCTATGAACGTTGTTGGCGAGAGCGTGAACAGGTTCTGGCCTGTTGCATAGAAGCGCAGTCGCTGCAGATGCAGCCATCGTGTGATCTTGGGAGGTAAGGTGTAGCCCACCGTGATGTTTTTCAGTCGTGCATAGGCGGCGTTGAAGATGTAGATGTCGGAGCCCATGCGGTAGTTGTTGTTCTCAGACGTTGAGCCAGGTGCCGCCAGCCGTGGATAATGGCTGTTGGTGTTGGTGGCTGTCCAATAGTCGGTTTGGTGGCGGTACATCGTGTAAGAGTAGTTGCCGAAGAACGGCTCTACCAGCTCGCCGTGCACCATCATGTCGCGTTTGCCCACACCGTTGATGAACAGGCTCATGTCGAGCCCTTTCCACGTCATCGTGTATGTCAGGCCAAAGGCATAGCGTGGAAAGGCGTTGCCCAACACAAAACGGTCTCTACCGTCTATTATGCCGTTGCCGTCGCGGTCGACAAAGCGCAGGTCGCCAGGATAAACGGTGATGCCTAAAGGCAGTGCTGCCTCAGCAATCTCTTCCTCGCTCTGGAAGATGCCAGCCACACGGTAGCCATAATAGGAGTTGAGCGGCACGCCAACCTTCTTTATGACCCACATCTCTTCAAGCTGTGCCACCTCTTCGCCTTCGGGGAAGCTACGCAGCCAGTTGCGGGTGTCGGCAAGGTTGAGGCTCAGTTCGTGTGTGACCTGTCCTGTGCGTCCGTTCCATTTTAATGTGAGTTCCCATCCGCTGTTTGCCATCCGTCCCACGTTGGTTATCGCCATGTCTGTTCCGTAGACCGTTGCCGATATTGGGCGCATGAGGATGTGGCGTGTGTCTTTGTGAAACAGATTGGCGCTCACCGTTAGACTGTTGTTGAGAAAAGAGGCGTCAAGGCCTATGTTGAATGTGCTTGTGCGTTCCCACTTGAGATCGTCAGAGCCCAGAGTGAAGCCCGCTCCTACCACACCTTTGTTGTTGAACGAATAGATGTTGTTGTAAGGAATATATCGTGTGAACCGTTCGTTTGCGCTTATGCTTTGGTTGCCGAGCACGCCGAGCGATGAGCGCAGCTTCAGTGTGCCCACGCTTTTCTTGTAAGAGCGCATGAACGGTTCTTCGCTTATAGCCCAACTACCCGATATTGAAGGGAAGAATCCCCATCTGTGTCGACTCCCAAACTTTGAGGTGCCGTCGTAGCGGAAGTCGAACTCGCCCACATAGCGGTTGGTATGGTTGAACACCACACGTCCGAAAGCCGAAGATATGCTTGTGCGTGTCTGTGTCTCAGGACTGAGTTTTGTGCCCTGCCCTGGTGTTATGTAAGCGTTGTTGTCGGTAGATGTTCCCAAATCGGAGTTCGAGTAGTAGAGGCGCATCTTGTTCTCGCTTGATGTGGCGCTCTCGTTAGACAGTCCGAGCATGGCCTTGAGGCTGTTGCCTCGCCATGCCAAATCATAGTTGAGAAGCATCTGGGTGTTTATAAGATATTTGTCGCTGTTGTTGTCGCTCACTTCTCTTGCCTCATGGTCGTAGCGTGAGGGTTGTGTCATGTTGTTGCTTTGATAGTAGGGCACGGCGAGTTGTCGGGTAAGGGTGTGGTTACCCGTGATGTTGACGCCTACCGATCCTTTCAGCGACAGTCCTTTGACGAGGCTCATCTCTGCGGTGGCATTGGCCGTGAAATCGTTGTTGCGGCTCTTTGACGTGCCGCCGGCTTCAAGGCTGCCTAACGGGTTAAACTCAGAGAGTATGTCGTTAATAAGATACTTGCCGTCTTCTTTCATCTTGTAATAGTAGAAGGGTGGCACACGCGAAGCGTCGCTCTCCAGAAGGGAGCCCATGGTTGCCACGCTGTTCTCTCGCACGAAGGCCAGCAAGGCTTGCAGGTGCAGCCGTCCTGCCTCTACCTGAAGGTTGGAGCGTAGATTGTAGCGTTGTGTGCCGTAGTTGCTGTTGCCCACATAGTTGCTGCCTTGGGAGAACATGCCCGCCGACACCATGTATGACGTGTGTGCTGTTCCGCCGCTCACGCTCACGTTGTGGTTCTGCTGCAAGGCGTTTCTGAAAATCTGGTTCATGAACCACCGCTCTTCGTCTTGATGATTACGTAGATCTTCAATCTGGGCGTCGCTAAACTCGGCATAGCGTCCCACGTTACGGGAACTCTCGTTGCGTTTCTCTGCGTTTTGCCAGCCAGCAAGCGGCTCATACAGGATGTGTGGTTGCTGCCATCCCACGGCTGTGGAGAACTTTATGGCCGGCTTTTCGCTGCGCGAACCCTTCTTTGTGGTCACAAGAATGACGCCGTTGCCAGATCTTGATCCGTATATGGCAGCCGCTCCTGCGTCCTTGAGCACCGAAATGTTGTCGATGTCGTTGGGGTTTATCTTGGCGAGCGTCTCCTCGTTGCACACCATGCCGTCTACCACCACCAGCGGTGCGTTGCTGTTAAGCGTGCTTATGCCGCGTATGTTGATGTTGGTGAGCAAGGTATTGGGGTCGCTGCTCCTTTTTTGCACGGTGAGGTTTGGAGACAGACCCTGCATGGCATCGGCCAGCGAGCCCGTCTTCTGACGTGTTATCTCGTCATGCCCAATCTTGTCGACGGCTCCCGTGAGGGTGAGACGGCTTGTTGTGCCATAGCCAATGACCACCACCTCGTTGAGGCTGTTGGTAACTTCGTGTAGACGAATCAGGGGCAATTGCTGGCGGTGCCCTACGTTTATGGTGGCGTGGTTATAGCCAATATACGACACCTGAAGCGTGGTGTTGGGCTCGACGTTAAGGGTAAACTGTCCGTTATAGTCGGTCACGGTGCCGCTCTTTACTTTCTGGTCGTAGATGGTGGCACCCATGATTGGCTGTCCGCTGTTGTCGACCACACGTCCTGTCACGATAAAGGCGTTGCTGCTCTCTGTTGCCGACGGTTCCTTCTCTGTTTTGTCTGTAGAAGCATGTCTGTAGAGGATGATGAGGCGTTTTTTTATCGTGAATGAAACGCCCTCGGGCAGTATGTTGCGCAGCACCTTCTTTATTGGTGTGCGGCTGAAGGTGGCTGTTACATGTTGCGACTCGTCTATGGCATCGGCTTTGTATATGAACGACATGCGCGTCTGGCGCTCAACCTCGTGTATGACATCACGCAAAGGCTCGTCCTTGAACCTCTGTGTGACGTGTTGCGCCCTTGCCATGCTGAACGGGCAGCACAGCAAGGCCGTTAGCGCGGCTGACAAGATGTGTTCGTGCAATGTCATCTGGGTGTTAGCGTATCGTTATGTTACGGTCGTTGCGGCTTGCCTTGTGTGATGTTATCTGCTCAATGGCCTGCAGTACCTCGTCAATGGTCTCGTTGTTTTGAAGCATCACAGATATGCGCATGTCGGCACATTGTGGCGAGGCGATGTTTACGTCAACATCATATTGTCGCTCCAAGATCTGTGCAAACTCTTTCATGCTGATGTCGCTGTACATGAGTTTTCCTGTGCGCCATGCGTCGGCTTGTGTGTTGGCTTTAGAGAGCGAGATCTTGCTTGTGGTGCGGTTCAGAGTAGCAGCCTGTCCTGGTGACAGCGTTATGTGCTGGCTGCCGTTAGACAGTTCGACCTTGCCCTTTATCAGAGTGGTGGTTGACAGGCTGTCGTTGTCGTATGCCGACACGTTGAACCGTGTGCCCTTCACCGTGACGTCAAAGCCTGCGGTGTGAACGGTGAATGGCTTGCCTTCATGTTTTGTAACCTCAAAGAAGGCCTCGCCCTTCAGCTCCACATGTCTGTTGTCGTTGGCAAAGCGGTTGGTGTAGAAAAGTTTCGATGCGCTGTTGAGCCACACCACCGACCCGTCGGGCAGTGTCAGACGGGTGTGGCTGCCTGCTGGTGCCTCACAACAGAAGGTCTGCACGCTGCCCGTGTTGTCGGTAGCGAGCAGGGCTGTGAGGGTTACGATGAGGAGCAGCATGGCTGCCGCTGCAATCTTGTGCCAGAGGCGCAGCCCTATAACACGGTGTTGCTCTGTTTCATGATGTTGCAGCAAGGTGCTGTGTGAGGCTGTGTCTTCGCTTGTGGTAGCCTCTTGTGCGTCGATGGTCTGCATGAGGCGTAGCCAAGCTTCATCGGTAGAGCTGGTGTGAGAGGCTCCTGCCTTTATCCATTCCTCCTCCCATAGCCTGAACTGCTGCATGTTGCGAGGGTCGTGCTCTATGTATTGTTGTAGGCGTGCTTGCTCGTCGAGGGTTGCGCATCCCTCGAAGAAGCGTATAGCCGCAGCCTTGATGTCCTGTTGGTTGTTGTTCATAGTGGTTGCTTTTATGTTATAATGAAAAGACAATGCGTTGGAAAAAATTTCAACCAGCTCACATCTTAATTAATCATTTTTAAGGGCACTTCCCATGCTAAGGCAGCAATGAGCAGTGTGGTGAAAAAGCCCGTGGGGTAGAGGGAACTGAAATGTTGTGTCACCTTGAAGAGAGCCTTCTTTGCCAGCTTGTCGACCATGGCAACCGACACCTCCATCTTGTCGGCTGCTTCGCGCAACGTCATGCCGTCCATGCGCACAAGGGTGAATGCCTCCTTCTGTCTTGGCGGAATGGTGTTGAGGAAGCTGTCGAGCTGGTTGAGAATGTTGCGCGTCTCGACCTCTGAAGCCGTGTCGGAGCACATGTCGATGTTTGTGAGCCGTTGTGTGGAGTTGCCGTCTTGCCGCTCCAGATGTTTCCGTAAAGACGATAGGTGGTTTATGTAGTTGATGCAGCGGTTGCGCACCCCCGTCATGAGCAGCGCTGCAATGTTGCACTGACTTATAGTGCCGCGTCGGCTCCACAGGTAGATAAACATCTCCTGCACAATGTCCTGTGCCGCATCGGCATCGTATACATAACTTCTTGCGAAGGCCAACAGTCGCGGATAGTATGTCCTGAAGAGAGTCTCCAGAGCCGCCTTGCTGCCAGCGTTCAACTCGTCAAGAAGCTTTTGGTTATGTGTGGGTAGCATTTCTTCTTTATAAAGGATGAAATATTTTTTTTGCGTTTTTAAGTAATGCAAAGATAGTGGATTTTGCGCAATAATGAAAGAGGTTGAATAGAAAAAACATGAAAAAAAAGTGGCTGGTGGTTGAAATTTTGTCTTCTCGTCTGTTAAGACTAATAACATTTGGTGAATATCTGTTTATGAAAACGTTCAGCGAATGGCAACTTTCTATAAAACGCTAAAAAGCGTAACAAATTAATAACTAAAAAAAAATGAGGAACAAGCGAGGTAGTGTGCTTTGTTTAGGGCTTGTAGCTGCAATGATGCTGTTTGCGTCGTCGCTTCAGGCTTTGCCGCTGACCAGTCAGGTCTATGCCTACACAATAAACTGGAGCGCAGCGGCCGACAGCGCCACACAGTCGCTGGTTAACCGT
>UQTI01000041.1 GCA_900543975.1 uncultured Prevotella sp. | reverse complement strand
GCCAACCAGATTTACGATGAGGTGAAACGCCACTTCCAGGAGCTGGTGTTCAAGACCGTCATTCAGCGCAACGTGAAGCTGAGTGAGAGTCCGAGCCACGGATTGCCCGTAATTCTTTACGACGCCGACTCTACAGGCAGCAAAAACCACCTGGCTCTGGCAAAGGAGATTATAAACAAAAACAGCTGATAAAAGCATAAGCTTCGAAAAAGCGACAACCCATCAATGGCTACATCTTTAAGCTTAAAGGCCACATCTTAAAACAAGAGCTATAGAAGAAGAGAAAAAGAAATGGCAGTACACAAGAAATACAACAAGAGCGTGCTGGGACGAGGACTCGACGACCTGGAACGCGGTCAAGGACTTGACGCCCTCATCGACACCAACGGCGTGCGCACACAAGGCTCGTCAACCATCAATGAGATACCGCTCAACGAGATATCGCCCAACCCCAACCAGCCACGACGCGACTTCGACGAGGACGCGCTGCGTGAGCTGGCAGCAAGCATACAGCAGATAGGCATCATACAGCCCATCACCCTGAGACAGATCGAAGACCACAAGTTTCAGATCATTGCAGGTGAGCGCCGCTGGCGTGCCTCACAGCTGGCTGGCCTCAACGCCATACCCGCCTACATACGCACCATCAACGACGAGAACATCATGGAGATGGCGCTTGTGGAGAACATTCAGCGCGAGGACCTCAACGCCATAGAGATTGCTCTGGCCTATGAGCAGCTGCTCGACCATGAGGGCATGACACAGGAGAAGGTGTCGGAGCGTGTGGGCAAGAGCCGCACAGCCATAACCAACTATCTGCGCCTCTTGCGTCTGCCCGCACAGGTGCAGATGGCGCTCCAGAAGAAAGAGATCGACATGGGCCATGCACGCGCCATCCTGGCGGTGGACAGCCCGTCGTTACAGATAAAGCTGTTCAAGGACGTGCAGAAGTATGGCTACTCGGTGCGCAAGGTGGAAGAGCTGGCACAGCAGCTTAAGAACGGCGAAGACATTGAGCTGGGCAACAAGAAGATTGTGGCCAAGCCTGCTCTGCCCGAAGAGTTTAACGTGCTGAAGAGCCGCCTGTCGACATTCCTCAACACCAAGGTGCAGATGACCTGCTCACCCAAAGGCAAGGGCAAGATAACCATTCCGTTTGCCAACGAGGAAGAGTTGGAGCACATCATGAGCGTGTTTGACAAAATGAAACAATAAGAAAGAATCGTGAAATTTTATTTTCATATCATATTGACAGCCATCGTGGCCCTGCTTTGCGCCGCACAGCCTTTCACGGCAACGGCACAGAACAACGTGCCACGCCCTGCCGCCAAGCGACAGGCACAAGGCACAGCAACAAAGCCCACATCGACCGCGATGCCGGCAACAGCCGGGACGGGAGCGAAGCCCCTGTTTGTCAACGACAAGCAGCTCCTCGCCGAAGACACGATAAAGGCTGAGCAGGCGCTCACACATGCTGACAGCCTGGCGCTGACGACGCTCTCCGACACGCTGAAGCTGAAGAAGAAGCGCGACTGGGCAACATGGCGCCCCAACCCCAAGCGCGCGCTGTGGTTGGCAATAGTGATTCCGGGTGCGGGACAGATCTATAACCGCAAATACTGGAAGCTGCCTATCGTCTACGGCGGATTTGTGGGTTGTGCCTACGCCATGCGCTGGAACAACCAGATGTACCGCGACTACTCGCAGGCATATCTCGACCTCATGGACAACGACCCCAACACGCAGAGCTACAACCAGTTTCTGCACCTCGGGGCAAAGATCGACGAGACAAACCTCGCACGCTATCAGGCGCTCTTCAAGAACCGTAAGGACAAGTTTCGCCGATGGCGCGACCTCAGCTTCTTCTGCCTGGTGGGTGTCTACGCCCTCTCTGTGGTCGACGCTTATGTGGACGCCTCGCTCTCTGAGTTTGACATTTCCAACAACCTCAGCCTGAAGGTAGAGCCGACGATCATAAACAACACTACGGAGCGCAACCCGCTAAAACAAAACTCACTGGGGTTGAGTTGCAGCCTCAACTTCTAAAGCCTGCAAACGGCTACAGACATAGCACCCCGAGAGAAGAAAGGAACCGCGCGGCAAGAACCGCAAGCGGAAAGGACACCGTGCGGTAAGAACAAATTATGGAAAAAAGGAATAATTAATCATATTGCAGACAAGAAAAAAAGCAAGCATTTAAAGTTAAACATATTGATGAAAAAATTTGGTTTACTGATAGTCACAATGCTTTTTGCGTTTAACAGCGGCATCCAGGCACAGAACGTGGATGACAACGACACAGAGATCACTGTGACAAACAAGAAAGGAGAAAAGGAAGTAATTGATTTGCCCGAGGCTCTGTCGTTCGAGTATGACAGCCTCTTGAGTGTGTACAACGCGAAGACTTATCTCAAGCGCGATGTCAACTGCGACAAGCCCGACATCAACCCCGTGTATGAGAAAGAGGTGTACAAAGAGCGCCTCAGCCGCATACCGTCGGTCATGGAGATGCCTTATAACGACGTGGTGCAGAAGCTGATAGACCGTTACAGCGGACACCTGCGCCGCTCCGTGAGCCTCATGCTCGGCACACAAAACTTCTACATGCCAATTTTCGAGGAAGCGCTCGAAAGCTATGGTCTGCCCCTGGAGCTTAAATATCTGCCCGTCATCGAGTCGGCTCTCAACCCCAACGCCGTGTCGCGCGTGGGAGCAACAGGCCTCTGGCAGTTTATGCTGCACACAGGCAAGCAGTATGGCCTTGAGATCAACTCGCTCGTCGACGAGCGTCGCGACCCGATCAAAGCATCTTATGCCGCTGCCCACTATCTGAGCGACCTGTACAAGATTTTCGGCGACTGGAACCTCGTCATCGCGGCTTACAACTGCGGTCCGCAGGGCATCAACAAAGCCATACACCGCGCAAAGGGCCTGACCGACTATTGGGACATCTACCCCTATCTGCCAAAAGAGACACGAGGCTATGTGCCGGCATTCATTGCCGCCAACTACATAATGAACTATTACTGCGACCACAACATCTGCCCGATGATTGCCGAGCTGCCGGCAAAGACCGACACGGTGATGATTGACCGCGACGTTCACTTTGAACAGATTGCAAAGGTTCTCAACATCGACATAAACATCGTGAAGGACCTTAACCCACAATACAGACGCAACATCATCAACGGAAGCAGCAAGCTCTCGGCCTTGCGTCTGCCCACACAGAAGATCGCGCAGTTTATCGATCTGCAAGACTCGATCTACGCTTGCACCGTCGACAACTTCCAGAACAAACGTACAGAGGTGGAGATTGACAACTCCACACCACAATATTCTCAAAGCACAAGCCGCACAAGCCGCTCATCGTCAAAGGCAAGCAGCCGCAGCAGAAAGAGAAGCAAGAAGAGCCGTAGAGGAAAGTCGGTGACCATACGTCAGGGCGACACTCTCTCTGAGATTGCTGCACGCAACGGCACAACCGTGTCAAAGCTCAAGAAGCTCAACCGTATAAGCGGCAGCAGCATACGCGCTGGTAAGAAGATTAAGGTTAAGTAAAAAAAAATCAATAGGAGGACTGATCCATGGACGACCAGGAGAAGAAAGACGCTCAGCGCGAAGCCGCTGAGGACAAGATGATCAACGATGCGTTTCAGCATCTGCTCGACACTTATCTGGCATCACGCCACCGCAAGAAGACTGACATCATAACAAAGGCGTTCAACTTTGCACGCCAGGCTCACAAGGGTGTTCGCCGAATGTCGGGCGAACCGTATATCATGCACCCCATCACCGTTGCACAGATAGCATGTGAGGAGATGGGGCTGGGCTCTACGAGCATCTGCTCGGCCCTGCTCCACGACGTTGTGGAAGACACCGACTATACCGTTGAGGACATTGAAAACATTTTCGGTCCCAAGATTGCGCAGATCGTTGACGGTCTGACCAAGATCTCGGGCGGCATCTTCGGCGAGCAGGCATCGGCACAGGCAGAAAACTTCAAGAAGCTGCTGCTCACTATGAGCGACGACATTCGTGTGATCCTAATAAAGATCTGTGACCGTCTGCACAACATGCGCACATTGGCCTCGCAACCCATCAACAAGCAATATAAGATTGCTGGCGAGACGCTCTATATCTATGCACCATTGGCTAACCGCCTCGGCCTCAACAAGATAAAGACCGAGCTCGAAGACCTCAGCTTCAGCTATGAGCACCCGGAAGAGTATGCTGCCATAAAGAGCAAGCTGTCAAAGACGCAAGAGCAGCGCGACACGCTGTTTGCCGACTTCACCAAGCCCATACGCGAAGCCCTCGACAAGATGGGCATAAAGTATGAGTTGAAAGCACGCGTGAAGAGCCCCTACAGCATCTGGAACAAGATGCAGAACAAGCACGTCACCTTCGAGGAGATTTACGACATCCTGGCCGTCCGCATAATATACGTCCCGAAAGACCGCAACGACGAGATCAACGAATGTTTCAAGATATATGTGGCCATAAGCCAGATATACAAGTCGCATCCCGACCGCCTGCGCGACTGGGTTAACCACCCCAAAGCCAACGGCTATCAGGCGCTGCATGTGACACTCATGTCGAAGCAAGGCAAGTGGATAGAGGTGCAGATACGCTCTGACCACATGGACGAGGTGGCTGAACAGGGATTTGCTGCCCACTGGAAATATAAGGAGGGCGACGTGGTCGTGGACGACGACAGCGAGCTTAACAACTGGCTGAGCACCATCAAGGAGATCCTCGATGACCCGCAGCCCGACGCCATGGACTTTCTCGACACCATCAAGCTCAACCTCTTTGCGAGCGAAATTTTCGTGTTCACGCCCAAGGGCGAGATCAAAACCTTGCCGGCAGGATGCACAGCCCTCGACTTCGCGTTCCAGATACACACCTTCCTCGGCAGCCATTGCATCGGTGCCAAGGTTAACCACAAGCTGGTGCCGCTGAGCCATAAGCTGCAGAGCGGTGACCAGGTGGAGATCCTTACGTCAAAGTCGCAACATGTGCAGCCGTCATGGATCAACTTCGTGTCTACAGCCAAGGCCAAAGGCAAGATACAGGCCATCTTGCGCCGCGACAACCGCGAGACACAGAAGAACGGCGAGAAGATTGTGGCCGACTGGTTTGCCGACAATGAGCTGGCCATGACAACAGCTACGCTCGACAAGCTCTGCGACTTCCACAACGTGCAGAAGCATGAGCAGCTGTTCTTTGCCGTGGGAGAGAAGAGCATTGTGCTCAACGACAAGGACCTTGAAGAGCTGCAAGAGAAAAAGAAAGAAGGCAAGGGCGCGGGATGGCGCAAGTTTGTGCCTTTCTTAAGCCACGACAAGAAGGAAGAGAAGCCCAGCTATTTTGTGGTGGGCGAAGGCTTCAACAAGAAAAAGCCTATCATCATAAGCGAAGACAACATCGCATCGTTCATCTTCCCCGACTGCTGCCACGTCATACCCGGCGACGATGTGCTCGGTTACATCGACAACAAGAAGCGCATAGAGATACACAAGCGCGACTGTAATGTGGCTAACCGTCTGAAGGCAAGCTTCGGCAACCGCATTCTCGATGCAAAATGGAACATGCACAAACGCATGTTCTTCGATGCGACAATAGAGATCCACGGCATCGACCGCAAGGGAATGCTCCTCGATGTGTCGAAGGTCATAACGAGCCAGCTCGACATCAACATTCACAAGATCACGATATCGAGCGACAAGGGCATCTTCGATGGCACCATCGAACTGCGCGTTCACGACCGTAGCGAGGTGAAGGTGATCGTGGACAGCCTCATGAAGATCGAAGACCTTAAAGAGGTGCAGCGAATATTGTAATATCGGGGCCTTATAATATATATAAGGTGTAAAAGCGAAAAAGCAATGAGATTTTTCATAAAAAAGCATCATTAAGATGATGCACAAAACGGCATCTTTGTGCACTTTCTGTGCACATGAGATGCCGTTTTGCGCATTTTTAGACCCTTATATTTGGCTGCAAGCGAGAAAGTTATTACTTTTGCAATTCAGAAATTTCACAAAATAAATAAGATATTTTTATGAATTTGAAAATTGTTGTACTTGCCAAGCAAGTACCTGACACAAGAAATGTCGGCAAGGATGCCATGACTGCCGAAGGCACCGTCAACCGCGCAGCCCTGCCCGCCATCTTCAATCCTGAAGACCTAAACGCTTTGGAGCAAGCCCTGCGCCTGAAGGAGCAGAACCCTGGCTCAACAGTAGGAATACTCACCATGGGTCCTCCCCGTGCTGCTGAGGTTATTCGCCAGGGACTGTATCGTGGTGCCGACACCGGCTGGCTTCTTACTGACCGTCTGTTTGCCGGTGCCGACACGCTGGCAACCTCTTATGCCCTCGCCACTGCCATCAAGAAGATTGGCGACGTGGACGTTGTGATTGGCGGACGACAGGCTATCGACGGCGACACCGCACAGGTGGGACCTCAGGTGGCTCAGAAGCTCGGCCTCTCACAGGTGACATACGCCGAGGAGATAACCAAATGTGAGGACGGAAAGCTCACCATTCGCCGCCACATCGACGGTGGTGTGGAGACCGTGGAGGCTCCCATGCCCCTCGTCGTTACCGTTACAGGCAGCGCCGCTCCTTGCCGTCCCGCCAATGCTAAGCTCGTCATGAAGTATAAGCGTGCGACAGCTCCCATGGAGCGCAAGCCCGAGGACAAGTACAACTACCTCTACGAGGAGCGTCCTTACCTCACCCTGAACCAGTGGACCGTGGCCGACGTTGACGGCGACCCACAGCAGTGTGGTCTCAGCGGCTCACCCACAAAGGTGAAAGCCGTTAAGAACATCGTGTTCCAGGCCAAGGAGAGCAAGAGCCTTACTGGTAGCGATGCCGACATCGAGGGTCTGATAAAAGAATTGTTGGACGAAAAAATCATTGGATAAATTTTGAGTTTTGAGTTTTGAATTTTGAAAAGTGGAGAACCCACCAATTCAGAATTCGAAAAATCAACATTGCGGCTTGCCGCAACAACTCAAAATTCAAAAATCAAAATTCAAAAATCGATTATGAACAACGTATTTGTATATTGCGAGATCGAAGGCACTCAGGTACAGGAAGTGTCTCAGGAACTTCTCACCAAAGGCCGCAAGCTCGCTAACCAGCTGGGCGTAGACCTCTGCGCTATAGTTGCAGGAACAGACATCAAGGGCAAGGTGGAAGACCAGATTCTGCCTTACGGCGTTGACAAGCTTTTCGTCTTCGACGCCGAGGGACTGTTCCCTTACACATCGGCTCCTCACACCGATATCTTGGTAAACCTCTTCAAGGAAGAGAAGCCACAGATAGCACTCATGGGAGCTACCGTTATTGGCCGTGACCTCGGTCCGCGCGTGTCGTCATCGCTGACCAGCGGTCTGACAGCCGACTGCACAGAGCTGGAGATCGGCGACTATGACGACAAGAAGAGCGGCACCCACTATGACAACCTGCTCTACCAGATTCGTCCCGCCTTCGGTGGTAACATCGTGGCAACAATTGTGAACCCCGACCACCGTCCACAGATGGCTACCGTGCGTAGCGGCGTTATGCAGAAGGCGCTCTATGAGGGCCAGGCAAAGGGCGAGGTCGAGTATATGGACGTGGCCAAGTATGTGCCCACAGCCGACTTCGTTGTGAAGGTCCTTGACCGTCATGTGGAGGCTGCCAAGCACAACCTCAAGGGCGCTCCCATCGTTGTGGCCGGTGGCTACGGCGTAGGTTCAAAGGAAAACTTCGACATGCTCTTCCAGCTTGCCAAGGAGCTGCACGGTGAGGTTGGCGCAAGCCGCGCTGCCGTTGATGCTGGATGGTGTGACCACGACCGTCAGATCGGCCAGACAGGTGTGACCGTTCATCCGAAGGTCTACATCGCCTGCGGCATCTCTGGACAGATCCAGCACATCGCCGGCATGCAAGACTCGGGCATCATCATCTCTGTGAACAGCGACCCCGATGCTCCCATCAACAAGATCGCCGACTATGTGATCACGGGTACCGTGGAAGAGGTGCTTCCGAAGCTGATCAAGTATTATAAGGCGAATAATAAGTAAGACGGAAGTTATCTGAAGTAAAAAGGAAGTTAATCAGCCTGCGGCTGACGGAAGTTAGCGGACAAATGTTTTTTCTCTCATAAACAAATGGCAAATTCATTCAAAGACATAAAAGCATGGCAATTTGCTCACGCCTTTGTATTGTTGGTTTATCGAAATACAAGGGTCTTTCCTGAATATGAGAAATTTGGATTATGTTCGCAATTTCAACGTGCCGCAGTATCGATACCCGCAAACATTGCAGAAGGCTTCAAGAAGCTTCATAAAGCAGACAAACTTAGATTCATGAACATCGCGCAAGGAAGCTTAGAAGAATGTAGATATTATAATATTCTTTCCAAAGACATTGGGTATATTGACGATACAATGTTTAATGAAATGGAATCGCTTCTAGAAAAGACAAGTTGGTTTCTAAATGCTTATTGCATGGGAATAATCAAAGATAATGCCTTTAAAAGCGATGTATAAATTTATGCTGAGCATAGGTATTGTCCATTAACTTCCGCTCGCGCAGCGAGCTAACTTCCGTTACCTTCCATTAACTTCAAAAAAGAAATGGCAAACTTTTATACCGACCATCCGGAATATGATTTCTATCTGAATCATCCGGAAATGCAGCGCGTGGTAGAGCTCAAGGAGCGTAACTACGCCGACAAAGAGAAATATGAGGATGCGCCCGTCGATTTTGAGGACGCAATCGAGAACTATAAGCGTGTGCTCGAGATCACCGGCGACATCGCCGCAAACATCATCGAGCCTAACTCGGAGGATGTGGACCTCGAAGGACCGCACCTCGTAGACGGACGCATGCACTATGCGTCAAAGACCTACGAGAACCTGGAGGCTACACGCCAGGCAGGACTGTGGGGCATCTCTATGCCTCGCCGCTACAACGGCCTGAACATGCCCATCACTCCCTACTCTATGGCTTCGGAGATCGTGTCGTGCGCCGATGCCGGCTTCCAGAACATCTGGTCGCTGCAAGACTGTATCGAGACACTCTACGAGTTTGGCTCTGAGGAGCAACGTCAGAAATATATCCCCCGTGTGTGTGCTGGCGAGACCATGTCTATGGACCTTACCGAGCCCGATGCCGGCTCTGACCTGCAGCGCGTAATGCTCAAAGCCACACAGGACGAGGACGGCACATGGCGCCTGAACGGTGTGAAGCGATTCATCACCAACGGCGACTCAGACATTCACCTCGTGCTCGCACGCTCTGAGGAGGGCACACGCGACGGCCGCGGTCTGTCTATGTTCATCTACGACAAGCGCGACGGCGGCGTTACCGTGCGCCACATTGAGAACAAGCTGGGTATCCATGGATCACCCACATGTGAGCTCGTCTACAAGAACGCCAAGGCAGAGCTGTGCGGAAGCACACGTCTGGGTCTCATCAAGTATGTGATGGCTCTTATGAACGGTGCACGTCTGGGCATCGCAGCACAGTCGGTAGGCGTTAGCCAGGCTGCTTACAACGAGGCTCTGAAATATGCTAAGGAGCGCAAGCAGTTCGACACAGAGATTATCAAGTTCCCTGCTGTCTACGACATGGTGGCACGCATCAAGGGCAAGCTCGATGCAGGACGTTCAATCCTCTACCAGACAGCTCGCTATGTGGACATCTACAAGGCTCTCGAAGACATTCAGCGCGAGCGCAAGCTCACAGCCGAGGAACGTCAGGAGCTGAAGAAATATTCGCGTCTGGCCGATGCCTTCACACCGTTGGCAAAGGGCATGAACTCTGAGTATGCCAACCAGAACGCATACGACGCCATCCAGGTGCACGGCGGTTCGGGCTTCATCATGGAGTATAAGAGCCAGCGTCTATATCGCGATGCCCGCATCTTCTCTATCTACGAGGGCACCACACAGCTCCAGGTGGTGGCTGCCATTCGCTACATCTCTAACGGCACATACCTCACCATCATCAAGGAGATGCTGGAGAAGGAAGTGGCTGAGGAGTTGCAGCCGCTGAAGGCTCGCGTCGAAGAGATGGTTAAGCTCTATGAGCAGGCTCTCGAGTATGTTAAAGAGGCACAGGATCAGGAGATGCACGATTTCCTCGCACGCCGTCTCTACAACATAACAGCCGAGATCATCATGTCGCTCCTCATTCTCGAGGATGCCACACGTTCTGCAGAGCTGTTCGCCAAAAGTGCCAACGTTTATGTTCGCATGGCTCAGGCCGACGTTATCGGCGACCACGCTTACATCATGAATTTCGTCAAGGAGGACCTGCCCAGCTTCCGTGCTGAGTAACAGACCATTAGGGTCATTATAGTCCCTTAAACAACTGACAATAAGGATATGCGCACCATCTTTATGGTGCTTGCATATCCTTATTTGTTTATTCACCTTTTTTCTTTTTACCTTTTTACTTTTTTCAGAAACGAGCTTTTCATTTTTAAGCATCACTTTCACGTTATAAATAATAAATGTTGTAACTTTGCAAAAAGAAAACAAAAACAATAATTAATGGGAAGAACCAAATTTTCGGAGAAAGAGATAAAAGAGATTGGTCGATTGCTGCGACTGAAGAATGCCGGCAACCGTGCACAGCAGAAGCAGATACGTCACGACCTGAGAGTGGGTTATGAGTTTAACATATCCGATTTCAACGAGCAGGGTAAGGCCTTCGGCGAAGAAGAGCTGCATGCAGCAATAGAACGCGGTGCGATAGCCATTCTCGACGATGCCACCATTGCCGACATGAAAGCCAAACGTGCTCGCGACAAGGCCCGCGACGAGGCACAACGTCAGCAGGAAGCTGTGGAGAGCGGACAGCAAACCGACTGGAAAGCGGCTATGGAAGAATGGGAGAAATGGGAAAATGAAGCAAAATAAACCTCAACGTCTTAAAAACAAAAAAGGCGCATGACCAACGAAAGCATTGCTTGCAAAGGGTCATGCGCCTATATTTTTCTATTCTATTCCTTTTTTTATAGGCTTCAAATTAGAGGTCTCAATTTATTAGAAGCTTCAATTTAGAGGCTTCAAATTAGAGCCCTCAAACCAGAGCTTCAAATCAGAGGCTTCAAATTAGAGGCTTCAAATTAGAGGCTGTCGATAACGGTGCAGATGTCACCGAAGATGCGGTTGAGCTCACCAAGACCGTTGATGTGGTGGTGGATACCTTCCTTGCTGTACCACTCGATGAGGGGAGCAGTCTGATTGTGGTAAACGTCAAGACGCTTCTTGATGGTCTCAGCGTTGTCGTCAGAGCGGCCGCTCTCCTGTCCACGCTTGATGAGACGCTTCATCAGCTCCTCCTCGGGAACGTCGAGCTCAATCATGGCTGCTACCTTGTGTCCGCGCTCAGCGAGCATAGCCTTGAGAGCCTCTGCCTGCGGGATGGTGCGGGGGAAACCGTCGAAGATCACACCCTTGTGTTCCTTGCCGAAGCTGTCGTAAACGCTTGCCAGGATGTTAACCATCAGCTCATCGGGGATCAGCTGACCGTTGTCGATGTATCCCTTAGCTGTCTTGCCCAGCTCTGTTCCGTTCTTGATCTCTGCGCGAAGCACGTCGCCAGTAGAGATATGGTTGAAACCATACTTCTCGATCATCAAGTCGCTCTGTGTGCCCTTGCCTGAACCAGGAGCACCGAAAATTACAATATTTTTCATCTTTTTACCTTAAAATATTTTGTTAATTACAATGTTCTATCCTTCCACGGGCCAAGCCTTCCACAGACCAAGCCTTCTATAGGTCAAGCCTTCCGCAGACCAAGCCTTCTATAGGCCAAACCTTCCACAGGTCAAGCCTTCCGCAAACCAAGCCTTCTATAGGTAAAGCCTTAAGCTAACCTCAGTTTTAAGCTTATGGAAAGGTGCGCTTTAAGCACACATCCCTCTAACCGCCACATTCCAAAGGCAAAAGACACCCTATGTGTCGCCTTCAGACATGACAGGCAAAAGCGTTCAGACTTCTTCAGAAGCAGACATGTCTATCACGATGCCACAGCCTGTGAAGCCAAACAGCAAGGGAGAGGCTTACTCCTCAACAAGCGTGTAGATGTCGCGCAGGTTGCGGCCCTGCTGGTCATAGTCGAGACCATAACCAAGGATGAAATCGTTAGGAATCTCCATCGCCACATACTCAATGTCGAGAGGCACCTTCAGACGCTCAGGCTTCAGAAGCAGCGTGCAGATGTGTATCGACTCGGGGTTGCGTGTGCCAAGGCTCTCTATCATCCGCTTCATCGTCAAGCCCGACTCTACAATGTCTTCAACGATGATGACCGTACGACCCGAGATATCCTCGTTTATGCCTATCACCTCCTTAACCGTGCCGGTAGAGGTTGTGCCCTGATATGAGGCAAGCTTGACAAACGAGATCTCACAAGGAATGTTTATCATACGCATGAGGTCTGCGGCAAAAACGAACGAGCCGTTGAGCACGGCAAGCAACAGAGGGTTCTTGTCGGCCATGTCGGCATTAATCTTGTCAGCCACGGCTTTCACCTTCTTCAGGATCTCCTCCTCAGGAATGGATGTCTTAAAGGTCTTGTCCTTTATTTTTACTATGTTCATGAAACGGATTTTAAAATTTCCGCAAAATTACGAAAAAATCGCCAAACAACAGCCATACATCACAATTTATTCAACATCAAGAAGAAAAAGCTGCCTTTGATGACACTTGAACTGTTTCTTTTTTGTATTTTTGCATCACTATGAAAATATTTACAAGTGCTCAGATTCATGAGCTTGACAAATATACCATTGAGCATGAGCCGATAGACTCTATTGACCTCATGGAAAGGGCAGCGAAGACACTCACGGCAGCCATTGCTGAGGAGTGGACAAAACTCACGCCCGTCATCGTGTTCGCCGGCCCCGGCAACAACGGTGGCGACGCGCTGGCCGTGGCACGCATGCTGGCAGAGAGAGGCTTCAAGGTTGCGGTCTACCTCTTCAACATACACAACCACCTGTCCGACGACTGCGCCACAAACAAGAAACGCATAGAGAACGACAGCAGAATAGAGTTTACCGAGGTGTCAACCAATTTTGACCCGCCGACGCTTAACGCCGATACCCTCATCATAGACGGACTGTTTGGCTCGGGACTGAACAAACCGCTGGCAGGAGGATTTGCCTCGCTCGTAAGATACATCAACGCATCGCCATGCAAGGTGGTGAGCATTGACCTCCCGTCGGGTCTGATGGCTGAAGACAACAGCTTCAACAACCAGCAACACATCATAAGAGCCGACCTCACGCTAACCTTGCACCAGCGAAAACTGTCTATGATGCTCGCCGACAACCAGCAATATATCGGCCGTCTGAAGGTGCTCAACATACGTCTCTCGCAAGAGTATGTGCAGAACACCGACACGCCGTTCACCATTGCTGAGGAGGCAGATATCAGACGACTCTTCACCCCTCGCCACGACTTCGCCCACAAGGGCACCATGGGCAACGCCCTCATCATAGCGGGCAGCTACGGCATGTCGGGCGCTGCTGTCTTGGCAACCAAGGCTTGCTTGAGAGCCGGCGTGGGAAAGGTCACAACGCACACACCACGACGCAACTATGACATCATGCAGATAACGGTGCCCGAAGCTGTCGTTCAGCTGGACCGCGACGAGACAATCTTCTCGGAGCCTGTAAACACCGATGGGTTCGACGCCTTGGGCATAGGACCAGGCCTTGGACGTGACGAGGACACGGCCATAGCGCTCATCGACCAGCTACGCAAGACGCTGTGCCCCGTCGTGGCAGATGCCGATGCCCTCAACATTCTCGGCAACCACTCGTCATGGATGGAGCAGTTGCCTAAAGGCATGATCATGACTCCCCACCCTCGCGAGTTTGACCGTCTGGCAGGCGCTCCCTGCTCCAACGATTTTGACCGGTTGGAGAAAGCACGCAGCATGGCGATGCAGCTTGAGGCATTCATCATCCTGAAAGGCCACTTCTCTGCCCTCTGCACACCCGACGGCAAGGTGACGTTCAACCCTACAGGCAACGCGGGCATGGCGACAGCAGGCAGCGGCGACGTGCTCACAGGCATCATCACGGCTCTCTTGGCACGAGGCCACTCGCAACGCAACGCCTGCCTGCTCGGCATGTATCTGCACGGACTGGCTGGCGATCTCGCCGCCAAGGAGCTGGGCAAGGAGAGTCTCATAGCAAGCGACATCATTGCGTATCTTCCGGTTGCCTTCAAATGGCTACAGGACTAAAGCGCGAAACAATAAAAACAAAATTTACCTACAAGAAAACAACAATGCTCATTATGAAAAGAATATTTTCTACATTGGCCATAGCCATAACAGCAGCAACTGCCGCCATGGCTCAATCAGCACAGGAAGGCATTTCTTATTTCTTGCCTAAGACAGGCGTGCAGATAGCGCTGCGCATAGAGAAGACAACATTCACGCCAGGCAAGCTGGCGCCCTACTCTGACATCTATTTCAAGAAACCGGCAGAGACACAACCCAGCGTGAGCTACCGCATTGTCGGAATCAGCTGCAACACCATGGCTGTGCCCGACAAGGACAAGAAGTTTGAGATCACGGTAGACAAGAAGCACAGCATCGTGAACGTCGACTGCGACAAGAACGGCGTCATCATGGCCATTAACGCCAAGGGACAGCCCGTGAAGGAGCGCACGCCGTTCAAGGCGGCACCTCTGCCCGCACCGCTGCACGCTGAAGACTATATGAGCCAGGACATCCTCTCATCGGGCAACATGCCCACGATGGCGCGTATGGTGGCTCAGGAGATTTATGACATACGCGACAGCCGCAACCAGCTGTCACGAGGCGAGGCCGACTTCATGCCGAAGGACGGCGAGCAGCTCAAGATCATGCTTGCCCAGCTCAACACGCAAGAACGTGCCCTCACACAGGCGTTCGAAGGCACAACGGTGAAGGACACCACCGAGCAGGTCGTGACCATCTTTCCCGAGAAAGGACAGGACAAGATGCTGGCCTTCCGCTTCTCACGCCATTTCGGCTTGACCGACAACGACGACCTCTCTGGCGCTCCCTATTATGCTGTCGTTGAGGACGAGCACATCATTGATGAGCTGGAGACAACCGACGACGAGAAGAAAAAGAAAGACGAACTCGTGATCGGGGTTAGCTTGCCTGGAAGAATAAAGGTAAACATCGTGAACGACGGCCGCACCGTGGCTCAATATTCTACCTACGCTGCCCAATATGGTCGCGTGGAACTGCTGAGCGGCGCTCTCTTCGGAAAGAAAATCACGTCTCACATCGTCCTCAACCCCGTGACAGGCAACGTTATAAGCTTGAAGACAGAACCGCTGGAATAAATTTTAAAGGTAAAAAGGTAAAAAAGTAAAAAGGTAAAAAAAATATAAACTGCGGAAGCTTTTACAGGGAGCAGCAGGACTTTTATTTAGAGCTATGGTCTTTGACGTTATTAACTATGGCATTTAAGCCCATTAACCATGGCATTTAGTTGCTATAAGCAATGAGCAGTAGAGCTCAAACGCCATGGCATATGTCCGTTAACTTCACTCGCGAAGCGAGTTAACTTCCCCTTAACTCCCCTTTAACTTCCCTTTTAACTTCCCTTTTAAAAACCTTTTTCCCATCATCAAGAATAATGGAAAACAAGAAAGTATCTCTTAGCAGCAAACAGTACATCGTGCCGTTTGTGCTTATCACCTCACTCTTCTTCATGTGGGGCTTTGCTCGTGCCATTCTCGACGTGCTAAACAAGCACTTCCAAAATGAGCTGGACATAAGCATCACACAGTCGGCACTCATACAGGTAACAACCTATCTGGGCTATTTCCTTATGGCCATACCCTCAGGCCTGTTCATCAACCGCTTCGGCTATCGTCGCGGCGTGGTCTTCGGACTGCTCCTCTTCGGCCTCGGCTCGCTCCTCTTCATACCTTGCGCTGCGGCAGGCACCTTCTATGCTTTCCTTGCCGCCCTGTTCGTGATTGGCTGCGGACTGACCTTCCTCGAAACAGCTGCCAACCCCTACGCCACAGAGCTGGGACCAAAGGAGACGGCAACAAGCCGTCTGAACTTCTCGCAGTCGTTCAACGGTCTGGGATGTATGTTCGCAACGTTTGTCGTGGGACAGTTCCTCTTCAGCTCTAACGACAGCAACGAGGGCGGCAACGTCGTGGTGCCCTACGCCATCATGGGTGTGCTCGTGCTCGTCATCGCACTTGTGTTCTCACGCGTCAACCTGCCCGAGATCAAGCATGCCGATGCCGGCAACGAAGACGAGAGCAAGCAGAGCGGCACACACAACCTGCGCCTGCTCTTCGGCAACAAGATGTTCCTCTTCGGTCTGGCAGCCCTCCTCGCCTACGAAGTGGCAGAAATATCCATTAACAGCTATTTCATCAACTTCGTCACCGGCATGGGATGGATGGCAGACAAGTCGGCAGCAATGGTCATCACCGCCGCCCTCTTCGTGTTCATGATCGGACGATTCATAGGCAGCTGGATCATGCGACGCGTGGCAGCAGAAACCATGCTCACCCTTTGCGCCGTGGGCAGCGTGGCGTGCATGGTGCTCGTGATGCTCGACATCAAGGGCCTGTCGCTGGCAGCCCTCATCGCCAACTACCTGTTTGAGGCCATCATGTTCCCGACAATCTTCTCCCTGACGCTTGACGGACTGGGACGCCTCACCAAGAGCGCATCGTCAATCTTGATGATGACCCCTGTGGGCGGCTGCGGCTTCCTGCTCATGGGCCTCATCGCCGACCGCACCGACAATTTCCTGCTGCCTTTCTTCATTCCTCTCGTCGGTTTCGCCATCGTGCTTGCCTACGCCATGAGGAAACGGGCATTTCTGAAGAAAGCGTAAGCTTCAAGACTATGGTTCGCTGTGCTGACATTGTGGCGATTTGCCATGTCAGCATTGCAACGTCGCCTTATTATAATAATAAGGTGTGGGTTATTAACAAAAATTGAACAGCTCGAAGCATTAAAATTTGTTTTAACACTTGCTTTTCAAAAAGAAAATGTTAACTTTGCATCGGTATAAAGAAACAGCCGAAAAGAAAAGCACAACATTTTCGGCTGTCAAAAGACAAAAGACATATAATACACGTTTTAAAAATATTTTATAAAACTATGGTAAACTACAAAGAATTGGGCTTGGTGAACACTCGTGATATGTTCGCAAGAGCCATCAAGGGTGGTTATGCAATCCCCGCATTCAACTTCAACAACCTCGAGCAGCTTCAGGCTATCATCAAGGCTTCTTCAGAGCTGAAATCGCCGGTTATCCTCCAGGTTTCTAAGGGTGCACGCGCTTACGCTAACGAGACTCTTCTCCGCTACATGGCAGAGGGTGCCGTTGAGTATGCAAAGGAGCTTGGCTGCAAGCATCCTGAGATTGTTCTTCACCTCGACCACGGTGACAGCTTCGAGCTGTGCAAGAGCTGTGTAGACCTCGGCTTCTCTTCAGTTATGATCGACGGTTCTTCACTGCCTTACGAGGAGAACATCGCCCTGACAAAGAAGGTTGTAGACTATGCTCATCAGTTCGATGTAACTGTAGAGGGTGAGCTCGGCGTGTTGGCTGGTGTTGAGGACGAGGTTTCTTCAGACGTATGCCACTACACAAAGCCTGAGGAGGTTATCGACTTCACAAGCCGCACAGGTGTTGACTCACTGGCTATCTCTATCGGCACATCACACGGTGCTTACAAGTTCACTCCCGAGCAGTGCACACGCGACCCGAAGACTGGCAAGCTCGTTCCTCCTCCATTGGCATTCGACGTTCTCGACGAGATCATGCAGAAGCTCCCCGGATTCCCCATCGTGCTCCACGGCTCTTCTTCAGTTCCCCAGGAGTATGTTGACATGATCAACGAGTTCGGTGGCAAGCTGCCCGACGCTGTTGGTATCCCCGAGGAGCAGCTCCGCAAGGCTTCTAAGAGCGCTGTTTGCAAGATCAACATCGACTCTGACTCACGTCTGGCCTTCACCGCTGCTGTTCGCAAGGTGTTCCACGACAAACCAGGTGAGTTCGATCCCCGTAAGTACTGCGGTCCCGCTCGCGACCTCATGGAGCAGATGTACAAGCACAAGATCATTGACGTGCTCGGCTCTGACGGCAAGCTCGCTCAGCTCGACTAATAAAGCAGTTGCTGCTTAACGGACAGTTCTTTTTGTAAGATTGATTTTTTACAAAAGGGTCTATCCTGCAAGCACGACATAAAAGCACAAGGCGCACAAAACGTTCAATAGGTTTTGTGCGCCTTTTCTTTATATAATTTGCGCTTCGCGCATTTTTTTACATTAATTTTGCCGCACGAAGCGCGTATTAATGATAATTAATGGGGCATTAATGAAAATTAATGTTTAAAAAACAAACGAGCGCGAAGCGCTATGTAAATAATAATCCTTGGAAAGTTCAGTATCTTATAAGAATGATAACTTTCTTGTCTATAAGACAACATTTTTTCTTTTTTTTCGCAATAAACCCCAATCTCTTGCGTTATTATAGCGTGTTTAAACGCTTTTTCATTATATTAGCAACGTTTGCATCAGCCGCAACAGAGGCCCATGCACAATATGACGTGTCGTTCAGCCACTATTTCGACATGGAGCCGACCTTCAACGCGGCTGCCGTGGGAAAGCAACCAAAGCTGAACATCACGGCAGCGTATGCCCTTGACATGGCGGGCTTTGAGAACAACCCCAACACCATGTATGCCGCTGCCGACATGCCCGTCAGGTTCATCGGGGCCTTACACGGTGTGGGCTTGCAGTTTATGAACGACAAGATCGGTCTGTTCTCACACCAACGCCTGGCGTTGCAGTATGCCTACAAACACAGGCTGTTCGGAGGAACAATAAGCGCCGGCGTGAACGTGGGGCTGCTCAGCGAGAGCTTCGACGGCTCAAAGGTCGATGCAGGAGAAAGCAGCGACCCCGCATTGGCGACATCAAAAGTGGACGGCAACGGGCTGGACCTTGGAGCCGGACTCTACTATAACCGCGGCCCTTGGTATGTGGGCGTGTCGGCAACACATCTCAACGCCCCGCTCATCGAGTTGGGAGAGCGCAACGAGCTGAAGATTGACCCCACCTATTATCTCACGGCGGGCTACGACATAAAGTTGCGAAACCCGTTCCTCACCGTCAAGACATCAGCCCTCGGACGAACCGACGGCGTGGCATGGAGAGCCGACGTGACGGGACGCCTCGTCTACACCAACGAGAAGAAGGTGATGTATGCCGGTCTCACCTACAGCCCCAACACATCGGTGACGCTTCTCATCGGTGGCCGCGTCCACGGCGTGATGCTCGGCTACAGTTATGAGTGTTACACCTCCGCCATGAGCCTCGGCAACGGTAGCCACGAGCTGTTCATCGGCTATCAGATGGACCTCAACATGACGAAGAAAGGCAAGAACCGACATCAGAGCGTGCGAATTCTGTAAAGAATCTGTAAAGAAGAGAAGGCGGCTCTGAAAAAGACAATAACTCTAAAAAAAATTTTGACTCTATAACAACGAAGGTTATCAACATAATGATGAAAAGAACAAACATTATATCTGTGCTCTCGGCAGCGGTCATTACGCTCTGCCTGACAGCTTGCTTCGGCGGCAAGTCGACCACATCATCAGGACGTGGAGGCGAACTGGTCGGCGTGGGTGGCGGACGCGGTTTCTCCGAGCCCACACCGTTCGGCATGACAAAGGTGGGCCGCGGCTTCCTACACATGGGTTTGCAGAAGGAAGACAGCCTGTGGGGCATGAAGACACCGAAGAAAGACATCTCGGTGGACGGATTCTGGATGGACGAAACGGAGGTGACCAACTCCAAGTATAAGCAGTTTGTGTTCTGGGTGCGCGACAGCATCCTGCGCACACGACTCGCCGACCCCAACTATGGCGGCGACGAGACATACATGATCACAGAAGACAAGAACGGTGACCCCGTGACACCACACCTCAACTGGAAGAAGCAGTTGCCGCGCAAGCCCAATGAGGACGAGCAGCGTGCCTTTGAGAGCCTATACACAACAAACCCTGTGACAGGCGAGAAGATGCTCGATTATCGTCAGCTCAACTATAAATATGAGGTTTACGACTACACGACAGCTGCGCTGCGCCGTAACCGCCTGAACCCTGACGAGAGAAACCTCAACACCGACGTCACGATAAACCCCAACGAGGTGGTGATGATCTCCAAGGACACCGCCTTTGTCGACGACGAGGGACGCATCGTGAGACAGACCATCAACCGTCCGCTCTCGGGACCGTGGGATTTCCTCAACACCTACATCGTGAACGTCTATCCAGACACCACCGTGTGGGTCAACGACTTCCGCAACTCTGAGAACGAGGCCTATCTGCGCAACTATTTCTCAAACCCCACCTACAACGACTATCCTGTGGTGGGCGTGACATGGGAGCAAGCCAACGCGTTCTGCGCCTGGCGTACCGACTATCTGCTCAAGGGTTTGGGTTCCGAGGCACGTTATGTGCAGCGCTACCGCCTGCCAACAGAGGCTGAATGGGAATATGCGGCACGAGGAAAGGAAGGCACCGAGTTTCCATGGGAGCAGAACGACGTGAAGAGCGGTGAGGGATGCTTCTATGCCAACTTCAAACCCGACCGAGGCAACTACACACAAGACGGAAACCTCATAACATCGAAGGTGGGCATATACAACGCCAACAGCAACGGACTGTTTGACATGGCTGGCAACGTGGCCGAATGGACAAGCACCGTCTATACCGATGCCGGCGTCGATGCCATGAACGACCTTAACCCGCAGCTCGAATACAAGGCTGCCAAGGAAGACCCCTACAGCCTGAAGAAGAAGAGCGTGAGAGGCGGTTCGTGGAAAGACCCCGAGTCGCTCATACGTTCAGCATGGCGCACATGGGAATATCAGAACCAGCCACGTTCATATATCGGCTTCCGCTGCGTGCGCAGTCTGGCAAGTCCGTCAAGTGTTAAACAGAAAAAAAGTAAGAAAAGATGACTAAATACAGCAAGCTAAATATCGTGTACCGTCTGCAGAAGTGGATGGACAGTGTGCCCGGACAGACATTCCTCAACTATGCCTACAGCTGGGGCGCATCAGTCGTTATTCTTGGAACGCTTTTCAAGCTTACCCACCTGCCGGGAGCCAACATCATGTTGTTCGCGGGCATGGGCACCGAGGTGTTCGTGTTCTTCCTCTCAGCATTTGACCGCCCCTTCGACAAGACAGCCATAGGCATGGATCTGCCCACTCATCTTGACGGTGAGGAAGACGACGAGAGCGGAAACAGCGAAAGCCAAGATGGCGAACACACCGAAGGTGTTGTCGTTAAGGGTGCTCCCGTAGGCGGCACAATAATAATAGGTGGAGGAGCCGTAGCCGCTAACGGCGCCACAGGAGCAACAGTTGCTACAGGAGCTGCTGTTACAGGAGCTGCCGCTTCTTCAGGCGCAGCTGCTGTTGAAGGTACCGGTGCAGCAGGTGCAGCCGTCATCGCCGCCCCCTCATGGGTGGAAGCACAGCAGCAGGTATCGCCCGAGCTGGCAGAAGCACAGAGCCGCTATGTGGAAGAGCTGAAGAAGCTCACCGAGACCCTGCAGAAGGTGTCAGAGCAGAGCGAGCGCCTGACACGCGACAGCGAAGAGATGGAGAACCTCAACCGCACGCTCACAGGCATCTGCAAGGTTTACGAGATGCAGCTTAAGAGTGCCAGCCAGCAGATCGGCACCATCGACCAGATAAACGACCAGAGCCGACACATGGCACAGCAGATAGAGCAGCTCAACAGCATCTATGCCCGCATGATTGAAGCAATGACCGTTAACATGAAAGGTGTAAGCAACGCATAGGCACAGACCTATAAAGCTCCTCACCTCCATTAAAACAACAAACAATGGCAATAAAGAAAAGACCGGTATCGCCACGCCAGAAGATGATCAACCTCATGTATGTCGTCCTCATGGCCATGCTCGCTCTCAACATCTCTACCGAGGTGCTCGACGGTTTCTCTATAGTGGAGGAAAGTCTGAACAGAACAACCGCCAACTCATCGAAAGAGAACGAGAGCCTCTACAGCAACTTTGCCGACCAGATGAAGACCAACCCGCAGAAGGTGAAAGAATGGTTCGACAAGGCTACAGAGGTGAAGCGCATGAGCGATTCGTTATACAACTTTGCACAACAACTGAAGGTTGCCATCGTGCGCGAAGCCGATGGTGCCGACGGCGATGTGCTGAACATCAAAGGCAAGGACAACCTTGAGGCGGCAAGCCATGTCATGCTTGCGCCTGGCACAGGACAGGGAGGAAAACTGTTCCGCGCCATCAACTCGTTCCGAGAGCGCATCCTGGCAATGGTGCCCGACGCACAGCAGAAGGCCATCATCGCAAGCAACCTCACCACGAAGGTGCCTCACAAGGAGAACACGCTGGGCAAGAACTGGCAGGAGTATATGTTTGAAGACATGCCCGTGGCTGCTGCCGTGACGTTGCTATCAAAGTTGCAGAGCGACGTGCGCTATGCTGAGGGCGAGGTGCTCCACACCCTCGTGGCAAACATCGACATGAAGGACATCCGCGTAAACAAGCTCAGCGCGTTCGTCATACCCGAATCGAGAACCGTCATCAGCGGAGACCTGTTCAAGGCACAGATCGTCATGGCTGCGGTAGACACCACACAGCAGCCCGAAATATACGTCGGCGGACGTCGCATAAGCGGCAGCCAATATCAGTTTACTGCTGGCGGTGTGGGTGAGCACAGCTTCGGTGGCTACATCACCATGCGCGACGGCAGCGGCAACACCATACGCCGCGACTTCACGCAGAAGTACACCGTCGTGGGACCAAGCGCCACCGTGTCAGCAGACCTCATGAACGTGCTCTATGCCGGCTACGACAACCCCATAAGCATCTCCATCCCCGGCGTGCCTCTGAGCAGCGTGTCGGCATCAATGGGCGGCGGCTCGTTCCGCTCCATAGGCATGGGCCGCTACATAGCCCGACCGTCGGCTGTAGGCAAGGACGTGACCATAAACGTGGCAAGCAACGACAACGGACGCTCACGACAGATGGGCAAGTACACCTTCCATGTGCGTAAGTTGCCCGACCCGACAGCCTACTTGCAGATTGGCACCACACGCTTCCGCGAAGGCGGACTGTCAAAGCAGTCGCTCATGTCTATCAACACGCTCAACGCCGCCATCGACGACGGCATCCTCGACATCCAGTTCCGTGTGACGGGCTTCGAGACCGTGTTCTTCGACAACATGGGCAACGCCGTGCCTATGGCATCGAACGGTGCGCATTTCTCTGACCGCCAACGCGACACGTTCCGCAAGCTCTCACGCAACAAGCGCTTCTACATTGCCAACATAACAGCTGTAGGCCCCGACGGCATCTCCCGTAAGCTGACAGGCTCTATGCAGGTGATTGTGAAATAAAGACAAAGGGTCGCTTAAGAAGCTTTTCAAGCCCCCCTATTCCCCATCAAGCAACAAAACAACAAAACAATGAAACGACTATTTATCATATTGCTCACAGCCTGCATGTTGCCCAACATAGCATCGGCACAGCCAGCAGCGCGTCGCCAGCAACAGCAGCAGGCGGCACAGCAGCAGGCAGGACAGTTGAGCGTGCGTGCTCAAATCTCGTTCCCCACACAGATACCCATGAGCGAGGACGTGGTGTGGCGACGCGACATCTACCGCGAGATAGACATCACGCAAGATGCCAACGCTGGGCTCTATTATCCTGTAGAGCCAGTAGGCTCGCAGATGAACCTCTTCACCTACATCTTCAAGCTTGTGATGCGTCGTGCGGTGCCCGCTTACGAGTATCGTCTTGACGGCAACGAGGTGTTTGACAAGTCGGCACAGATAAACCTCAAGTCGTTGCTCGACAACTACCACATTTTCTATGAGCGCACAGACAAGGGCATTCATATCGACGACAGCGACATTCCGTCGAAAGAGGTGACGGGCTATTACATAAAGGAGAGCGCTTTCTTCGACCAAAACTCGGCAACCTTCCACACGAAAGTGCTGGCGCTATGCCCCATCCTTCGCCGCGACGACGATTTCGGCGATGCCGCCACATCGTATCCGCTGTTCTGGATCAAATATGACGACCTCGCACCCTTCCTTACCAAGCAGAACATCATGACAAGCAACGTCAACAACGCTGCCGTCATGAGCATGGACGATTTCTTCACAAAGAACCTCTACAAAGGCAAGATCTACAAGACAAACAACATGCTGGGCAAGACGCTTGCACAGTATTGTCCTGACGAGGCTGCCATGACGAAGGAGCAGAAACGCATCGAGAGTGAGCTGCAAGCTTTTGAGAAGAACATGTGGGGCGACCAGGCCCGCAAAGATTCTCTCGACAGCATAGCAAAGCTCGACAAGAAAGAGCTGAAGCTGCAAAAGAAGAAGAAGAACCGCCGTGCAGGCTCGTCGGCCTCAACAACGTCAACCGTGAAGAAGACCCGTCGTTCTTCAAGCTCTTCTAAAAGCTCGTCGGGCTCGGCACGAGTGACGGTGAGAAGAGAGAGACATTAAGGTCCTTGAAAGGACAGCTGATCATGACTCCGTGAAGGAGCAACTGTCGTTCGGTTGTGAAACGCTAACATAAAGGTAAACCGAATGAGAAGAAACGAAGACATAAAAAAGAGAGATAACAATAAAGAATAGTATTCTTCAAAAAAGGAAAAAGAAAAGGATTATGAAAAAGATTTTTACAACACTGCTCGTTACTGCTGCCCTGATGATGGGCATAACAGCAAAGGCACAAGTGAAGTTCGGTGTGAAAGGTGGCGTTAACGTCACAAGCATGTCGTTCAACAACAGCGTGTTTGACGCAAGCAACCGCACAGGTTTCTTCATTGGCCCCACCGTTAAGATACAGCTGCCTCTTGTGGGTCTCGGCATCGATGCTTCTGCCCTCTACGACCAGCGTGAGGCAAAGGTGAAAGTTGCTGACAGCTACACAGGCACCAGCTACACAACAGACAAGACGCTGCGTTGCCAGGCAATCAACGTTCCAATCAACCTCCGTTACGGTTGGGGACTGAGCAGCCTTGCCAACGTGTTTCTTTTCGCTGGTCCCCAGTTCGGCTTCAACGTCGGCAAGAAGAACCAGGACCTGACAGAGAACACGTCATGGAGCGTTAAAAACTCTAATTTCAGCGTCAACGTAGGTGCCGGCTTCACCGTTCTCTCACACCTTCAGATCTCTGCCAACTACAACATTGTGTGCGGCAAGACCTCAGATGCCAGTCTTCAGAACGTGGGTGAGCAGATCGTCAACAAGGAGGCACGCAGCCGCGCCAACGCTTGGCAGATTGCTCTCGCCTATTATTTCTAATAGGCTTAAGTCAAGCTTCTAAAAGGCTTAAGACAAGCTTCTAATATACTTAAGACAAGCTTCTAATATACTTAAGACAAGCATAAAACAAAAATATTCTTTTAAAAAGCA